>APFI01000224.1 GCA_000403945.1 Desulfovibrio sp. Dsv1
CAACCTCCTGGTGTCAAAGAACAAGAACTTGATGGTCTAGAGCCAAGCTTGTTTTAGATGCGCCCGCCCTGCGGACCTCCCCCACTCTTGAACCGCGCACGGGGAAAGGCTACACTGTCCAGATTCTTTCCGGGCGAAATCCCTCCGCAAGGAGCAATCCCATGCAGCGCACACTCATCATCGATGCCCTCAACGCCGAAAAGGCGCGGACCGACATTACTCTCTGCGGCTGGGTGCGCACTCGCCGCGACGCCAAGGGCTTTTCCTTTGTGGAGATCAACGACGGCTCCTGCCTCGCCAACATGCAGTGCATTGTGGACGAGGGCACCGAGGCCCACGCGGCTCTGGGCGAAGCCAATACCGGCGCGGCCCTGGCCGTAAGCGGCGAACTGGTGGCCTCGCCGGGCAAGGGCCAGAAATGGGAAGTGCGGGCCAAAGGCGTCACGGTCTTCGGCCTGGCCGATCCGGAAAGCTTTCCCTTGCAGAAAAAACGCCATACCGACGAATTCCTGCGCGGCATCGCCCATTTGCGCGCGCGCACCAACAAATACGGGGCGGCCTTCCGCATCCGTTCCGAGGCCGGGCGCGCGGTACATGGCTTTTTCCACGGACGGCGTTTCGCCTGGGTGCACACGCCCGTGCTCACCGGTTCGGACTGCGAGGGCGCAGGCGAGATGTTCCGCGTCACCACCCTTGCGCCGGGCGAAAAAAACACGGACGGCGACTTTTTCAACCGTCCCTGCAATCTCACCGTGTCCGGCCAGCTGGAGGCCGAGGCGCTGGCCCTGGGCCTGGGGCGGGTCTACACCTTCGGCCCCACCTTCCGGGCCGAAAACTCCAATACCCCGCGCCATGCCGCCGAATTCTGGATGATCGAGCCGGAAATGGCCTTCGCGGACCTCACGGACCTCATGGAACTGGGCGAAAGCCTTACCCGCCACGTCATCGAACACGTGCTGTCCCACTGCGAGGCGGACGTGAAGCTCTTTGACAATTTCGTGGACAAGGGCCTGCTGGAGCGCCTGCACGGCATGCTGCGCCAGCCTTTCGCCCGCGTGCCCTATGCCGAGGCCATCCATATTCTGGAGGACAGCGACAAGGAATTCGCCTTTCCCGTGACCTTCGGCGTGGACCTGCAAACCGAGCACGAGCGCTATCTGGCCGAGGAGCACTTTCAGCGGCCGGTCATCGTCTATGATTATCCCAAGGAAATCAAAGCGTTCTACATGCGTCTCAACGACGACAACGAGATCGTGGCGGCCATGGACATGCTGGTGCCGCGCATCGGCGAACTCATCGGCGGATCCCAGCGCGAGGAACGCCTGGACCGCCTGGATGCCCGCATCCGCGAACTGGGGCAGAAGCCCGAGGACTACTGGTGGTATCTGGATTTGCGGCGCTTCGGCAGCGTGCCGCACGCGGGCTTCGGCCTGGGCTTCGAGCGCCTGCTGATGCTGCTCACGGGCATCACCAACATCCGCGACGTGATTCCCTTCCCGCGCACGCCGGGCAATCTGGAGTTTTAGGCGCAGCCCTCAATCACAACCGCCCGCCTTGTGGATGCACACAAGGCGGGCGGGTTTTTTTATGTTCCGTGGCGTTCCGACCGGGCCGGATCAGATATCCTTGTAGCGGCCGCCGTTGGCCGCCGAGCTGACCAGATAGGCGTAGCGCCGCAGCACCGGGTAAGGGCAGTCCTTCTTGGGCCGGGCCAGTTTGGCCCGGCGCTTTTCCAGTTCCGCCTCGTCCACCAGCAGATCCAACTTGCGTCCCGGAATGTCGATATGGATCATGTCGCCCTCGCGCACTAGGGCGATCACCCCGCCGTCGGCGGCTTCCGGCGAAATATGGCCGATGGCCGCGCCGTTGGTGCCGCCGGAAAAGCGGCCGTCCGTGAGCAGGGCCACGTCCTTGCCCAGGCCCATGCCGGTGATGGCCGCTGTGGGCGAAAGCATTTCGCGCATGCCCGGCCCGCCGCGCGGACCTTCGTAGCGGATCACCACGCCGTCGCCGGGCTGGATCTTGCCGTCCAGAATGGCGTGCATGGCGTCCTCTTCGGATTCAAAAACCCTGGCGCGCACGTCGCGGCGCATCATTTCCGGGGCCACGGCGGACTGCTTGACCACCGCGCCGCCCGGCGCGAGGCTGCCGCGCAGGATGGCGATGCCGCCCTGTTTGGAATAGGCCTGCCCGATGGGATGGATCACGTCCGGATCCTCAATATGGGCATTGAGCGCCTTGAGGTTTTCGCCCACGGTTTTGCCGGTGACGGTCAGGCAGTCCTTGTGGATCAGGCCCAGCTTGTTCAGTTCGCTCATCACCGCCGGGATGCCCCCGGCATTGTCCAGATCGACCATGAAATGCTTGCCCGCCGGGGAAAGCTTGCAGAGGTTGGGGCTTTTGCGGCTGACCTCATCGAAAACTTCTAGGCCCATATCCAGACCCGCCTCGCCGAACACGGCGGGCAGATGCAGCACCGTATTGGTGGAGCAGCCCAGGGCCATGTCCACGGCCACGGCATTGGCCACGGATTCGGGCGTGACAATGTCCAGGGGGCGGATGTTGTTCTTGAGCAGATCCATGACCCGCATGCCCGCGGTCTTGGCCAGGCGCACGCGGGCCGCGCTCACCGCCGGAATGGTGCCGTTGCCGGGCAGGGCCACGCCGATGGTTTCGGCCAGGCAGTTCATGGAATTGGCCGTGAACATGCCCGCGCAGGCTCCGCAGCCGGGACAGGCCCGCTCGGCCATGCGTTCCAGCTCGTCCTCGCTCAGAGTGCCGCTGCGCACCCGACCCACGGCCTCAAAAACCGTAATCAGGTCGCCGCGCGTGTGCGGCCCGAGATTGCCGGGCAGCATGGGCCCGCCGGAAACCAGCACCGAAGGCAGGTTCATGCGCATCATGGCCATGAGCATGCCGGGCACGCATTTATCGCAGTTGGGGATGAAGACCAGAGCGTCAAAGGCATGGCCCCGGGCCATGATTTCAATGGAATCCGCGATGAATTCGCGCGACGGCAGGGAAAAACGCATGCCCTCGTGGTTCATGGCGATGCCGTCGCACACGGCGATGGCCGGGAACTCCAGGGGCGTGCCGTCGGCCATGCGCACCCCGGCCTTGACGGCCGAGGCCAGAGAGTCCAAATGCATGTGGCCGGGCACCACTTCGCTGGCGGCGTTGACCACGCCCACTAGGGGGCGCTCCATTTCCTCCCTGGTCAGGCCTAGGGCGTAGAGCAGGGAACGGTGCGGGGCCTTTTCCAGCCCGTTCTTCATCTTTTTGCTGCGTGCATCATCCATGGCGGCAATCCTTTGAGCTAAAAAACTCACGACCCGACGCAATCTACGGCGCAACAGGCAACGGTCCTGTCATACGGCAAAAGTCCGCGCCCGTAAACACGCGCGGCGCGGTGAGGGCAGGGCCACGGACGCCGCAACCGGGAGTCAAGCCTCAGGCCGTGGCCGCCGGGCCGGAATAATGCACGTGCACAAGCCTCAAGCCCTGACCGGGCCGCCGGACATAAACCTGGCTTTCGCGACCGCTGGTGCGCCGCTCCACGCCGCCCTCCCGCAGCGTCGCCGTAAATTCCCAGTCAAATTCCGCCACCGCCGCGTCGCCGTAAACATGGATGACCGGCTCGCCCGTGAGCCGGAGGTCGCGCGTGGAAAACCTTTTGGCCATGGTATTCCGGTAAAAATTCTCCCTGATCTCGTCCCAGCCGTGCTCATGCCCACGCGGGTGAATAAGGGAGGTCTCCGGCGCGACGGCCCAGACCTGTGCCGCCAGTTCCGGCTTGTCCGCGTGGATGATGGAATTGCGGTACATTTCGATTTTCTCGCGCAGTTCCTGCCCGGCATTGTCCTGATGGCTCATGGCGTTCCCTCCGGATTCGCGCGCGGATCCGGCGCTGATGCCGGGACCGCGCGACGGTTGCTGTTAGAATGTTCCCTTGCGGGGCGGATTGCCGGAAAAGTCGGCGATCACATACTCGCCGTGCTCAAGACAAATGGAAGTGAACACCGGATTGTCCGCGCTGCCATAAATGCCCTTGATCAGCGGCTGGGTGTCCAGAACGCGCTCCTTCACGGCCCTGTCGTCCGCCAGTGTCATTTTGCCCGTCAGGCGCAGCCAGGTCATATCCGGCTTTACGGCGCAGATTTCCACGGCCGGATTGGCCTGCATCTGCTTGAAGACATCCTTGTCCCTGGCCGTGCAGAACCAGAGCTTGCCGTCCTGCTCAAACTGGTACTGAAAGGCGCGCACTCTGGGCTGCGCGCCCTCCACGGTAGCGATAAAGCACATGGGCGCTTCAGACAGAATCTGCACGATTTCCCGCAATTCCTTACTCATAACGTTCTCCTTGCGACGGGGGCGACGTTTCGTCCCGTTTCAGATTTTCCAGCACCTTGCAAAGACCGTTGACGCAGGCCTCTTTTTCCTCCCGGCTCATGCCGTCCCAGGTCGTGCGCAGCATGTCAGCGGAGATTTCCTCCTGCAGACCGCGCACGCTTTCCCCCCTGACGGTGAGCGCGATGCGCTGCACCCGCGCGTCGCGCGGATCAGGTTCCCGGCGGCAATACCCACGCTCCTCCAGCGTATTGATCAGGCCGGTGACCGTATTCTTGCGCCTGTCGATGGCCGTTGCCAACGCGCCCATGCTCAGCGGGCCATGCGTGAAGAGGGCGTGCAACACCGCGCCGTGGGCGGGCAGCAGGTCCGTGACGCCGCGTCCGGCCAGAGCCTTGAGCAGAAAGGCGTTGGCCTGCTCGCGCACGGCGGCGGTCAGGGCAATGATGGCGTCGGTACTGTGTTCCATGCTGCTTTCACTCCGATTTGTTCTGCGCAGAACTAATTTACAGGGCCAAATTAGTTCGCCTACGAACTAGTGTCAAGGTTTTTCTCCGACGATAAAAACGTTGTATTCCGGCCAGCCTTCCGCCGCGAGCGGGTGGCGCCCGCCGTAAAAAGTCCTTTAGGGTTTTTGAGAAAATGTGTAGATTGCCCGCATGCAAAGCTCCACGCCCACTCTGGCCCGCCGCTATGCGTTCAAGCTGCTGGCCAATGTGGCCTCCGTGCCGGTGTACCTGGCCATGGAGGCTATTCTGCCGCGCGCGCTGGGTCCGCGAATGTACGGCAATTACAGCTTTGCCACCAATTTCTTCCAGCAGCTTTCCGGTTTTCTGGATATGGGCACCTCCACCTGCTTTTACAACACCCTGTCCCGCCGCCAGAGCGAAACCGGGCTGGTGGGCTTTTACCTGCGGGTCAGCCTGCTGGTGGCCATGATCAGCCTGCTGGCCGCGCTTTGCATGCTTATTCCCCCGGTGGGCGAAGTGCTGATGCCCGACGTGCCGCTCTGGCTGGCGCCTCTGGCCGCGTTCTGGGTCTTCCTGACCTGGTGGGGCCGGGTGCTGCGCTCCATGAACGACGCCGTGGGGGCCACAGTGCCCTCGGAAATGGTGCGCACCGTGGTTTCCCTGCTGGCCGTGGTCCTGCTGGGCGCGCTGTTCTGGGGCGACTGGCTGAACATCCACAGCCTCTTCGCCCAGCAATACCTGATGCTCGGGGGCACGGCCCTGGGCTACTGGCTGGTCACGCGCCGCCACTGGCGGCAACTGGACGTGCGGGTGCATTTTCGCCCGGACAAGGCGCGCAACCGCGCCTACTGCCGCGAATTTTTCGATTACAGCCATCCGCTTTTCGTCCAGGCCCTGCTCTCCTTTCTGCTGCTCGCCGCTGAACGCTGGCTGCTGCAATGGTTTGACGGCAGTGCGGAGCAGGGTTTCTTCGCCCTGTCCCAGAAGGTCAGCATGGCCTGCTTTCTCTTCGTCTCGGCCATGACGCCCTTGGTCATGCGCGAGCTTTCCATCGCCTGGGGCCAGAAAGATCGCGCGGCCATGGCCCGCCTGTTGACCCGCTTTGCGCCCCTGCTCTATGTGGTGACGGCCTATTTTTCCTGCTTCACCCTGGCTGAGGGCCCGGCCCTGGTGAATATCTTCGGCGGCGCGGAATTCACGGCGGCCATCCTGCCCGTGCAGATCATGGCCCTCTACCCCCTGCATCAAGCCTACGGCCAGCTGGCCGGATCGGTCTTTCACGCCACGGGCCGCACCCGCGTGCTGCGCAACATCGCGGCCCTGGAATGTGTTTACGGCTTCGTCACGGCCTGGTTTCTGCTGGCCCCGCCGGAACTGCTGGGCCTCAGCCTGGGGGCTGTGGGCTTGGCCCTGAAAACCGTCTGCGTGCAGTGCCTGACCGTGAATCTCTACCTCTGGCTGGCCTCGCGCTTCATTCCCCTGAATTTCTGGCGCAATCTCGTCCATCAGATCTGGAGTCTGGCGGCCTTGGCCCTGCTGGCCTTCGCCTGCCGCCAGCTGACCATTGATCTGGGCTTCGGCGGCCTGGATTCCTTCCGGCGCTTCTTCATCTCCGGCGTGCTGTACAGCCTGCTCTGCCTCGTCCTCTGTCTGGCCGTGCCCCAGATGCTGGGGCTTTCCCTCCGGGAGTTGCGTGAGCTGTTCATCCGCCTAAAAAAATCCCGCCGCAAGGCCATATAAACGTCACGCGGGCTTCAATCCGCTTCCCGCATGAATTTAGCAAACACCTCGCCCTGAAGCGCTTAGGAAATTTTCCGCCCTGATGGCCGCCGGAACGCCGTCAATTTCTGTCACGGCAAGGCGCAGTGTCTCCAAAAGATGAAAGGGTGGTCTCGTCCGCAATCTTTAATTCAGGAAGCAAAAAGGACATCTCATCAACGGGGATCCCAATCTTGCGGCAGGCATTGACAAGATGGGCGCGCAATTCCGGCAAGGATAAGGTTGTCCGCCGGGGCCGTCCGAAACAAGCCGTTTTAAGTGTATTAACTGAATAATGTTTTAATATCGTCCGGCGTCCCAATTACATGGAACTTGGCAAAAGAGCCATTGTCAGGTCAACCAGATGCGGGCTCCGTGAAACATCCGCTGACTTTCGGCGAAATCCCGCAAACCAGTGGCGCCGGCAACAATTATTTCTTTCTATATGGACTGTTCCGCTTTTGCTCCGGAGCAAAGCATTTTCGTCTCTTTCCAAAGGATAAATTTGGTTCTTCGTCGTTTGATGTGGAGTTGACAGCACCCCCAGCCAGTTTGGATAGTCCCCTTTCAGGAGGGCTGCCATGCAGGCTGAAGAAATTTTTGCCCTGGGCCTTGGGCTCACGCCGCCCTGGAAAGTTATGAGCCAGGGTCTTGATACCGGCCACACGCCTTCAAGGTTCCCCCCGGAGATTGGTGCCGACCGCGGAGCGCTGTATCCGTGTCCCGGGTGCGGATCCGCG
>APFI01000225.1 GCA_000403945.1 Desulfovibrio sp. Dsv1
AAATTCGATTACACGATTTTCATGACCTTTTCTGGAATTATGAAATGACTTCTGAGAAAAAATGTCTGTTTGCTTCACGGCTTCACCAAATGCGCGCGGTATTGACTTTCGGGCATGCCGTCTGAAACGGTGGCAGGACAACTATGGCCTATTCCGTTCTTGGTAGGGAATCTTTTATGGGGTGGAAAACCGTATAGGCTTGACAAGTTCCGGTTCTTTGCGTAAAAATTAAAGAATAAATTTGGAAATAGATTAAGGGTTTTGCAATGCACGCTTTCCTGACCACCTTCTTTGCTGACAGCTTCAAGGCTTGGTGGTGGCGCATCAACATGCGGGGAGGAGACGTGCGGACATAGGATTTCGTTCGTTCCGGGCAGCTATTGTAAACGCCGTCTCCCCGTGAGACGGCGTTTTTTTTGTGTGTGGTGTTGTCTAAGAAAACCTCCCGCTTGGCGAGAGGTTCGAAATTTTTTGTTAAAAAGCCTTGCGGACTGGCAATCACAGCAGGCAAATCAAAAGGGAGTCACCATGGGCGACGCTAAAAGCTTGGCGCACACAAAATGGAACCGCGAATACCATATAGTCTTTGTGCCTAGATAAACATAGATAATCCCCCGGCTTTGCCGGGAGATTCCGGAAGTTTGACTTATGCGGCAACAGAAAAGACCTCCAGTCAAGAAACCGCTCAAAGCGCCAGGGCGGGAATCTTCAATGGAAAACAAAAACCTAAACCGCTCAAGCTAGTTGTGCAACTGTCATGTAGTCTGGATTCCAGAATACGGAAAAAAGAAACAGTCCTATTTAATACGGGAAGAATTTGGGGAGTGTCTGCATAAGCCGGCGGAGCGGAAGCACAGCAAAATATTAGAGTGGCATCTTTTAGCGCGCCATGTCCATATTCTGATACCAATACCATACAAGATAGCGGCGTTTTCAGTAGTAGGGTATATGAAAGGCAGGAGTGCCATATACATGGCAGGAAACATAAGTGACCATCGAAGAAATTTTACAGGGGAAAGTTTTTGGGGCCGAGGTTATCATATATCAACTGTGGGGGCGGATGAAGCGATAATACGCAACTATATCAGAAATCAGGAAACGGAGGATAAACGCCAGGAACAACTTACCTTGAAATAGCCGCCTTTAGGCGGCTTAAGTGAAGTGTTAAACTGAGGTAGTCTCGACTTGATCTGACAGTAGCCCCTTGAAAGAAGAGGGGAACTCCGTTTTGGTGGACAGCAACGTCCTTAAAGGAGAGAATAATCATGTTGATTAAACACTTGGAAAGCGCCTCCACATGCAGCAGGTGGGCGTTTTTGTGGAGCAAGCCCGATGAAATCCTGCGTGTCATGCGCGAGGCCCGACTGGAGACTGGATCTGGCCCAGTGAGCGTCTGACGGCGTGGACTTCAACCCCGGCATTGAGGACGCGCCGGGACGGAAAAATTTGCAAAAAATGGTGGCGGCCGTGACATCCGCGACACAACCAAAGGCAACGGGGAGGTAAGATGAAAGACAGTTATTTCGGTGAATTCGGGGGCTGCTTCGTGCCCGAGCTGCTCATGCCGCCGCTGCTGGAAGTGGAAGCGGCCATGCGTGAAATCATGCCCACGCCCGGATTCCAGGCGGAACTGGATGACCTGCTGCGCAACTACGCCGGGCGGGCCACGCCGCTGACCCATTGTCCCACGCTTTCGAAGGAGCTGGGCTTCAACCTCTGGCTCAAGCGTGAAGACCTGCTGCACACCGGCGCGCACAAGATCAACAACACGCTGGGCCAGGCCCTGCTGGCCAAACACATGGACAAAACGGCCCTGGTGGCGGAAACAGGCGCGGGCCAGCACGGCGTGGCCACAGCGGCGGCCGCCGCGCGTCTGGGCATGGACTGCACCATTTATATGGGCGGCGAGGATGTGGAGCGCCAGTCCGCCAACGTCCGGCGGATGAAGCTGCTGGGCGCCGAGGTACATGCCGTGCAGAGCGGCACCCGTACCCTCAAGGACGCCATCAACGAGGCACTGCGGGGTTGGATCGTCAGCCAGCGGACCACCCACTACTGTTTCGGCACCGCCGCCGGGCCGCACCCGTTCCCCACCTTGGTGCGCAAGCTGCAAAGTGTCATCGGCCGGGAAACCCGCGCCCAGATGCTGGAAAAAAACGGCAGGCTGCCGGACGCCGTGGTGGCTTGCGTGGGCGGTGGCTCCAACGCCATCGGCATGTTCCATCCCTTCCTGGAGGACGCGAAGGTGCGGCTTATTGGCGTGGAGGCGGCGGGTACCGGCAAGCCGGGCTGCTTCAATTCCGCGTCCCTGAACCTGGGCACGCCCGGCGTGCTGCACGGCAATTACAGCATGCTTTTGCAGAACAACGACGGCCAGATCGAGCCTTCGCACTCCATTTCCGCCGGTCTGGATTATCCCGGCGTGGGGCCGGAGCACGCCTTTCTGCACAAGACCGGACGCGTGCATTACAGAATGGTCAAGGACGCCAACGCACTGGCCGCGTTTCTGCGGATCTGCCGGGCCGAGGGCATTCTGCCTGCTTTGGAGTCCTCGCACGCGCTGGCCTGGGTGCTGGATCACCCGCAGGAATTCGCGCCCGGCAGCCATGTGGTGGTCAATCTCTCGGGCCGGGGCGACAAGGATATGGACATCGTCCGCGCGGCGCTTGCCGAAAAAGAGGTATAATCATGCATCCGCTTGAAGAGAAAATCCGCAAGGCAACGGCCGCCGGGTATCCGGCGCTGATCCCTTTTCTGACCGCAGGCTTTCCCGACAGCGCACGCTTCTGGCCAACGCTGATGGAGCTGGACGAGAGCGGCGCGGACATTATCGAAATCGGCGTGCCTTTTTCCGACCCCGTGGCCGACGGCCCGGTGGTGGAAGACGCCTCGCGCCGTGCCCTGAGTGACGGCGTCAATCTGCGCGATCTGCTGAAGGGGATGATCCCGCGCAAGGGTCTGATCAGGGCGGGCGTGGTCCTGATGGGGTATTTCAATCCCTTTTTGCAGTACGGCCTAGAAGAACTGGCCCGCGACGCGGAAAAAGCCGGTGTGCACGGCCTGATTGTGTCGGATCTGCCGCACGAGGAGTCCGGACCCATGCGCGCCGCTGTGAACAAGTACGGCATTGCCCTGATCCCTCTGGTGGGTCCCAATACCTGTGAGGAGCGCATGGCGCTCTATGGAGCTGAGGGGCAGGGCTATGTGGTGGTGTCGGTCATGGGCATCACGGGCGAACGCTCCGGCATGGCCCCCCATGCGGTGGAGACCATGAAGCGAGCGCGCAAGGTCTTTTCCCTGCCGCTGGCTCTGGGCTTCGGGCTGCACGAACCTTCGCAACTGGCGGAACTGCCCGCCGAGGCCAGGCCCGACGGCGTGGTGTTCGGCAGCGCCCTGCTCAAACATCTGGACGCCGGTGAAAGCGCGGCAGACTTTCTGGCCCGCTGGAAGTAAGAACGTGTTTTTGTAATGCGCTCATGTCCGGCCCGTCAACGGGCCGGACATGAGCGCAAGATCTGCAACGCGCTTGCCCGCGTCCAAGGTGACGTTCCGGCGCATGAGGTTGGATGCCACTTGAGTCACGGAGGCGTTTCCTTCCTTTTTTGATGAGAAGCTCAGGCCCAGCGCGCCAGTGGACTTGGTGTGGCTGAAATATGAGTTGGTCGGTTTTGTCGGGCGCGATCAGGTTGAGGTTGCCGCTCGCTGTGATGGCAATGGCCTTGGAGGCGACGCATTCCTCATTGCGGCGCGAGGAGGACGATCCTCCGTCCAGCAGTCCGCCGGAGCTGGAATCCCGGATTTCCTGCTTGAACACGTCCCGCACGGCCGTGACCAAGAGGTTGCGCCAGCGGTCAGCTGGGAACCGGTCAAGGTTACGTTGCCGCCGCCGATGGCGGAGCCAGTTTGTGATTGTTTTGCGTGGGCGGCCAGTTGTACTGTGCCGCCGGTCAGGATGTCGCCTGCATGCGGGTATTATCGGCGAGCATGGACGACAGATTGTCGACCCGGACGGTGGAACCGCAAAGACCGTATTTTTGAAATTGACCGCTAGGCAGTGTAGTCACGAGATTGTCCGGAATTTTATTCTGTGGCATGGTTCGCTTGTCTTTAATCGCAAGCGGGGAACACAT
>APFI01000226.1 GCA_000403945.1 Desulfovibrio sp. Dsv1
GTCCAGGGGCTACACGAACCAGGCCTGATTATAAGGTTTGCAAACACACCCTAAGGATATCGACCGATATTTACCGACCAACAGGCCGAGTCGTGCAGGTTGGCGTTGGTCCGGAGCTTTTTCATGAAGCCGAGCCCAGGTGCCCAGGATGATGAATTGCGGCACCAGAAACAGGGCTTGGCTCTGGGTAATGGCTTGATCAATAAAGCCGTAGATGTCGCTGGCTGCAAAACGAGTCTGCTAGGCAAAGGCCGACCAAGGCGCATACCAGGGCAGATCGAAAGCAATGCCCCACGACTGGCCAAGTGCGTTCTGATAGCCGTAGAAAGCGGTTATGCGCTGCGTCGCCAGAACCATGCTGGCAAGGGCCGGGCAAAAGCATGAACGGCAGGTAGAGCCAGCGCAACGGAGTTTTTTTGCGGGGATTTATCCCCCAAACCGTATTGAACTTTTTTGCGCACATGACGTTCTCTTGTGGATGCCGTCAGGCGGCGCGGGATTGGGGCGCATGGCCCGCAGGAAAATTTGCAAAGAAACCTTGATTTATTTCGCCATGCTGGGCAGTCTAAATTCAGACATAATTTCACCCCAAGGATGGGATATGCAATTTCATTCCGACATAAAGCCTATTTCATGGCTCAAAAACAATGCCAAGCAACTAATCGAATCTGTTGATGAAACTGGCAACCCAATGATCATTACGCAAAATGGTGAAGCAAAGGCCGTAGTAATGAATGTACGAGAATACGACCAGATGCAGGAAAGTCTTGCCATGCTGCGTATGCTGGCTGACAGTTCCGCTGATGTGGAAGCTGGCAGGGTTCGCGATTCTGACGAGGTATTTGCCGATGCCCGCCGGATGATTGCGGAGATGCGCAATGAGCGGAGTTGATCAAGTTTGGAAAGTGGTTGCCACGCGCTTGGCGGATAAGGATATTTTGGGAATAATCGCCTTTATTGGTGAGAGAGAAGGGTCGGATGTGGCCGAAGCAGTTCTTGAAAAACTTATCCAAGCGCGGGATAGTCTGAGCAAACTTCCGGATCGTGGGCGTATCCCACCGGAAATGAAGAGAATCAGTGTCCTTTCGTACCGGGAAATTCAGGCTGAGCCTTACAGAATAGTCTATCAAGTCAATAAGGCTGCCCATACCGTTTATATCCACATGGTGGCTGACGGGCGGCGCAACATGACCGCACTTTTGAAAGAGCGACTGTTGAATGCTTCCCTCAGTGAAATTGCCAAACAATAATCGCATGTTCCACCTCCTCGGCCTGTAAGTCCGCGCAAAAACCAGATCCTTAATCGCAGGCCACAATGACGTTGAACTGGTAGCCGGGCCGGATTTCCAGCGTCGGCTTGATGTTCAGGTTCTTTTGCAGGAGTTGGAGTGTGCCCTGCCCAGGCTGCGCGTCCAGGGCCGAGCCCATTTTTTTCTGCAAGGTGGGCGTGCTGTTCCCGAAATTGGAACTGCCGGACGTGTTTGCGTACATGGTAGGACCTGCCGCCCGTGATCATGCTCATCAGGATGGCCGAGCCGAAGATGCGCAGATAGTGGTTGTTTACCTCAGCTGCCCGGTTGTGCGGGTGTACGGCAGAATCCATGCGGAATCTTTCCCGGCCCGGCTGAAAAAGGCTTCTTTATCCCTATCCGCCGCCGGATCGTAAGAGCTTTCCCGGATGCCGTGGCGATCCGCCGGATTCTTCGGGACGGCGGGAATCACGCTGCTGCTCCACCGCCGCCGCCACAGCGGGCCTTGCCGCCGTATCCGAGGACTTTTTTACGCCCAGTGGCGAAAACAAGGCCGTGAGCTGGGCCCGCGCCTTCATGCGCCGCAGATTTTTCAGCTCCTGCCGGTACTGGTCGGACTGTTCCCTTTGCGAACCGACGGACGGAGCCAGGGCTAGGCCATTGCCTTCGCCCATGAGCAAAGGCTTCTCCTTTTCCTTGATGTCCACCTTCCGCTGGAACTCCATTTCCGTCCGGTTTTGGCCAGTTTCGGGCTGGCCGTTGGCGTTGTAGACCCGCGCCATAGCTTTGCCGTCCGAAAGCCGCAGTTGCAGATACCAGGCGCTTTTTTCGTCCAGGGCATCCAAGGTGTGTAGGCGACGGACAGCGTGTTCGCGGCAGCGGCGGGCGCGAGCGTGAAGCCGCGTGCCCGCAGGCCGTTTTCAAAGGCCGCGGCAAATATGTCGTTGTCCGCGCCCTTACTGTAACCCTCCCTAGAAGGGAGTCATGAAGAAGTCACGGTTTTCTGGGCATCAGATCATCACCATCCTGAAGTCCGTCGAAGCGGGGAGGATCGCCAAGTGTGTCGCGAGTACGGTATCGGCAATGGCACGTTTTACGCATGAAAGAGCAAGTTCGGCGGTATGGAAGCTCCGATATCAAACGCATGCGCGATCCTGAGCATGAAAACGCCC
>APFI01000227.1 GCA_000403945.1 Desulfovibrio sp. Dsv1
ATCGAAAAAAAGCTCTGAGGCCGGTCGAGAAGCGTGAGGTCGTGTCGTTCATTCGCGCGACTTCTGGACGTCCTATGCCGTATGCAGGGGAAGTAACGCGTTCTGCCGTATCTCCCGCTTACAGCAGGCTCATATAGATGGGAATGGTAAGAGCCGAAAGCAGAGTGGACAGCGAGACCATCAGCGCGCCGAATTCCGCGTCCGTGCGGTAATAGGCGCTGAGAATGGCCGCCTGCATCAGCACTGGCAGCGCGGCCTGCATGATGAAGACCTTGCCCATGAGTTCGGGAATGGGAAAAAGCGGCACAAGCAGCAGTACGACCAGCGGGCTGACCACCAGGCGGCCCGCCAAGGCCAGCACCAAGTCGCGATCGAGCTTGAGATGGCGCAAATCCATGTGCCGCAGGGTGATGCCGATGAACAGCAGGGCCAGAGGCGTGGTCAGATTGCCCAGGTATCTGGCTGCGTCCAGCAGAAAACGCGGCAATTCCATCTTGAGCATGACCAGGCTCAGGCCGGTCAGAAAGCCCAGCATGGGCGGCGAAAAGATGTGCCGGATGTTGTCGCGGAACCGGGGCCGCTCCCGCCCGTCCCCGTTGCCGTCGCTGCTGATGGCGCAGTTGCCCACGGTCCAGAAAAAAATGGTGCTGGCAAAGTAATAGAGCAGCACATAGGGCAGAGATTCCTCGCCGAACAGGGCCAAATTGACCGGAATGCCCACGAAAATGGTATTGGAGTTGGACACGCAGGCGCAAAACAGGCCGAAATGCTTGCGCTGCACGCGCACGGCCCTGCCCACCACCCAGGCCAGGCTGAAGGTGAGGATCAGGGAAGTGAAGGGCAGCAACGTGCCGTAGAGCATGTGCAACAGGTTGTCGCGGCCAAAGGACTGCAAAAATGTGCTCATCAGAAAAGGCGGCAGGGCCACATAGGTGACCAGCCTGGGCAGGAGCATCTGGCATTCCGTGGAAAACCAACCCTTCCAGGCCAAACTGTACCCCACCGCCACTACCAGCAGCAGGCCGAAGATTCCTCCCAGCGCGTGCAGGAAAAGCATGTCTTTTTTCTTTCTACAGGCTTTTAGGGCATCCGTAAACCGGACGGGAACCGCCGCCGTGGCGGCCATATCTGAAAAATACATCCCTGGTACGTTTATCTTGCAAAATTTCAGATCGTTATTTTAGCTAAAAGTCATTTCATAATTCCAGAAAAAGTCATGAAAATCGTGTAATCGAATTTCATGAGCAAATCCCAAGGATT
>APFI01000228.1 GCA_000403945.1 Desulfovibrio sp. Dsv1
GCCGATCATGGCCAGAAACTTGATGTCCCCCCCACCCATGCCTTCCTGTTTTTTGAGGAGGTAGTAGCCCAGGGCCACCGCATAGAGGATGCCGCCGCCGCAGAGGATGCCCAGAGCAGACTGCTGCCAGCTGACCTGTTCACTGAGCAGGGAGCCGGCAAAGCCCAGGACGATGCCCGGCAGGCTGATGATGTCTGGAATAATCTGGTGATGGAAGTCGATAAATATGATAACCAGAAGAGCCGCCACAAAGACAAAGTAGTAGAAGAAATCGAAGCCTGGTCCGAACTGTCGCATCAGGAGCGCCGCGAGGACGGCCATGGCCAGTTCGACGGCCGGATACTGGAGTGAAATCGCCTGCCGGCAGGAACGGCATTTGCCGCGGAGCATGAGATAGCTTAAAATCGGGATATTGTCGTACCAGTGCAGCATGTAGCCGCACCTGGGGCAGTGGGAGGCCGGGAAGACGACGGAGCCGCCTTCCTCCGGCAGCCGCAGGATGACGACATTGAGAAAAGACCCGACAACCGCGCCAAAGAGCGCGGCAAAGGAGCAGATGAGCAGTTCCATGGGTGATCCGGGGGCAGATTGAGTAAACAGGCTGCAATGTACGGCAAATACGCTGTCTGCAGCCGTACCAGCCAGCAATGTTGTAGCGTTTTCCATGCCTGAATTCCAGAAAAATTGCACTGTCATCACCGGCGAGCAGCCGGCCCGGGGCCTGCTGCGCCTGCGCCTTGCAGCGCCGGAGATCGCCGCTGCAGTCAGGCCGGGCCAGTTTGTGATGGTCGCCTGCGGCGCTGACCGGGATCCGCTCCTGCGCCGGCCCCTTTCTGTCCACAACGCGGAAGCGGGGGCGACAATAGACCTGCTCGTGCGGGTGCTGGGACGGGGCACCGCCGCCCTGGCCCGGCTCAGGGCCGGCGATACCCTGTCTGTGCTTGGCCCCCTGGGCCGCGGCTTTGGCGAGGCCCAGGAGGGCGCTGAAGTCCTCCTGGTGGGAGGCGGCATTGGCTGCGCGCCGCTGCTCCTGCTGGCGCGGCGCCTGCTGGCGCGGCGGGCCAGGCCGGTACTGCTCCTGGGCGCTGCCCAGGCGGCAGAGGCCCGGGCCTTTCGGGACTGCTTTCAGGGGCTGGACTGCCCGGCGCATCTCTGCACTGACGACGGCTCCCTGGGCTATCACGGCTTTGTGACCGGGCTCCTGCCGGAACTGGCCGCTGCCGCCTCCCGGGTCTATGCCTGCGGCCCCATGCCGATGATGGCTGCGGTGGCGCGTTTCTGCGGCAGCCGTCTGCCCTGCGAGGTGTCGCTGGAAAGCCGCATGGCCTGCGGTCTGGGCGCATGCCTGGGCTGTGCGGTTCCAGCCCCGGACAGGCCCGGCGCATACCGGCATGTGTGCAAGGACGGTCCGGTTTTTCCGGCAAACGAGGTGCTCTGGCCATGAGCGCACAAAACAGTCCTGATCTGCGTGTACATATCGGCGCATTGACGCTCGACAACCCGGTGATGACCGCCTCCGGCACCTTTGGCTATGGCGCGGAGTTTGCGGGCCTGCTTGATCTGTCGCGTCTGGGGGCGCTGGTGACCAAGGGCATTTCCCTGGAGCCGCGCGCGGGCAATCCGCCGCCGCGCATCGCGGAATGCGCCTCCGGCATGCTGAACGCCATTGGCCTTGAAAACGTGGGGGTCGAGCGTTTCCTGGCCGAAAAGATGCCTTTTCTCCGGCGCTTCGGCGCCAAAACCATTGTCAACATTCTGGGCAACAGCGAGGAGGAATACGCGGCCCTGGCGGCCAGACTCGCCGGGGTGGAGGGGGTGCTCGCCCTGGAAGTGAATATCTCCTGCCCGAACGTGCGCCAGGGCGGCATTGCCTTTGGCGTGGATCCGAAAATGGCTGCCGCTGTGGTGCGGGCCGTGAAGCGGCATGCACTGCAGCCGGTCATTGTCAAACTCTCGCCCAATGTCACGGACATCTGCCTTATGGCCCGGGCCGTGGCGGATGCGGGCGCGGATGCGGTTTCGCTCATCAACACGCTGATCGGCATGGCCATCGATATCCGTACCCGCAGGCCGGAGCTCGCCAACCGCACCGGCGGCCTGTCCGGCCCGGCCATCAAGCCGGTGGCCCTGCGCATGGTCTGGCAGGTGGCCCAGGTGCTGCAGATCCCTGTTATTGGCGTCGGCGGCATTGCCACGGCGGAAGACGCGCTGGAATTTCTTCTGGCCGGGGCCACCGCAGTACAGGTGGGCACGGCAAACTTCACCAACCCCGGGGCCAGCGTGGCCATCGTGGAGGGCATAGCCGCCTGGCTGGCTGCCCAGCACGAGCCCTCGGTTCAAGCCATTATCGGCGGCCTGCGCGATGTCTGACAACAGGCGCGGCCTGCTTTGCCTGTCTCTGGCCGGCCCGGACGCGGCTGCCCTGATTCGCCGGGCAGAAGCGCTCATCGATTTGGCCGATCTGGTGGAACTTCGGCTGGACAGTATGCAAGACCCGGACATCAGGCCCTTTTGCCGGCGCTTTGCCACGCCGGTTTTGGCGACTAACCGGCCCACCTGGGAAGGTGGCGCCTTTGCCGGCCCGGAAGATGAACGGCTGGCGCTGCTGACCCAAGCCATGAGCGCGGGTGCAGCCTATGTGGACATCGAACTCCGCACCGAGGCCAGCCGCCGGGATGCCTTTCTGGCTGCAGCCAGGGCCGCGGGCAAATGGGCCCTGGTTTCGTGGCACGACTTCAGGGCAACGCCGGATACGGTCGCGCTGACCCGGATTTTTGCCAGGATGCGCGCCACAGCGGCCCGAAGCGGCAAAATCGTGACCACCGCCGAAAATGCCGCCGACGCGGCCCGCCTTCTGGGCCTGCTTGCTCACAGTAGTCCCGAATTCCCCCTGAGCGCCTTTGCCATGGGCGCGCCCGGCGGCATTACCCGCCATGGTGCACCAGAAAAAAGGCGGCCAGACCCGCATTCCCTATGGGCCCTTTCTGGCAATCGCCGCTGCTGTCTTTCTCTTCCTGCAGGAACCAATCATGGCGCTCTGGCAAATGTACCTCGGCCTGAGCGGCCTGCAGTAAGCTCCCCACCCGCGCTGGCGCCCGCTTTCCAGAGAAGGCACAGGGCACTCATCAGAAAAGCGTCTCCAGTCCCCGGGCGACGCATCCACAAGGAAAAGCCCCGGTTCCACAGGGAACCGGGGCTTTTCCCGTGCGGGCGCAAGCTTTCGGGGCAGGATGCCCTTACGCCTCTATCTCCCGATCCACGCCAATGGCGATCTTGTACAGGATGGTCAGGATAAAAAAGCCTGCCGCCCAGATGCCGGCTGCAATCATCAGCTCGTTGAAGTGGGGATAGTATTCCACGATTTCATCCGTCGGCGTGGGCACAAAGCCGCCCAGCACGAAACCAATGCCCTTGTCCAGCCAGAAGGCGGTGAAAATGCAGGCGCAACCAACGCCCAGCCACAGGCCGCCGCCCCGGCGGATCGGCGGATAGCTGATCATGGCGATGCCCACAATGAAGAGGATCAGAAAGAGCCACATGAAGGGCACCAGATTGTTGTAGACATGACCGTTGTGCTCCAGCCCGAAGAACAGATACTTAAGGGTGTGCAGATGGCCGGGCACATTGGAGTAGGCGCCGACAAACAACTCGAGCGACCAGAAGAACATATTGGCAATGGCCGCATAGATGATGATGGTCACGATCTTGTCGATGGCCACCCGGCCGGCGTCGAAATTGGCCACCCGCTTCAGGATCAGGGCCATGATCACGATCAGGCAGGGGCCGGCTGCAAAGGCGGAGGCCAGAAAGCGCGGGGCGATGATGGCCGAGAGCCAGTAATGCCGACCCGGCAAACCGCAGTACAGCATGGCCGTGACCGTATGAATTGAAAAGGCGAAGGGGATGGAAAAATAGACGAAGAAATAGATCCACTTGGGCGGATGCACCTGCTTGCGTTCTGCGGTCAGGATGACCCAGCCGCAGAGGGCGTTCAGAAAAAGGTAG
The DNA here is from genome assembly GCA_000403945.1 of Desulfovibrio sp. Dsv1. Classification (GTDB taxonomy): domain Bacteria; phylum Desulfobacterota; class Desulfovibrionia; order Desulfovibrionales; family Desulfovibrionaceae; genus Desulfovibrio. The sequence goes on from APFI01000228.1 coordinate 4,006, forward strand.
CCCAGCAGCACGCACATATCCCAGAACAGCATGGAGTTCGGGGTCGGGTGCAGAATCATGTTCATGGCGCGAAGCGGCTGTCCGATATCCACCATGATGAACAGCAGGCACATGATCAGCGCGGGGATGGCCAGAAATTCGCCCAGGATTGTGATGCGGCCGAATGCCTTGAAGTCGTGGATGTAGTAGGGCAAAACCAGCATCACGCCTCCGGCCGCCACGCCCACCAGAAAGGTGAACTGGGAAATATAGAGCCCCCACGAAACGTCCCGGCTCATGCCGGTAATGCCCAGGCCGTAAAAATACTGACGCAGGTAGCAAATGCCGCCGATGGCGACAATGAAGCCCAGAAAGGCCAGCCACATCCAGTAGTAGTGATTTCCTTTTAGCGCTTTTTCGAACATGGGAGCCTCACAGGATGTAGAAAACGGAAGGATGCGTGCCCAAGGAGGGATTCCGCTGAACCGTATGGTTTTGCCTCAGCATCTGCCGCAGTTCCGAGTCTGGATCGTTCAGATCCCCGAAGATCATAGCCCTGGTGTCGCCGCAGGCTTCCACGCAGGCCGGCTGCAGGCCCTGCCGCAGGCGCTCGGCGCAGAAATTGCATTTTTCCACCACACCCCGGGTCCGGGTCGGGAAGTCCTTGTTTTTGGTGCTCTCGTCGATAAAGGGCCGGGGATCGCGCCAGTTGAAACTGCGGCTGCCGTAGGGGCAGGCGGCCATGCAGAAGCGGCAGCCGATGCAGCGGTGAAAGTCCATTACGATAATGCCGTCCTGATTGCGGAAGGTCGCCTGGGTTGGGCAGACGCGCACGCAGGGCGGATTGTCGCAGTGATTGCAGAGAATGGGCAGTTCCGCCTCCGCAGTCTGCTGATCCGGATACAGATTCGGCTGTTCCGGAAAGGCGTTTTCAAAGTGCGTCATCCAGATCCACTTGATCTCGTCCTTCTTGTCCTTTTCCGGGAAGCGGGGCACATTGTGGGTTTCATGGCAGGCCCGCACCACCCGCTCGCCCAGGGCCGGATTCTCGCGGAACTTGCGGGCGTCAATCAAGAGGCCATAGCGCCTGCCGCTGGGCACCGTGCTGCCGTGCTTGCCGGCCGCATCGCCCTGGGGCGCTGCCGTTGCCGCCAAAGCCGACTGGGCGCCATCCACCAGATGCCCCAAACCTGTGCCCGCGCCCAGGCCAGCCAGGGTGGAAATGCCCGCTATCTTCAGGAAATTTCTTCGTTTCTGATCCATCTGTCAGTCTCCTTCTCCGCGCTCACTCAACCGGAGCCAAATGGCAATCCCAGCAGTACGGTTTTACCGAGGAATAGTCGTGGCACCTGTCACAGAAATTCACCTTGCTGGTGTGGCATGCCATGCAGTTCAGTTGCAGACTCTTCGGATACGCCTGACCGTCAACGACAACGGGCGTACGGTCACCGCTGCGCACCACCTCGTCGCGCCAGGTATTCAAGAGCTGCATGTGCTTGGCCCGCATCTCGTCGGCCGGCAGAACGCAGTGCTTGGCGGTCGTCGGCAGGCTCAGTTCGGGCACGGCCTTGCTCGCCTTGCCGTTGTACAAAAAGGGTATCAGGACAAGCAGGACGAAGATAACCAGCCCTGTAATGATTTTCACACGGTCGTACATTACGGTTCCTCCAGTTCTGCCATTAAACCAGGGTTCGGAGACCCTCGGTCAGATCCTGCCTCTGTTCGCCCTCGATAACCAGGGCATTGCCCACCAGTTCGCTGATGCCCGCGACCTGCACGCCAGGCACCCAGTAATCCATCAGCGTGCTCAGTGTGGCCCGATCGATGGCGCAGACGCAGCTCAGCGTATTGACGCCATGCTTTTCATGCACGTATTTCACGGCATTGGCCCGGGGCAACCCGGCGCGCATGCGCAGCTCCATGATTTCATCCGTGTTGAGGGCCGTACCCGAACCGCAGCAGAAGGTCTTCTCGCGGATGGTGTTTTCGGGCATCTCGTACCACTTGTCCACCACATTATCGAGAATGTAGCGCGGCTCGTCCAGAAGCCCCATGGCCCGGGCAGGGTTGCAGGAATCGTGGAAGGTGGCGATCACGTGGGCATTTCTGCTCTTGTCGAGGTGGAGCTTGCCGTTCCTGATCAGATCCGCGGTAAACTCGGAGATGTGCACCATCTTGGTGGAGGCCGCGTTTTCGAAGACCGTGCCGGTCATGGGCGATCTGGGCACTTCCAGAAAATCGGCAGGGCCGTTCATGGTATCCATGTACTGGTGGATAACCCGCCACATATGACCGCACTCACCGCCCAAAATCCACTTGACCCCAAGGCGCTTCGCCTCGGCATACATCTTGCCGTTCAGTTTCTTCATCATCTCGTTGGATGTGAAGAGGCCGAAGTTGCCGCCCTCGGACGCGTAGGTGGACCAGGTGTAGTCCAGGCCGATGGTTTCGAAGAGGAGCAGGTAGCCCATGCAGGTGAAGATACCGGGTTCCGCGAAGACGTCGGCAGAAGGCGTGATGAAGAGCACCTCCGCGCCCTTGCGGTTGAAGCTGGGGTTGACCCGGATGCCGGTCAGATTTTCGATGTCGTCACAGAGAAACTCGACGTTCCCCTTGAAGGCCTGCGGCGTCAGGCCCATGTGATTGCCCGTGCGGTTGGAGTTGGCAACCGGCTCCATGGCCCAGTTGATGCCGACGCCCACCAGGTGCAGTAGTTCCCTGAGGATCATGGTGATTTCGGCCGTATCTATGCCGTAGGGGCAGAACACCGAACAACGCCGGCACTCCGTGCACTGGTAGGCGTACATGAACCATTCCTTGAGCACGCCGACCGTCATTTCCCGACCGCCGGCCAGTTTGCCCAGGATCTTGCCGGCCAGGGTGAAGTTGCCACGGTAGACCGAGCGCAAAAGTTCGGCCCGCAGCACCGGCATGTTCTTGGGATCGCCCGTGCCCAGGAAGAAGTGACACTTGTCGGCGCAGGCGCCGCAGCGGACGCAACAGTCCATGAAGATCTTGAGGGAACGGAAGCGGTCGAGCCGGTCTGCCAGGCCCTGTAAAATGATCTCCTTCCAGTTCGGCGGCAGTTTCCAGTCATCGTCTTCCGGGCTCCACTCGCGGGCGTTGGGGAAGCTCACCCCCTCCTGCCGGTCGAGGTACTCCAGTTTTTCCGCCTTGGTCGGGTAGGCATAGTTGCCGGGCCTGAAGACCGCCGGAATGTCCATCCACGGCTTGGTCGGGTAGCCGCCCGTCATCAGAGACGGCCCCTTGACAACGCTTTCCGCCAGTTTCTCTACAGTTACGTTTGCCATTGCATTATATCCTTAAGCGTTCGTGTTCACTCGAGCTGCAAACTGTTCGCCAGAGTCCCTAGTTGGCGGCGCCGGCCTCTTTGGACAGGGGCCTGTCGACCGGAATGCCCTGCTCGACCATGTCCGCACGGAACTCGTCCTCATAGCTGGCATAGGAATGGGGCCTGATCGGCGGGTTCCAGGGGTTGATGTGCCGGCGCATGCGCGAATCGTTGGGCAGATTCCGGGTCGGGCTCAGGAAAACGCCGCCCATGTGCATGAGTTTGCTGAAGGGGAAATAGACCAAAAGCACGCTCACCAGAAACAGGTGCACATAGAAAAGCGGGCTGATCTTGGCCACAATGGTGGGATGCAGGGTCACCAGCCCAATGGCCAACTGCTTGATGGCCTCAATATCCACGTGGCTGCGCAGGAAGTAGCGCATCAGGATGCCGGTGCACACAATCGCCAGGATAAGGAACAGGGGGAAATAGTCGTTGGCCAGGGAGATGTAACGGACATGGGGATTCCACAGCCGCCGCAGGAAGAGCAGCAGCAGGGCCAGAAGCACGGTGGCATCGGTGATGTACATCAGGGGCGCACCCACCTGCAAAAGCGAGTCCAGCACCTCGACAAAGGCAACGCAGGCGGGCACGGGTTCCAGAAAGAGCCGCAGATGCCGCAGGACAATAATCAGGAAGCTGTAATGAAAAACAATGCCGAAGAGCCACAACCACTTGCTGGATTCATAGGTGAGCTGAGGCCCCTCATACATGGTTGCCTTGGTGTTGCGCCAAAGTGAGCGGAAGAGCAGAATTTCAAGGAGCATCCGGCCCAGAACCTGGACTTTGGTCGCCGGGCAGTCCAGCTTGTCCTGCTTGATCCAGGGCAGTGAGAATCCCTGGCCGCAGGTCGTCGGAATACGGAAAGGAACCGGTGATTTTCCCCAGTTGTACACGCGGTAGATGAAGCCAGCGACAAACACCATCGTGGCGACATAGGGAATAAACACACCGAACAGGTATTGCATTCCAGGGATCTGCACCCCTATCAATGCAATCAGGATCAGGGCAATTACTGCCGCCAGCGGGAAGGCGTACTTCATCAATCACTCCTTCGCATAGTTTTATTTCAGGCAGAGCAGCGGCACCGGACACATGCTGTCCATGTGCCTGCCGCCTGCCGCCTCACTCTTTTTCGCTGGCTCCGGATCTCGTGTCAGCGTCAAGCAAACGGGAGGGACAACCGCCATCCGTGAATCTGGCCCGCCCGCTTTTCAGCTCCCGAACGCGGGTGCGGTACAACTGTTCACGACACCGGCAATACAAGTCAAAAGCTATCAGAGCTACCCGCTCTGCCGCACAGTCAAAGTGCTGCAGTTGGTCGGCCGGCAAATTGAAAGACGGATTGTCGGCCAGAACTTCTCTGACAACCCATCTGAGTTCAAGAAAGGGGACTACCGCCTGTGATGCGGCAAACTCCTGTACCGCCCGGATGCGTACGATCTGGTCCACGGGGCGGATATAGGCTTCTTCCTCCGCCTCCTGACACAGCAACTCGAATATCCGGGACAGACCGTCACGGATAAGCATCCCCACAGGGTTGGTGAAAGGATCCCGCACCTGGATGAAGAAATTCGGCGACTTATAGGTTTGCAGGGTCCTTTCGAGCCAGATATCGAGTATCTGCTTCCGCCTGTCTGCCAGTATTCCGGCCAGTTTTGCATAAAGAGCCATAAGCCCTCAAAATTGCACAAGGTGAAACAGACATGCTCTTTGAAGAATATACAC
>APFI01000229.1 GCA_000403945.1 Desulfovibrio sp. Dsv1
TTGCAGGGAGAGGTTCCAAAATTGCCCCTTGTTCATCTGTTAATCCCTGGTATTTGCTCATGTGATTCGATTGCACGATTTTCATGACTTTTTCTGGAATTATGAAATGACTTCTAGTGCTTATCTTGTTTTACCCAATAAGTTAACTTGGTTAGAAGCTGTTTATGGTTGCCTCCATTGAAGCGCCATTCGCACTCCTTGAGGAACC
>APFI01000230.1 GCA_000403945.1 Desulfovibrio sp. Dsv1
TAGTGTTCCCCAAACTTCTGGGAATGATTGATGCGGTGATGATGGAATCCGTTGATATTCGCTGATGGCCCACACAAGCTTTGTATCACAGCTTTTGAAAATAAGTGACCCCGTAATATATATGTCGGTCACTATCCGCTTGGAATCCCCGGAGGACTTTCCCGTCACCCACGACTTGGTACGCCAGGCATTTGAACACGCCGGGCATGGTGACGGGCAGCATCTTGTGAACCGCCTGCGCCGCTCACGGGGTGCATCCCCGAACTGAGCCTAGTGGTGGGGAAAGACCGCTGCATTGTCAGCCACATAATGTTTAACAGAGTGAAGGCCGGAGAGGCTATGTCCCTGTCCCTCGCCCCGCTGGCGGTGCTGCCGTCGCATCACGGTCGGAACATAGGCGCTGTGCGCCCTTGTCCCGGCGCGGACACGAGCTGGCCCGCGTTTTGGGCTGGGGATTCGTGATCCTGCCGGGGCAGGCGGGCTTATTATTCGCGTTTCGGCTACCGGCCCGCGTCCTCTTTCGACAGTTTTTTGACCTTTCGAGGTGCCAGAGGAAGCCTTCATGGCCGTCGCGTCAGTAGAGTTTTTCCAGCAACTCAGCCTCATCTTCCATACTGTAGCAATGCTCCTGCGTCGGATAGCTTCCCTGCTTCACTTCTCGCGCATAGGCCGTGAAGGCCGCACGCGCGGCCTCGCCCACCGCGCCGAAACGTTTGACGAATTTAGGGGTTTCGCCGTCGCTGAGGCCCAGCATGTCCTGCCAGACCAGCACCTGGCCGTCGCAGTCCGGCCCCGCACCGATGCCAATAACCGGGATCTCCAGCTCGCGCGTGATGCGGCCAGCCAAAGCGACCGGCACGCATTCCAACACTAGGGAAAAGGCCCCGGCGTCCTGCACGGCGCGGGCATCGTCCAGCAGTTTCTGGGCTGCGGCCAGACTTTTGCCCTGCACCTTGTAGCCGCCCAGCGCGTTGATCGATTGCGGCGTGAGGCCCAGATGGCTCATGACCGGAATGGAGGCCCGCACAAGTGCGCGCACCTCGTCGCAAAAATCCGCGCCGCCCTCCAGCTTGACGGCTTGGGCCCGGCCTTCCTTGACCAGTCGCCCGGCGTTGCGCACGGTGTCGGCCACGCTCACCTGACAGCTCATGAAAGGCATGTCGCAGACCACCAAGGCCGACCGCGCGCCGCGCGCCACGGCTGCGCAATGCCGGATCATGTCCTCCAGGGTTACGGGCAGGGTGTCCAGATAGCCTAGCATGACCATACCCAGCGAATCCCCCACCAGCAGGGAATTGATGCCGGTCTGGTCCATGAGCTGGGCAATGCTGTAATCATAGGCCGTGAGCATGGTCAGTTTTTCCTTGCCCTTGGCCTGCTTGAATGTGGCGACAGTGTTTTTCATATGTTTTCTCCCTGTATGGCGTTCCGGCTTTGCAGAGCCAGAGCCATAAGCAGATGCGCCAGTTTGGCGGCGGTAAAATCCGCGTGGTGCATGCCGGGAATGGGGGCCAGCTCGACCACGTCCAGCCCCACTACCTCGCGCCCCTGGATGCAGCGTTCCAGAATGAACTGGGCCTCACGCCAAGAAATGCCGCCCGGCGAAGGCGTGCCCGTGGCGGGCATCAGGGACGAATCTAGGCCGTCCACGTCAAAGCTGATGTAGATGCGGCGCGGAAAGTCTTCGGGCAGGGGCTGCTCCGGCAGGTCCACGCGGGCCAGAAAATAGGCGTCATAATGCGTGATGTTGTAGCGTTTGCGGACCTCGGCCTCTTCCCGGCTCATATCGCGCACTGCGAACTGCGCCAAGGGTAGGCCCAGATCAGCCACAGCCCGATGCATGACGCAGGCGTGGGAAAGGGGGTCACCCTCGTATTCGGGCCGCAGATCCGCATGCGCGTCGAACTGGACGATGCCAAACGGTTTATTCGTTTCCTTGGCCCGCCAAGCCAAGGCACGCAACGCGCCCAAACTCACGCTGTGCTCGCCGCCCAACAGCACGGGCACGGCGCCGCAGTCCAGAGCGTGGCGCGTGGCCGCCTCAATGCGGGCCAGCACCGCTTCCGCCGGGCCGGAGCAGTCCACAGGCAGGGCGGTATAAAAACCTGACTCGCCCGGCGCAAGCCCGCTTTCCCAGGCTTCCAGCTGTTGGGAGGCGGCCAGCAGGGCCGCCGGCCCCCGGGCCGTGCCGCCGCCGTAGGAAACGCTGCGCTCCATGGGCGCGGGGATAATGTGAAAGGCCGCGTCCCCGGCTGCGGCCGGGGCATATTCCGAAGCCAAAAAATGCTGCTGATCCATACTGTTTCCGTCCGTAAAGAAAGAAGCCCGGCATAAGAAAACGGCCCGCTTGGGGAGGCAGGCCGTTTTATTTGGAGGAGGCTGTCAGCAAAGAAAGGAAGGTATTTTTCCCCTGCAACAGGCATGCCAAGTTAGATTTTTCTTAAAATTTATTTAACATACTAAAATACAATATGAAAAATTTTTTAGTCCATCCGCCGTCATGTTTAAAAATTTATACCCGTGCATCTCCGGCCCGGCCCCGCAGGCTTTGGGACGTACAAAAAATTATCTCCGCCGGGATCACGCGAAAATCCGGCAGCTCTAATGCACGGTGTCGCCGCCACGCGCCGCCGAATCTTGGCCAGCCAGCGCCAGTCTGTCCGCCAGTTTCCTGCCGCCGGACGTTTCCCGCCACTGGGCGAAAAGCTTGCGCCAAGCCCCGAACTCCAGAAAACCTTGGTCCAGCTGGTCTTCGTGCATCTGCACCCAAGCATTGAACAATTGCATCTGAATCTGGAACGTGGCGCTTTCAAAAATGGTGGCGGCCATGCCTTTGGGCATGCTCTTGCCATCCATGTTGTCCAGCACAAACGTGCACACCGCCCGGCGGGAAGTTTCGAAATCTACCTCCCGGCCGTTCATGTCTTCGGCCAGGGGCAGCAGATGAGGGTAAAGTCCCTTGATCCTCTCCATGCCCTTGTCGGGCACGGCCAGAAAAAGCGGTGTCTCGCCATACGGTTCGGCGGGCGCGTCCGGTTTTTCGCTAATAAAATAAAAACGCAGCCAGTTCTCGAACATCACGGCTTCAAGAAGCTGCCACACGGCATTTTGAAATAGTTCCTGCTGTTCAGGCATACAGACCTCCGCTGAGCGTATTTCGTTAATGTAAACGCGGGAACGGGCCGCGTCAATGAGGGGCGGGCGCATCCAAGGAAATGCCCCTTACCTCCTTAATCCCCGCGAACGTAGCCGGCGCAGCCGGGAGGTGAACGAGGGGGCTGGTGTTGCGGGAATTTTGCAAAATTGGCAACTTTTTCGTGCGGGCTGCGCTATCGGCGCGATTTTGAGCGCAACGCACTCAAGTCCCTGAGCATTAGACTCGCGCCGATAGCGCAACCCGCAAGGATTTTGGCTAGGGTATGTTTGCAAACTATCTGATCCAAATCATTGAGGCTGCCAGGTAAACGAAAGA
>APFI01000231.1 GCA_000403945.1 Desulfovibrio sp. Dsv1
CAGAAAATCACCGTCCAGCTCGGGATACAGGATGCCATAACGGCCATCGCAGCCGGCCCGGCCCAGCAGAAGCTGATCGTCCTGCACATACACCGTGATGTTGCGGGCAATGTGCATAAGCGCCTTGGCCCAGCGCAGCACCAGAGGCTGGCCTTCGGTCTCCTGCATGGACTGCGTGAAGTACAGGGCGCGCTCGATGTCGATACGCGGCTTTTGCCCTTCAAAACGGTCCAGCAGTTTGAAGACGCGGGAGTGGGTTTTGCGGAACTTGTCTTCCTTGCCCTCGATCTGGTCAAAGACACGTTGTTCCTGGGGAGACTGACATTCACAGGTCGGCACGGGATTGTACATGGCTCAACTCCTTGAAAAAAATGTGAGTAAAAAAAGCTGCTGCGCCCGATTGCTCATACCTCAATTGGCATTTTTATAGTAGCATAAGGCATGCCATATTCGCAGCTCCCGGCAATCTGTCCGAGCCGGGATGTAACTCGCTGGAATATAGTAATCATAGGGCAGCGGTGCGCGACATTGCCCGCAGCGCGGCCCACACGGACGTGAACTGTTGCGAATTTGCACCTTTTGAAAGTCAATATTGCTCCTTTTCTTTTTGATGGTGCAAAATTGCGGCGGCTTGCCTGGGCATGCCCAGATCCATTCATCAAAGTATATTATATTTCCCATTAATATTACTGCATAATTATCCGGCACTCCTGCACATCCCTGCCCCGGGAAAAATGATGTATTTTTGCGACGGTCATGGCACTATGCAGATAGGGCAAAGCCCCTGGCCAATTGATATAACACTTTGAAAACTGGGTTAAAAACCAGGTAAATCAAGGCAATAATGGCTTTGAACGACCTTGGCCGCATGTTGCAAAATCGCGCCGCATGGGTGGCACGCATTGTGCTTTACAATGAAAAGCAGCCAGGGCCCGGGCTGTCTGGCAGGGCAGCAGTACATTAAACATTCATACACAACAAAGGAGTACAGCAAAATGCTAGTAGGTGTTCCCAAAGAAATCAAGGCACAGGAGAACCGTGTTGGCATCACTCCAGCCGGAGTTTACGCTCTGGTTGGCGCTGGCCACAAGGTCGTCGTGGAGAAAGGCGCCGGTTTGGGCAGCATGATCACTGACGAAGAGTTCGTAGCCGCAGGGGCCAGGATGGTCGGCACCGCCAAGGAATGCTGGGATGCCGAGATGGTCGTGAAGGTGAAGGAACCCTTGCCGCCCGAGTACGACTTGTTCCATGAGGGGCTGATTCTGTTCACCTATCTGCACCTCGCCCCCGAGCCCGCCCTGACCAAGGCCCTGATCGACAAAAAGGTCGTAGGCATTGCCTACGAAACCGTCCAGTTTGACAATGGCGGCCTGCCCCTGCTGGCGCCAATGTCCGAAATCGCTGGCCGCATGTCTGTGCAGGTCGGCGCCCAGATGCTGACCAAGATCGAGGGCGGCATGGGCGTGCTGATGGGTGGAACCGCCGGCGTGCAGGCCGCCCACGTTGTCGTCATCGGCGCCGGCACGGTGGGTCTGTCCGCGGCCAAGGTGGCTATGGGCATGGGCGCCCGGGTGACCATTATCGACAACAATCTGTTCCGCCTGCGCCAGATCGACGACATCTACGGCGGCCGCATCCAGACCCTGGCCTCCAATGCCTTCAACATAGCCGCGGCGGTGAAGGATGCCGATTTGGTCGTCGGTTCCGTGCTGATTCCCGGCGCCCTGACGCCGAAGCTGGTGACCGAGGACATGGTGCAGGAGATGAAGGCCGGCGCTGCCATTGTGGACGTGGCCATTGATCAGGGCGGCTGCATCGAGCCCACAGCCAAGCATGGTGCCACCTATCACGATAAGCCTACCTTCAGGCATAAAATCAAGAAGGGCGAGCTGGTCTGCTACTCTGTGGGCAACATGCCAGGCGCTGTGGCCCGTACGGCCACCTTCACGCTGACCAACGCCACCATGCCGTACATGGTCGCCCTGGCGGACAAGGGGTGGACACAGGCCTGCAGGGATGACAAAGCCCTGTCCCGTGGCATCAACACCTGCGATGGCAAGGTCTACTTCAAGGCTGTGGCCGAAGCCCTGAACTATAAGCTTGAAAACGTCGCCGATCTGCTGAAGTGAGATGGGGCAGTGCCCCGCCTCGCGCAGACTGAGGGTGGCACAACATCATGGGGGAGCGGGCTCTGCACACTCCTCCCCCTACACAACCTTTTACGAGAGGAGGACAAGACCATGTCTTTTAACAAGGAAGAGCTGATCACCTTGGACAAGACGCACGTCTGGCATCATCTGACCCAGCATAAGGGCTTCGAGCCAGCCATCTATGTCAAAGGCGAGGGCATGCGCGTCACGGATATTGGCGGCAAGACCTATCTCGATGCCGTTTCCGGCGGCGTGTGGACAGTGAACGTGGGTTATGGCCGCAAGGAAATCGTGGACGCGGTGGCCGCGCAGATGATGGATCTGTGCTACTTCGCCAACGGCATTGGCAACGTGCCCACCATCAAATTTTCCGAAAAGCTGATTGCCAAAATGCCCGGCCTGAGCCGTGTGTATCTTTCCAACTCCGGTTCCGAGGCCAACGAGAAGGCTTTCAAGATCGTTCGTCAGATTGGCCAGCTCAAGCACAAGGGCAAGAAGACCGGCATCATCTATCGTGACCGCGACTACCACGGCACGACCATCACCGCCTTGAGCGCCTGCGGGCAGTTCGAGCGTCGGGTGCAGTACGGCCCCTTTACCCCTGGCTTCCATGTCTTCCCGGACTGCGATGTGTATCGCTCCAAGTTCGGCCCCTGCGCCGACCTGGGCGTGAAGATGGCGAAACAACTGGAAGAGGTCATCCTCAGTGTCGGCCCGGATGAAATCGGCGGCGTGATCGTGGAAACCATGACCGCAGGCGGAGGCATTCTGGTGCCGCCAGAGGGCTATTACGAAACCATGCGCGAAATCTGCGACAAGTATGGCATCCTGCTGATTTTCGACGAGGTGGTTTGTGGCCTGGGCCGTACCGGCAAGTGGTTCGGCTATCAGTACTGGAACGTGCAGCCCGATATCGTGACCATGGCCAAGGGCGTGGCCTCTGGCTATGCGGCAATTTCCTGCACAGTGACCACCGAAAAGGTGTTCCAGGACTTCCTGGCCGACCCGGCGGATCACGACGCCTATTTCCGCGACATCAGCACCTTTGGCGGTTGCACTGCAGGCCCGACAGCGGCGTTGGCCAACATGGAGATCATCGAGCGGGAGAAGCTGCTGGAAAACTGCGTGACCATGGGCGACTACCTGCTGGAAGGCCTCAAGGGGCTGATGGAGAAACACGCCATCATTGGCGACGTGCGGGGCCGTGGCCTGTTTGCGGGCATCGAGATTGTGAAGGATCGCGCCACCAAGGAACCCATCGCCGAGGCGGTGGCCAACGCCATGGTGGGCGCGGCCAAGGCCAATGGAGTGCTTATCGGCAAGACCTCCCGGTCCTTCCGCGAGCTTAACAATACCCTGACGCTGTGCCCGGCTCTGATCGCCACCAAGTCCGACATCGAAGAGATCGTCGGCGGCATCGACAAGGCCTTCGTCGACATCGAAAAGAAATTCGGCCTCTAAAGTAGTGAGCGGCCAGGCGGGCCGGGCTGCCAAAAGTCCGACCCGCCTCAAACAG
>APFI01000232.1 GCA_000403945.1 Desulfovibrio sp. Dsv1
CGGAGTCCAGTCCAACCCACAACCTGCACACAGGAGGACATCACGTCATGCCTTTTTCTCATTTCACCGTCAAAAAGATCGTTCACGGCAACGGCTCCATCAAGGATGCCGCCAAGGAAGTCAAGAGCCTCAAGGGCTCCCGTGCCCTGATCGTTACCGATCCCGGTCTGGCCAAGCTGAACGTGCAGCAGCCTCTGGAAGAGGTTCTGACCGCGGGCAGCATTGCCTGGGAACTCTTCGCCAAGGCCGAGCTCGAGCCCAGCATGGATTCCATCCAGGCCTGCGCCGACGCGGCCAAGGACTTCAAGGCCGATGTGCTCATCGGCTTCGGCGGCGGCAGTGCCCTGGACACCACCAAGGCCGCCGCTGTGCTGCTCTCCAACGAGGGGCCGATTGACAAATATTTCGGTATGAACCTGGTGCCCAATCCGTCCCTGCCCAAGATACTGATTCCCACCACAGCGGGAACGGGCAGCGAAATGACCAACATCTCCGTTCTGGCCGACACCAAGAACGGCGGCAAGAAGGGCGTGGTTTCCGAGCACATGTACGCCGACGTGGTGCTGCTCGACGCGTCGCTCACCGTGGGCTTGCCCCCGCGTGTCACCGCGATGACCGGCGTTGACGCCTTCGTGCACGCCATGGAGTCCTTCTGCGGCATCGCGGCCACCCCCATCACCGACGCCCTCAACCTGGCCGCCATGAAAATGGTGGGCGCCAACATCCGGCAGGCCTACGCCAACGGTGGCAATCTGGCCGCCCGGGACGCCATGCTCTACGGCTCGGCCCTGGCCGGCATGGGCTTTGGCAACACGCAAAACGGCATCATTCATGCGGTGGGCACCACCTTGCCTGTGGAGTGCCACATCCCTCATGGCCTGGCGATAGCCATTTGTTCCCCCTTCTCCGTGGGCTTCAACTACATCGCCAATCCGGACAAGTACGCCACTGTGGCCGATATTCTGCGTGGCGAAGACCGCGTCGGCATGATGAGTGTGCTTGACCGCGCCGCCGATGTGGAGGCCGCTTTCCGCGATCTGCTGAGGGATCTCGACATCAAGACCGGCCTTGCCCACTACAAGGTGAAGAAAGAAGACCTGCCGGCCAGTGCCGACCGCGCCTTTGCCGCCAAGCGCCTGCTGGACAACAACCCCAGAAAGGCCAGTCGCGACCAGATTCTGGCCCTGTTGGAGGCGAATTTCGAGAACTGAGCCCAGATCCGGAGCACGGACGCTTTATCCGCTTCAGGAGCACGTAAAGCCGTCGAAAGCTTTGTCTTGCAGTGCGGCTGATTGTTACGATTATTCTTTCTTCTTTTGCAACAGTGGGGGAGCCTGGCATGGAACGTATATCGATCATACCATGGTTGCCCCCACTATCCAGCAAGCCGCTACCAGAGCCCCTGGAATTCAGGCGGGGCTTGTCAGCGGTCAGGTGTTCAAATGATGTGGAGGTGAACCTGAAAGGAAAATTTGAAGCATAACTGTTCTTTTTCGACCAATTCAATTGGACAACGAGGCCGAAATCACCTCTCCGCGCATTGCGGTACGCTGGTATTATTCGTTGTTTTGTGCATGAACGGGTGCATCTTTTTTGGAAGATCAACACATTTCCTCCAAGAATGAGCCATGAACCGGTAGTCATTGCCTCCAGGGAAGCCAGCCGATCCGCATGAACCATTACTGATCCGCATGAACCATTAATGAGATGGAGCAGAAATGGCGCTGAACACATTGAAGGAGGAATTATGAACTCACATTCGCCGGAACAAGCAGCAGACTGTGCCGTACTCGAAGAGGACCGTATCGTACTCAAGAAGTCCCTGTCGCCGTTTCAGGTCTGGACACTGGCTTTGGGTTGCATCCTCGGCTGGGGGTGCTTCGTATTGCCGGGCATTCGCTTTCTTCCCCAAGCCGGCCCCATAGCCGCGTGCATCGGCTTTATCCTCGGTGCCGGCCTGCTCGCTTTTATCGCCCTGAGTTATGGGAAAATGATCGAATACTATCCTGTGGCGGGCGGAGAATTCGCCTATGCCTACGCCGGATTCGGTCCGACAGCCGCATTCATCTGTGGGTGGGCCCTGGCACTCGGTTACACCTGTATCATCGCCTTGAATGCCACAGCCATTGCACTGCTCACCCGGTTCCTGCTGCCAGGCCTGTTCGAATGGGGATACATGTATACCATCGCGGGATGGGATGTGTACGCCGGAGAGCTGATGTTACTTTCCGGAGCCGTGTTGCTTTTTGGTTTCATCAATTACCGGGGCGTGAGCTTTGCAGGTGGCACACAGGCAATTCTGGCCCTGATTCTGGTGACCGGCGTAGTTGTTTTCTGCTGCGGCTCCTTTTTCGCACCTACAGCGCATCTGGACAATTTGCGCCCATTCTTCGCACAAAACGTATCGCCTCTGGGCGCCGTGGCCTCCATAGTGGCCATAGCCCCTTGGTTGTACGTGGGTTTTGATACCATCCCTCAGGCGGCGGAGGAATTCGACTTTCCGCCGAACAAGTCCACGTTCCTCATGGTGGCTGCCATTCTGCTTGGCGGAGGCATATACGCGCTGGTCACGCTGGGTGTGGGCGTTGTTCTCCCGTATCCCGAACTGCTGGCTGCAAATCATGTCTGGACCACAGGCTATGTCGCCAGGTTCACGTTGGGCTCCGTGGGGAGCATCATTCTCGCCCTGACCGTGTTGGCGGCCATCCTCACCGGCATCAATGGCTTTTATATCGCCACCAGTCGTCTGCTGTTCGGCATGGCCCGCGCCAAATTCCTGCCGGAATGCTTCAACAGGGTTCATCATAAACATCATTCCCCACATTGCACCGTCGTATTCACCATGATCGTGGCCCTCACCGCACCGTGGTTCGGTCGGGAAGCCTTGAACTGGGTGGTGGACATGTCGGCCATTGGCACGGTCATCGCCTACGGATTCACAGCCATGACCGCATACCGTTTCATGGCGGCACATCCGACACTGCCCGGGTCCGGCCGCGACAAAGTTTATGCCGTCATCGGCGTATGCACATCACTTCTGTGTCTGGGACTGCTGACCATTCCTGGTTCTCCGGCAGCCATTGCCATCGAATCCTGGTATGCCCTGCTGGTCTGGTGCGGCCTTGGTGCCATTTTCTACATGATCAGGCGTGCGGACCTGAAGTCCATGAAGACCGAAGAATTTTCTACCCTCATTTTGGGTAAGGCGGACATGCCGATCTTTTTCAAACGGAAATAGTTCTGTCCCTGAAAAAATTTCAGGCAGGCAGCGATGACAGCAGGGGTTACGCTGTCATCGCAGGTGACGTGGGGTTGACATGCCCTTGAGCCCCATGGCGAATTTACAGCGTATCAGGCCAGGGTCCATTACCTGGTTTTACGGTAGGCTTATCATGCATCATGATCGTCACCCTGTTCCTGATCCGCGCTCTCCACTTATCGGAAAGTAACAGGGTGCTGCTGCCCTGCTCACGGGAATCGCTGCGCCGATCGGTCAGAAAGGCCATCGGCGCCCCCGTCCCGTGACCGGAGCATACCGGTTTGTTTACACCGCCGCTGCGGAAGCAGGCAGATCGCCGTGCCACCATCTTCTACGCCCTGTTCATTGGTGTTCCATGCGCCGCGAACGCAAGTTCAGGTGATCATGTCCGCCTTGAAAAGATTTCCTGGCTGGCAAGATTGCCCCTGTTGGCGACCTTTCCGAAACCGGCGCTGTGGCTTCTCAGCCTGCTGCGAAGGTGAACCTGGAGTGAGAGTCCTGCCTCATGCCGAATCCTCGGCAGGCGGGCGCCCCGGATGATCGGCTTCAGCGGATGTTTTCGTAGTAAAACCGCAGGAGCTTGGCCAGGGAGGTGGCCAGCATGATGCCCACCGCCAGGGCCAGAGCGAGCCCCATGGTCTGCGCTGCCTTCCCGGCAAAGGCATGGAGGTCTCCCCGCAGCAGGGCGTTGACCGAATAGTACAGGCCGCCGCCGGGGATGAAGGGGATGACAGTGGGAATCAGCGGCACGGTGACCGGCGTTTTCAGAACGATGGCCCAGACCTCCGCATAGGCGGTGAGCAGCACCGCCGAAATGAAAAAACCGAGATAGGGATTGCCGGTCACCTGAACGAAGACCAGATAAAAGCCCCAGAAGAAGGCGCCGCCCACTGCCGGCACCAGAATGCGCTTTCCCCGCATGTTGTACAGCAGGGCAAAACCCAGAGAACCAAAAAAGGCAGCGAGGACCGCCATATATGCCTGAGTCACAATTGGCCTCCTGTGGCCAGAATCGCTGCTGCGAAACCGCCTGCTACGCACAGCGCAATCAGCATCGCCTCCATAAAATGCAGCAATCCTGTCATCATGTCGCCACTGATGAAATCGCGAAAGGAGTTGGTCAGGATGACGCCCGGAATCAGCAGCATGATGCTTCCGATCATGATGGCATCCAGATTCCGCCCCAAGCCCGTGCTGCAGACGGCGATGCAGGCCAGTCCCGCCAGAAAGGAGGTCAGGGTGTTGGAGAACATGGGCATGATCTGCGGCCGGTCCAGCAGAAAGACCAGAGCACGGATAATGGCGCCCACCAGGCAGGCCGCGCACGCGTCGCGCAGGGAACCGCCGAAAAATACCGTAAAGGAGGCGCCGATCAAGGCGCCGACCAGACACTGCACCGGCCAGGAGTAGCGTTTCCCGGCACGCACAGCGTCAAATTTCTCCCGCACCGTCGCATAGTCGTACTGCTCCCGGCAGATGCTCCTGGACAGGCTGTTGAGTGCATCCAGTCTGGTCATGTCGATGCCGTAGCGCAACACGCGCCGCGACTGGCTCTCCCAGTGTCCGTCCGGCGTTTCGACCGTGGCCATGATCATCGAGGCCATCGAAAAAACATGCACCTGCTTCATGCCGTAGGCTTTACTGAGCCGCCGGATCGTATCCTCGACACGCCAGGCCTCTGCGCCGTTGATCAAAAGCTGCTCCCCGATATCGATGGCGCAGGCGAGCACCTGCTCCGGCGTGATATTCCGGGTCCTGTCTGTTCCCATATTGAGGTTTCCCCTATGCGCCCCTTTCGTTGCTGAAGCGGCATTTCTGTCAGCTTTCTGGTTGCCTGCGGCTCCTTCATATAGCATTTGCAGGGGCGTGATGCAAACAGGAAGGCGGTGCGTTGCCCTGCTGGCAGGGCCGGCAGCCCGGCGGGCACGGCAAGCGTTTCCGAGACAGGAGGCAGGTGATTGATGTTCGTTTCAGGGCCAACACGCCGGAAATGATTGATGGCATCAAAAAGAGTGCCTCGTTCAAGACGGCCTCAAGGCCATGGGCTTTGGCGCCCGCACAGCCCAGACTCTGCCTGGGGACTGTGGCCAAGGGGACAGACCTGGCGTGGAGCTGGTGGACGCACCTCATCCTGCAAGGCCTTCCCGCTGCAGGCTGAGCCGCAAAAAAGGGCCATACGCCTGTTCGGGCTGGCGTAATGCTGCCCGAGCGTGTAGCTTATCGTGAAAATAAACGGAGTTGCCTATGGTTCGAGGCAGCGTGCAAGGCAGTGTCTCATCGGGCTGTTCAAGCCGGGGGAGAAGAAAGTCCCCAGGAGGACAGGACACCTCTGCGCATTCACTGAGAGTCAGGCATGAGGCACTGCAATTTATTCTTTCTACCTTTGGGAGGCATAACGATGCGTAACCTGTTTTCGCGGGGACTCTGCCTGGCGGCCGCCAGCTTTATTCTGGCCGGTTTCACCTATGAAGCCTATGCGGCCAAGCCCCTGACCCTGCGGCTTGGTCACCCCATGGCGCCAGGCAACAACGTGACCGTCGGCTACGAGAAGTTCAAAGAGCTGGTGGAACAGAAAAGCGGGAAAAAGATCCGCATCCAGATCTTCGGCAACTGCCAGTTGGGCAGCGACCGGGTGACTACCGAGGCCGCCCAGGCCGGCACGCTGGACATGTCTTCCAGCTCCACCCCGAATCTGGCCAGCTTTTCCAGGGCCTACATGGCCATTGACCTGCCCTACGTCACGGATCCCAAGAATCAGGAAAAGCTGTACAAGGCACTGGATGAGGGCGAGCTGGGCAAGGCGCTGGACAAAGTGGCGGAAGGCATTGGTCTGAAGACCATCATGTTCAGCGAATACGGCTACCGCAACTTTGTTTCCGCAAAAAAGCCCCTGAACGATGTGGCTGATCTGATGAATCTGAAGGTCCGCACCACCGATTCGCCCGTGGAAGTGGCCGTGGCCACTGAGTTGGGCATGAATCCCGCGCCCGTGGCCTGGGGCGAGACCTACACCGCCCTGCAGCAGGGCACGGTTGACGCCGAAGGCAACACCTTCTCGCTTCTGAATGACGCCAAGCATACGGAAGTACTCAAGTATGCCATGGATTCACAGCACAACTACTCCATGCACATCCTTTTGATGAACAAGAAGAGGTGGGATGGTCTGTCCCCTGAGCAGCAGCAGATCATCACCGAGGCCGCCCGGGAAGCACTGGTCTGGCAGCGCAAGGAAAGCGTGAAGCTGGAGGAAAAAGCCTGGCAGGCCTTCAGGGACAAGGGCATCCAAATTCACAGGCTCAGTCCCAAACAGCGGGAAGAGCTGAAGCAAAAGACCGAGGCTGTACGTCAGAAGTTCGCCAAGGAAATTCCGGCCGAGCTGCTGTCGTTGATTGCGAACACACAAAAGTAGTTGGGGATTTTCCCTGACCACTTTGCCGGGCGTATGTACCACCGGTGCCTGCACTGTTGAGAGCAGCTTTACTGTAGATTTTCAGGGAGATATGACCAGACAATATGCTGAGCGACACAACGAAATATGAGCCTTTGATTGTCAGAACAGGATTCAAAGGCACCTAGAGATAACCACACATATTTGGGAGAGATTTATGTTAGCGCTGATAGAAGAGATCAACAATACGGTGAATGCTGTCGTTTGGGGCGTTCCCTCTATGGTCTGCATTCTCGGAGTCGGGCTTTGGCTGACATGGCGCACCAGATTCCTGCAGTTCAGAAAATTCTTCTATGTCCTGGCGCATACCTTTGGCTCTATATTTGAAAGGAAGAAAGCCGGGGGCGGGTCACTGACCTCTTTCCAGTCCCTGTGTACAGCACTGGCGGCAACTGTCGGGACAGGGAATATCGCCGGCGTGGCCGGAGCAATCGCACTTGGCGGCCCGGGAGCTATCTTCTGGATGTGGGTCTCCGCCCTTCTCGGAATGTGCACGAAGTTCGCGGAGGTGACGCTGGCCGTGCATTTCAGAGAGCGCAATGATCACGGCGACTGGGTCGGCGGTCCGATGTACTATATCAAGAACGGATTGAGCACAAAATGGCGGTGGCTGGCGATCTGCTATTCACTGTTCGGTGTGCTGGCCGTGTTCGGCACGGGAAACGCCACGCAGGTCAACACGATCACCGCGGCAATAGATGCGGCCCTGCTCAACTTTCACGTTGTCAGCAGCGCCGGGATTCCCCGCGTCAATCTCACGATCGGGATCATCATCACGCTGCTGTTGGGGATCATTCTTTTCGGAGGAATCAAGCGAATCGGCAATGTCACGGCGCGGCTGGTGCCCTTCATGGCGCTGTTCTACATCATCCTGGGTCTGGCACTGGTCTTTGTGCACATTGAGACGGTACCCGCTGTTTTCGCGGCCATCTTCGAGGGCGCTTTCGCACCGAAGGCGGTCACGGGCGGAGTTGTCGGCAGTCTGCTCATCAGCATGCGAAGGGGCATCTCGCGGGGCATCTTTTCCAACGAAGCAGGCATCGGAACCGGTTCGATCGCCCATGCGTGCGCGGATGTCAGCCATCCGGTCCAACAGGGCATGTGGGGCATCTTCGAGGTGTTTGCGGATACCATCATTATCTGCACGCTGACAGCGCTTGTGATCCTCTGCAGCGGGATTCCGATCCACTACGGGGCGGCTGCCGGAGCGGAGCTCACCATACAGGGCTTCACAAGCACCTTTGGCGGCTGGATATCGGCGCTTCTGGCGGTGGCGCTGTGCTGCTTCGCTTTCTCGACGACCCTTGGCTGGGGACTGTACGGCCTGAGATGCATCGAGTACCTTTTCGGCAAGAAGATCATCAAACCGTTTATCGCCGTCTACTCTGCGGTTGCAATCATCGGGGCCACGGTTGATCTCGGGATCGTGTGGGGCGTGGCCGATACCTTCAACGGACTGATGGCCATCCCGAACCTGATTGCAGTGTTCCTGCTGTCCGGTACAGTGGTCAGGCTTGCGCGCGACTATTTCAGGAAATAGCCGGCCCCGGAAAAGGTACAGCGCCTTGAAGGAACAGAGGCAGGGATCAAGGTGAACGGCGGATTGGCTTGAAGTTTTTTTTTGGACGACCTGGGTGATCTGCGCAGCCACTCCTGATGGGCGCAGATCATCCTCAGTATCCGCCTGATCTCCAGGAAAGTGCAGGCAGGGCCGCGCCTCTCTGTGTGCCTGGAGCTCTGTTCCGCCCAGGTTGCCCAACAGAGCGATCACGACGAACCATGACCTGAAAACGACGAAACAGTTTTTTCAGGGCGCTTCCCGGCTCAGGCCCCTGAGGCTGCCCTGATCCTTTTCAAGCATTACAACCACCACGAGAAACCGACATGGAGATCCGCTCCCGGAAAACAGGCATTCTCCCCTGGCTAGACGAGCATTTTGAAGGCATTTTCATGATCAGCGGCCTGCTCAGCATCATCCTGTTTATCACCTGGCAGGTGATTTACCGCTACATCGTCACAAAATTTGTGGCCCGTGCCGGCGCCGCCGTATGGACGGAGGAGATTTCCCGCTACATCTTCATCTGGATCTCCTATCTGGCACTCTCCGTGGCCATCAGAAAACGCTCGTCCATCCGGGTAGACATCATCTACGATCATCTGCCGAAGCGCGCGCAGCAGATCAGCTGGATCATCGTCGAGACCCTGTTTCTCTGTCTGACGGCCACCATTGCCTGGTTTGGCTGGGCCCAGATCGAACGCCTGCTCGATTTTCCGCAGTACACCACAGCCCTGAGGCTGCCCTATCTGGTGCCGTATCTCATTTTGCCTTTCGGCTTCGGGCTGATGTGTCTCAGGCTGTTGCAGTCCCTGTACAAACAGGTTCGGCTGTGCGGTCCGCTGGACACGATTAGCGGTCTTTGCATCACCGGACTGATCGTCTCCCCCTGTTTTTTGCTGGACTACATCGAGCCTCTGGTCGCTCTCTTCGGCTATTTTGTCCTCCTCTGCGTCATCGGCGTGCCCATTGCCATCTCGCTTGGGCTTTCCACGCTGGCTACCATTATCAGCGCCGAGACGCTGCCCATGGAGTACATGGCGCAGATCTCCTTTACCGCCATCGACAGCTTTCCCATCATGGCCATCCCCTTTTTTATTGCTGCAGGCGTGTTTATGGGGGCGGGCGGTTTGTCGCGGCGGCTGCTGACCCTGGCCGACGAACTCGTGGGCGGGCTGCACGGCGGCATAGGCCTGGCCACAGTCGTGACCTGCATGTTTTTCGGCGCGATCAGCGGTTCGGGTCCGGCAACGGTGGCGGCCATTGGCGCGTTGACCATCCCGGCCATGACCGAACGGGGCTACGACAAATACTTCGCCGCCGCGCTTGTCGCT
>APFI01000233.1 GCA_000403945.1 Desulfovibrio sp. Dsv1
AGGCGGAACCCGCGTTCCTGGCCACTTCCTGGACAGTGGCGTTCATTTCGTTCATGGCTGTGGCCGCTTCGGAGAGGCGGGAGGCGGATTCGGCCGCGCCCCGGTCGGACTGCTCGATCTGGGCTGAAAGTCGGGCGGAGGTGGAAGAAAGCACGGCGGCCACTTCCTCCAGCTGCCCGGCGGCGGTTAACATGCCCTCACGGCGCGCGCCCTCGGCGGCCTTGCGGGCATCCTCGGCCTCCCGCATGGCCTTGCGGGCCTCTTCCGTGGCCGCATGGGCTTCCAGCGTCTTCTGCTCGCTTTCCGCAAAGAGCCGTTTGAGGTTTTCCACCATGCCGCCCACGCCCCGGAAGAGGCCGCCGATTTCATCCGGGCGGGCCGCGCTTTTTTCCATGCTGTGGCGCTGGGTTCCGTCAATTTCAAAATGCCCCTCGGCCACGCGGGCCACAAAGCGCGAACCCAAATCCAGCGCCCCGGCGATGTTTCGGGCCACAAAGAAAATCATCAGCCCCACCACCAGACCGATGCCCAGCATCAGCAGGAGGTTGCCGCGCAGCAGCGCCGCCGCGGGCGCAAAGATCTCGGCCCGCTCCACACTTACCAGCACGGACCAGTCCATACTGGGAATGGCGCGGAAATAGACCATTTTTTCCTTGCCGTCCCAAATATAGCGCAGATGGCCGTCGCGCTGTTCCAGAATCCGCCTGACCCAGTCCAGCTTGCCGTCCTCGTCGCCGATGTATTTCCTGTTGGGGTGCATCAGCAGCAGCCCCGTGCGGTCATAGACGAAACAGGATCCGGTCCGGCCGATCTTGACGCTGTCCGTGGTTTGTTCGGCCAGGGCCTTGAGGTTCACAGTGGCGTAGAGTACGCCCAGCACCGCATTGCCGTCCATGACCGGCGTCGAAATGATGGAGATGATCTCTCACGTGGCCTTGCTTTTCGTGTTCAGCGTGGCGCTCTTGCCCTGCATGGATTCCCTGAAATAGAAGCGTTCCGCCACATTCATGCCGACGCCCTTGGCGGAGGTATGCCCGGCCACCACCCCGTCCGGAGCGACCAAAGCCACATCCGCGAACAGGGAGAAGTCCGTGGAAAGGCTTTTGAGGGCTTGCTGCATGCCGGTCCGCAGGGAAGCCCTTTCCTCGTCGGACCCGGCCTTGAGAAAATTACGGAGCCTGGCGATGCTCGCGGCATTCTTCAGCACAACCCGCAACAAGGCCGTCGTGCGGTCCAGCTGGCTGGCCTCAATGGCGGCCAGCAGGTCAAAATTTTGGGAAATCTGCGCGTCCAAGGCGTTTTCCGCGCTTTTGTAGCTGAACCAGCTCACCGCGCACAAACCCAGAAGCGCGGGCAGCAAAATGAGCAGCAATAACTTGGGCAACAATCGCAATTTCATACAACCTTCCTTTTGATCCGCTGGTACGGACAGCGAGTGGCGCGGAAAAGACGGCACAGCGCATGCCGCGACCTTGACCGAATGGCGTTCGGCAAGGCCATCCAAACACAACGAAGGCCAGCGCGGATCCGGACGAAATGAAGTTCGGATTTTCGTCGTGCGCTAAAATCCGGCCGGATGCGCCCGCCAGTATCGTCTGTGAAATTTGTCACGCAGTCTCTCCGCGCTTTTCGTCATACTCCGAAAAAAAGTTATAGCAATAGCAAATATTTTTTCAGCCCGCGTTATTCGCTTTCTGCAGGAACATGCGGTTACGGGATGTGTTCCCCTGTGGGGTCTGACCGGGCTCGTCCCTCATTAAACCGCCGGCCGCGAAAGGCTGGATTTTTTTCAGGCGGATCCATATGTTCCACTAGGCTCTGCATGTGTCGGATATATAATTAGGAAAAAGATAGTTATGAACTTGTTACTCCGTTTCCGGTATGAGCAATACTCTGGACAGGTTGTTTGCACGGGAAAACTCCAGATGATCCATGGCTAAACGCAGATCGGAACTGTATGCCTAAGACCTGTTCCGCTCCAGTGGTTTTACGGTACACTCCTCGGGCGAAATAGTACGGAAACCTGTTGCAAAAACCGCCCGTTGAAAGGGCCTGCCCTGCCTTTGGGTTCCACTCCAATAAACGGAGGCATAGCAGGCCCAAGAAAAGGGGGGCCGCACATTGGCGGCCCCCCTGTATGCGAAAGGTTCGACAAAAAATGTTCTTGGAACCAGACCCTTGCCCCGGTTGTACCAACTGAAGCAACAACCTTTGACAAGGTCGTGACGCATGCTGTTTTACTGAGCAATCTTGCGGAGCAATCCAGATGGGATACGGGGATCCGCAGGCAGTGGCTCATAGGCAAAGCCAAAAGGCTCTGCCTCGCGGGCCACATCTTCCAGGCTCAGTGTCCTCCATACACTTTCAATATGGCGTTCAAGCAATACCTGGTCTCCCTTTGTTATCTGAAAAGTGGACTGCCATTTTTGATACTTGTCTCCCTGCGGAACTCCTTCAACCCATGCATGATAGGTATGCCGGCCCACGGGGATTTCAGCTACGCGCATTTTTGCCACCGGTGCCGGTTTGTCGATCATGACGTCAAAGAGAACCAGTCCGCCCATCGGCATATGCGGCGCAAGTTTTGCCCAGAAATTCTGCCGTGCCCCATCGTCAAAAATGCCTATGCAGGCCAGAAGCAGCACAGCCCGGACTCGGTCTGGCAGTTCAAAATTTTCGAATGTTGTTGGAATGACTGTTACGCGCTGCTGCAAATCGCCAGTCTGCATAATACGGGAGAGGAGCGTTGCCCGCATTGTTGAAGATGGCTCTACGGCAAAAATCTCAACACCTGGCAAGACCTCTGAAACGGCAACCACCCCGTGCCCCGTGCCCGAGCCAATATCAAGAATGACTCCATCAACATTGGCAAGGCCAGCGAGAACATCCAGAAAGACTTTTCTGGTTTTCCATAAACCGCCAGAAACAACATCATAGAATTCGCCCTGTTCTGAATATGGATCCTTCATTGTGTCCATGCGTTTCCTCTTTTACGATTGATATTATCCTGCTGCAGAGTCTTTGTGGCGACAATGCAGATTGCTTCAGGCGAAGCTTCTTTTGATGCCATCATGCCAGGAATGATTGTTTACGCGCATTTTTTGGGTTGGTTGAAGTTGATCGTACTACGTGGCGCTATCATTCTGGGCATTCCAAAGTCTGGCATAGAGTCCATCATGTTCCAGCAGGGTGGCATGGGTGCCGGATTCTGCAATCCTGCCATCATCCAGGACGAAGATTTCGTCAGCATCCTGAATTGTCCACAGTCTGTGTGCAATAACAATGGTTGTTTTGCCCCGGCAAAGATTGCCAATAGCCTGTTGCACCATGGTCTCGTTTTCAAGATCCAGACTTGACGTTGTCTCATCGAAAATCAGTACGGGCGCGTCTTTTAGAACTGCTCGGGCAATGGCCACGCGTTGACGTTCGCCTCCCGAAAGCATTACTTCGCCACTTTCAAGCATGGTTTCGTACCCCTTGGGCAACTGCATAATGCGTTCGTGGATGCAGGCCGCCCTAGCGGCGGCAATAACATCTTCCAAGGGTGCGTCCTGACGTCCCAGCCGGATGTTGTCCGCCACCGTCATGGGAAAAAGAACCACATCCTGCAGAACCATGCTTACTGTTTTGTGCAGCGTGGCCTCGTCCATATGACGCACATCCACACCGCCAATGAGCACACATCCCTGCCTTGTATCCCATTGCCGTGCCGTCAGTGCCGCAATGGTGCTTTTGCCGGAGCCAGATGGCCCGACCAGTGCAATCATTGAGCCCGACTCCGCACGAAGCGAAACATTGCGCACAACATCTGTGTTGCCGTAGCCGAATGAAACATTCTGAATTTCGATAGAGCCATCTTTGGGATGTTGCCCTTGCGAGACTTGCGGCATTGCCGGTTCTGCAAGAATACCGCGAATACGCCTGATGATCATGCCGCCAAAACGCATGACGGCCAGGTATACACCGTACTCATTGATGGCAGCCGCCAGACGCAATGTTACAAGAACGGCCGCAAAATAGACAGCTGGTCTGCCATTGCCATCTATAAGCTGCAGTATCGCAGTTCCAATGGCCACAGCAGCGCCGATATATACTACAAAACTGAACAGCGATAAAGCCGGGGCAGGGGCCACCTCTATAAGCATAGATGCGTCACGAAGGTCTTTGAGCGACTGTAGTGTCGCTTGCTGGCGTAGCCCTTGTGGGTCAAAGAAACGAAGGTCTCTTGCTCCTGTCACCACTTCAAGGACTTTTACTGTTGCCGATTGTCTGGCCGAAGTGACTTTTTCTGCGGCATGCTCCAGTAACCTGTATGCAATGGGCACGCTCAGCAACGCAATCGGCAACGATGCAAGAATGACAAGAGCGCTCGTCCAGTTGAGCCACAGAAGCAGCAGCCAGAGCAAAAGGGGAAAAGCCGTCCCCGCAACCACATATCCCCAGAAATTGGTCACGATTTCCTGATAATGGCTGAACTGTGTAGTCATCAGTTCCGTCCATGCCCCATCGCGCTGTGAATGCACACGCCCAAGTGGAAGTTTGGCAAGATGGTCTGCTAGGCGCAGTCGAACATGCGCCACCAGGGTGTATGCAGCCGCAAAGTTGGCATTGAACGCCTTCATTTTGCACAGGACCCCAAGCAGAAAACCTGCAACAGCCAGCGCCAGCGCTACAGCGCCAGCCAGAGCGCCGTTGCCTCCCTCAAGAACGTAGGGCAGACCGAAAGCTGCAAGGTACCAGGGCAATGCCTCGGCGCAGGCTCCAAGCGAACCATAAATGACCCCTTTCATTATTAGAGGATCACGATATTCCGCCAAGTCGAACCCAAGATATGAACGGATCACGCCTGTTCCTCCTGCAATGATTTTTTGCCAAGCCGCCAGACGCGGGATTGTTCCTGAATCTGCCAAAGCTTTCTGTATGTCTGAGAGTTAACAATCAGCTCCTCATGTGTTCCTTTTGCCTCCAAAGCCCCCTGGGCCATGACCAGAGTCTCATCGGCATGTTCAATGTCGCGCAGTCGGTGGGAGATGGCGAACACGGTTTTTCCAGCCATCAGGCGTTTCAGGCTCTGGGAAATCTCTTTGGCGACAATGGGATCAAGGTGAGCCATGGCTTCATCAAGGATGAGAATCGGGGCGTTTTTCAGAAAGGCCCGGGCAATGGCTATGCGCTGTTGCTCGCCGCCGGATAGTCCAAGCCCCTTGTCGCCCACGCGGGTGTCCAGGCCCTGGGGAAGCTCCTTCAGCATTGCGGTGCAGCCTGCGGCCTCGGCCGCTTGTTGTACTTCTTCTTCCGTTGCCTCTGGCCTGGACAGAAGTATGTTTTCTCGAATGGTTCCGTAAAACAGGAAGGAATTTTGAAAAACGATGCTGATCAGGCTTTGAAACTGTTGGGGCGGAAGCTGACGAATATCCTGCCCGCCGATCAGGATGCGTCCCTCGGACACATCATCCAGCCGGGCAAGCAGACGGGCCAGAGTCGTTTTTCCCGCGCCGGAAGGGCCGGTGACTGTGGTGACGCTTCCGGGTGCGAGCCTGAAGCTCACATTACGGAGCAAAGCAACCTCGTTTCCCGTCGGGGGGGTCATCCGGTAGGACACGTTTTCAAAAATGATTTCTGCTGATTTTGGCGAGTTCTCTGCATCTGATACCTCAGGAAATATAGAAATATCCATCATCTCCTGAATATGCGCGGCGCCGGTTTGCAGGTTGCGCAGGCGCGGCAGGCTCATGGCCACCTTGGCAAGAGGGAGCAGCATGATGCCACTGACAGCAATAAACAGAAGCATATCCGCAACGCTCAGCGTTCCCTTGCTGTAGAACCAGAAGGCAGCGGGCAGAACCGCCAAGAGCGGGGTCAGCATGGCCAGACCAAAAACGGAGTATGGCATGGAGCAAACCCTGGTCAGATCTCCCCCCAGTTTCCCCAGGTCAAAGATGCTGTTTCTTACTTCCTGAAGCGAGCTTGCATGCCGATTAAAAGCCCGCAACGTGGCCAACCCGCGCACATAGAACAGCAGGGCCGCAGCGGTTCGCCGCTCTGCCTGAACCCATCGTTCAAAATAGGCAGGAGAAGCCCTGCTTATGCGGCTTTGCGCCCATATCCCAACAAAGAGCATGAGCAGAGCAAGCAGCGTAAGCCGCCAGTCGACCATCAGTAAAAAAACGGCGCAGGCCACGGTCAGCACCAGACCGGAAACTATATCCGGAACTGTATGGGCCAGAATGTCATGGAGGCGGGCCACCTCGTCCATAACGGTACGGCTCAGCTGCGCACTCTTTCCTTCCACGGCAGCGGGTCTGGCAAGGGCAAGGCGCTCAATAAGCTGGGTGCGCAACCTCCATTCCGCACTAAAGCCAGCCAGATGTCCCAGCACCGTTACACCGGCCTGAGCCATAAAACGCAGGATAACGGCACAAAAAATGCCCACGATCAGCCAGATGATTACGCCTTTGTTCGGGCTATCGCCCAAAGCCTCCCGGGCTATGAAGCAGATCAGAACGTAGGGAACAACTTCAAGAAGCCCGGCTAGGCAGGCAAGCCCCAATGTTGGCAGCAACTTGCCCTTTTCAGGAACTGTGGCTTGCCAATACATGTATAGGGGGTTTGGTGATTTCTTCTTCGTCGTCATCAGCGTGTCCTTTTGCGAAAAATGCCCAGTTTTTCTTCGCCAATAGCCTGGCGAAGTTCGTAATCTTCAATGCCCTCATCAATGGTGTTGGCATTACAGAGAATGGCAACCTTGCCCACATGTTCGGTCAGCAGTTCTTCAATCGCGTCATGAAAGCCCTCCAGCGGGAAAGCCGCGCTTAGCAGGGGATTCACCAATCCCCGGCAGGCCAGGTCAGTGGCTCTGGCGCTTTCATCCCATGAAGCAAAATGGCAGCCGATGATCCGTTTGCCGTACATCCACAAATACCGGTTGTCATACAGATGATCGTAGCCCGTTGTTGATCCGCAGGTGACAATGCGCCCCCGGTTGGCAGCCACCAGAAGGCTGGCGTAAAATGTGGAACGCCCTGGATGTTCAAAAACCACTTCGGGCGGTCTACCGTTATTGGCTTCCAGCACCTGACGGCGAAAGCGGACAAGGCGACGCATGTTGGGTGTTCCATCGGGGTTGATGAAATCACTGTCTTCACTGGGGCGGACAATGACGGCATTGCACCCGAGCCTGCGCACCAGTTCTGCCTTTGCTTCTGTTGACACCACGGCTATGGGCACCGCGCCCGCCCTGAGCGCATATTGCACGGCCATACTTCCAATGCCGCCGCTGGCGCCCCATATGAGCACGCTTTCGCCCAGGGTCAGCTGCGCCCCCTTGGGTGAGATGAGCATGCGGTAGGCCGTTCCGTTGCATGCGGTCAGCACCGCCGCTTCTGCCCAGGAAAGGTGCCGTGGCTTGGGCAGAATCTGTGTGGCGCGAACAAGGCAATAGTCCGCAAACGCGCCAAAATTGGTTTCATAACCCCATATGCGAGTCTGCTCATCAGTCAGATAATCCTCGTAGGTTGAAGGTGACTGATGTTCAAAAAGAGCGCCGTGTATCACCACGCGGTCTCCCGGCTTGCAGTTTCTGACCCCGGAGCCTGTCTTGACCACTACCCCGGCGGCGTCACTGCCCAGAATCTGGTAGTCGAGATTGTGCCGGGCCGCGTCCGGATCATTTTTGGCAAACCTGCTCAATCGGTCGAACGTACTGACGGGCTTTCTGGTCAAGCTCCAGATGGTATTGAAATTGGTGCCGCTGGCCATTACCTTGACCAGCACTTCTTCGCTGCCGGGCTGAGGTGTGGGAATATTTTTTTCAATATGAAAAGCGGTTCGCAACCGCTCGCTGTCATCACTGATTTTCAATATTTTTTCGTCTTCTGCCTTGTAAATGACGACCGCGCGCATGGTTTTGGGGATGGTGTAAGATGCAACTGCGTTTTCTTTATGCGTCATGTAATACATAGTGCGCTTC
Organism: Desulfovibrio sp. Dsv1; assembly: GCA_000403945.1. Classification (GTDB taxonomy): domain Bacteria; phylum Desulfobacterota; class Desulfovibrionia; order Desulfovibrionales; family Desulfovibrionaceae; genus Desulfovibrio. Next base: position 7,970 of record APFI01000233.1, read on the forward strand.
CTTCATAAGAGGTTGCAGTTCGCCAAACACGGTGTCGCGTATCAGGTCTGCATGTGTCTGAATGAAGAAGTGTCCACCGGGCATCATCTTCATTTGCCAGGATGCTGCGGCAAAAAGCTTCCAGTGGGCCACCACTTCTTTGGGAACCACGTGGTCTTCCTGACCGGCAAACACCGTAATTGGCGCATGAATGGAGCGTATCGGCTGGGGGGACCATGTTTCCAGCACGGTGTAGTCCGCGCGAATAATGGGTTCAAAGATCTCCATCAGTTCTTCATTTTCCAGCACTTCTCTGGGGGCTCCCCCATTATTGAAAAGGAGTTCCCGAAACTGTTTTGACGAATAATCCCTGTAAGTTGGTCGCCACCTGCGGTGCGTTGGTTCTGATGCGCTTATGAAAAGCCGTGCTGGCAGAGGCAAACCTTCAGTCTGGAGGCGGATTGTCCATTCCGCGGCAATGGTCCCCCCCATCGAGTGGCCGAAAAAGGAATACCTGTGGCCAAGCCAGGGGCAGAGGGCATAAGCAAGGGCTTCTACAACAGAAGGCATGTCCGTGAGCAAGGCTTCGCCCATGCGTGTTCCGTGCCCTGGCAATTGCACCCGGCAGACCACCACGCCCGGCGGCGCGTATGGTTGCCATTCTCTGAACAAGGCCGCCGTGCCGCCCGCGAAATGGAGGCAGAACAGGATCATGTCGTCCGGCCCTGGCTTTTTGTCAAAAATGAACCAAGGACTGTTATGATGCACGGCATGTCTCCTCTCCGGATTCGTACCAGGCGATCAGGTTCCCCAGCCATTGCAGCACGTTTCCGCGTTTCATGCATTCCGCGTGCGTGCCGGATGACGGTATTGCGCAGAGCCTGCCAGTGCGTGAACGCCAGAAATCAAGGATTTTGTCATCTTTCGAAAGTTCCAGGCTCTGGATAAAGGCGCACGGCATATCCTGTTTGGGAAATTCCACATCCTCCAGCAGGGCGCACAGGTCGCCAAGATTGCCAAGCAATTCTGGCGAAGCCTGCCCAACGGTACTTTCCGTGATGGCCAGCAAAGCGGACTGGTCCGCATGGATGCCTGACGGCAGTGGCGCGCTGTCAATGAGAATGAGTCTGTCGACAATACGCCCACGTTCCTGGAGTTTTTTTGCCGCCAGCCAGGCCAGCAGCCCGCCCGCGCTGAATCCGGCCAAGCGTAACACTCCTTGGGGACGGGCGCTGGTGATACCGTTGCATATGCGTTCCAGAATCGCCTCTGTATTGTCACCGGGCTGCGGCAGTACGGAAAGCGTCCGTATGCTTCCCAAAGGCCAGTAGCGGGCCAGCGCATGGAAGCACCCGCCATCGGCAAAGGCATCGCCGAGGCAAAAGAGCACATCCGGAGAGTCCGACTGCCGCAATGTTTCCATGCCTGTCCGGTTGTGCGAGTCCAAAGCGGCGGCCATTTCCCGCACAACCGGATGATCGAATACTGTCTGGAGGGACAGCGTCACGTTGTGCCGTCTTTTGAGAAGGGCCTGCGCACGCACGGCAGCCAGAGAGTCCGCACCGAGAGCGAACACGTTGTCTGCCGGGCTGACATGCTCATCAAGTATCTCGCGCCAAACCGTGCAGAGCATCATTTCTGCCGGCGCGTATTCCCCGCCTATCCCTTCGCGCATCGTGTGGGCATCAGGGACATGATTTTCGGCCAGTTTTTTTCGGTCAAGCTTTCCATTGGCCGATAGAGGCATCTGCTCAACAATCTTGATGATTGGCGGAACCATGTATTGCGGCAGCCTCTCCTTAACAAACATGCGTACATCCGCGCTGTCTGGCCGCCGTGTCCAGTCTTTCGGCACGGCAAAGGCCGCCAGTTGCCCGTGTTTTGTCAAAACCACCGCTGAAACGGCCAGTTCCGGCATGGCTGCAAAGGCCGCTTCCACATCGCCAAGCTCAATGCGGTAGCCCCCGATTTTTACCTGTGAGTCAATTCGCCCAAGAAATTCAATTTCGCCGCAGGCGTGCCTGACGCCAAGATCACCCGTTCTGTACAGTCGTTCCCCGGTAAAGGGATTCACGACAAAGTGTTCTGCTGTTTTTTGCGGATTACGCAAATAGCCGAGGGCGAGGGCGGCCCCGCCTATATACAGTTCACCAGGCACACCAAAGGGGCAGGGGCGAAAGTCTCCGTGCAGCACATGAAAGCTCTGGCCTTTCAATGCCCGCCCATAAGGGATGCTCTGCCAGCCCGGCTGCGGATCATCCGGCATGATTTCATGACAAATGGACCAGATGCCGGCCTCGGTCGCTCCCCCCAGGCTGACCATGCGCGTCCGCGCAAAAAGTTCCGCGCTTTTTGAGGGCAGAGCTGAAGGTATGCGATCCCCGCTTAGCAGTGCTAGGTGTGGGGCCTGCATGGGGGCTTCCCCGGATTCAAGCAGCATTTGCCAGAACATGGGCACGGAATTCCAGATTGTTACGCCGCCGCCATCCATGTGACGTCGCCACGCCTCGGGATATTGGATTTCATTTTCATCAGGAATAACAGCGGCTCCACCGGCAGCCCACAAACCGAAGAAGTCATAAACCGAGAGATCAAATGACAGCGACGATAAAGCCAAAACCCGGTCAGTTTCTGTCACGCCAAAGCGCAGATTGATTTCTTCAATGGTCGCCATTGCGCCCGCGTGGTTCATCATTACGCCTTTGGGCGTGCCGGTGCTTCCAGAGGTAAAGATTACGTAGGCGAGATTTTGCGGGTCAGTCTTCAGAAAATTCTCCACAGGCGCAATCCGCGCTTCCTCTCCAATGGATAAGACAGGCAGGCCGTTCCATTCATCGGATTTTTCGTTTTCAAGCGCTACAAGGGCAAGAGGCATGGCCTCATCAAGCACTGCACTGCGTCGCAACGGGGGCCATCCTGGTTCGATGGGTACATAGGCTGCCCCGGCAAAAAGGACTCCGAGTACAGCCACAGCCTGTCGCCAGCCTTTGGGCAGGGCCACCGCCACCAAGGGCGTTTCATCGCTGTTGCAAGGCAGCGCTTTTGCAAGGCGCTCGGCAAGGCTGGCTGCTTTTTGATACAGCTCCCCATAGCTGAGTTTGCGTTCTCCATCGATAACAGCGATCCTGTCCGGATATGCAACGGCATTGCGCAGAAAGCCGGCGTGCAAAAGCTGGGGCGCGGGGTTTGCGTCATGCCGGGTCGCATCCGTTTTTTCCCGTGGTGCGGCGGGCGCAACATCCGTCCAGGGAGCCTCATCTTCAGCCAGTCGCTCAATCAGCCGGCAATAGGCGCTGAACATTTCGCCGATCATGCCTGCGGGAAAAAGTTCCTCTACTGTGTCCCAGTATATGCCAAGCGTCCCTTTACGGTCATGAACGTGGTTGTCCAGCCAGACCTGGGGAGTCTGCCCAACGTTGAAGACCTCGCGGCCAAGGGAGGAAAATCCCTGAATAGAAACGGCAAAACGCTCGTCAGCCTTTTGGGCGAGGCCAAAGGTGCTGGTGAAGACAACGGGCATGCGTGAGGCTTCCGCCCCCGCGCCATCACGGATTTTGCGGCGCATGACTTCAACCCCGCTCACCTGGCAGTGCCTCAAGCCGTCCATAATCCGCTGTTGCGCTGCTCTGGCCTTGTCCAGAAAAGGCCTGACAGCGCTTGTATCGCAGCGGAGAAGCACACTTGAAGTGAATTCGCCCACCATTGAGTTGATGTCGGGATGGACAGGAAGCCGCGTGAAAACCGGAGCGTTCACTGTGAACTGGGGAGATCGGCTCCACAGCCCCAGAACTTCCGCATAGGCGGCCAGCAAAACAGAAGACGGCGTTACCCCATGCCTGCCAGCGGCGTTTTTCAGCGCGCCCCAGAGAGCCGGAGCCATCCAGTATTCGTACCGGACAAAGTGGGGCTTGGCGATTGTTGCGGGATCTTTGACAAGGGGAAGCGCCGGAGCGGGCGGCAAGCCCTTGGTTTCCTTTTCCCAATAGGCATCGGCCTCATGATAGGCATCAGTTTTGCGGTAGCGTTCCATTGCGGAAACATAGTCCCTGAATGACATGGGCACGGGCGGCAGTGCGTGGTTGGGGTCGTGATACAGCGAGGCCCATTCCGCAAGAAGAATGCTGACGCTCAGGCCATCCATGACCAGATTGTCAATGAGTATGTGAAGACGCCGCACATTGCCGGAAAGCAGTGAAATCTCAATGTCAAACAGGGGCCAGAGGGCAGGATCGTGAACTTTGCGGGAAAGCCTCTCCCGTATGCTTTGTAATGCCTCCTGCTGTTCCGTTTCTGATTTTCCGGTCAGATCGTGCATGGGAATGCTGAATGGAGGGGTGGTTTCAAGCACCCGCTGCATCCCGTCTTCATCGATGACAGTTCGCAGTGTGTCATGGCGTTCGATCAGTTGCAGCCAAATTTTCTCCAGCCGCGCAACATCCAGATTGTCGCAGTCAAACTCTATATAGCCCTGGCACGCGTTGTTTCCCAGAGCCATCTCCTGTCGGCGGCCAACCCAATACGCCCGCTGCACGTCTGTCAGCCTGAACGGTTCGTGGCATTTCTCAGGCTCCGGAACATACAGGGAGGCGAGGTCGCTTTTTGCTTCGTTAACCAAAGCAAGCTGGGGAAGCAGCTTTTGGGCCATTTTATCAATGCAGAAATCCCGCAGCAGGCTGCTCGGAGAAATCTTGATACCCAGGGATTTTTCCATTTTGCCAGACATTTCAATGAACATCAGCGAATCAACCCCAAGTTCAAAAAGGCTGTCTGAGCGTTCGATTGCATCCGGGCTTGTTTTCAGGGTTTCCGCAAACTGGTTTTTAAGCCAGTTTTCAAGGAGGGCAAGGCGTTCCGATTCGCCATACGCGTCGCGCAGGCTCTGCAAAATGTCCGAACGGCAGGGCTGTTCCAGGGCTGGCGATCCCGCAGGTAAAGGCCGTCCGGCATCTTTCGCCGCATCAGGATTTTCGGCTACCTGCTCAAAATAGGCTGGCGCGCAGTGCCCGTATTGCCGCAATACCCTGGGCCATTCAACACGCATGACGGCAAGATGGGGAACGTCTTTTTGCAGGATATCGTTCAGCAGGGCCAGACCTTCGTCGGGCGAGAAGGTATGTACGCCGCCGTTGCGAAGATGCTCTGCGTGCACAGGGTCTGCAACCGTTCCAATATCCTTCCACGCCCCCCAGCTTACGGAGAGGGCGGGCAGCCCCTGCCCGCGCCGCCACATGGCCAGCGAATCCAGATAGGTGTTGGCCGCCACATAGTGGGGCAGATTGTACGTGGGCATGACGCTCACAGACGATGAGAAGAAGACCATTCGATCAAGGTTCAGACCGTGAGATTCCGAAAGGCGATGCAGATTCCACGCTCCTTGAACCTTTGGGGCCAGTATCTGGCGGAAAATTTCCCACCTGTCCAGCGAATCTGCATTTTTTACGCGCTTGACGACCGCGCAATGGTATATTGAGCGGATGGGTGCGCTCGTTTCAAGCTCCGCAACCACGGCTTCAAGGGCCTTGTAATCCGTAACATCAGCCTGGAGCACTGCAACACGGGCGCCGCGCTTTTGAATATCCAAAACAGCAGCCTGCTGCCCTGAATCGGGAGCATGCCGGCCCACAAGCGCGATCCGGCCAAAACCCCTGGCCGCAATATCGCTGGCCAGGGCCAGCCCAAGCCCCCCAAGCCCCCCGACAATCAGTTGCCATCCCTCTTTGTCCGGTGCCTTGTTAAGAAGGGGAAGCTCGGCGATAGCGCAACGCTTGAGTCTGGGGACCTGCCACTCATTGCCCGAGATGGCGTTCATTTCTTCGGCGGATCCGCTCAGGAGCAGATCAAAAAACGTTTCAGCAGTGCTCAGTGTTTTATCAGAAAAGTCATAGGCTTTAAGGTGGAGTTCGGGATGCCCCATTTCCACCACACGGTTCATGCCCCACAGCGTGGCCTGATGGGGATGCAGGATGTTGCGCGCTGCGCCATAGGTCAGGGAAGCCCATCGCCATTCAGTGTCCGGTATGCTGGCGGAGGCGAAAGTATGCAGAAGAGTGGAAGTGTCGCCGCAGAGACGATTCTGTTCAGTGCAATCGGGGGAAGATTCCGTCTCGCCAAGGGCGCGTGCATCCACCACTGTGCACAGGGATTCTCCCTCTGTCAGTGCTTGCAGGCCTGCCTCTGTCACATCAGCGGTAATACGGTGCAGCGTGAGTCCTTTGAGGCGGGCGGCCTTTTCAAGGAGGAGCGCATCGCCATCGGCGGCCACCAGCAGAATTTTTCCCACAGGGGCACTGTGTTGCTGGATTTTTCTTGTTTCCCAGACTGTGTGGTAAGCGCAATTGTCCGGAATCGCGGATTTGTCTTCATTCGTCCGGCGTTTCATCACTGCCGAAATGACTTTGTCTGGCAGGGCTGCGGCTGTTTTTCCGTTTTCGGGAAAAACCTGTATCCGCTCAAAACCCTGGGCTGCAAGGATGCTTTTCCATAGTTCATTTGAAGCCATTGGTTGAATGCCCCGCACATCCGTATCGGTGATATTGGGCAGCAGCAGGCCAGTGGTGATTTCTCCCAGAAAATTGGGCCGTGTGATCTCATAGAGCAGAATAAGCCCGCCGGGCCGCAGCAGCGACACCGCATGCCGCACGGCTGCGCTGAGGTCCGTCGCCGCATGCAGAACATTTGCGGCAATGACAATATCGTATATTCCGACTTCAAAACCCTGCTTTTCAGGTGGCTCCTCCATATTAAAAAGGCCGGTGCGGAAAAACTCGTACCCGCAAAAGCGCGCCTGGGCCTGACGCAGAAAAACGGGCGAAACATCGGAGAACATATATGATGCCCGATCAGGGGGGAGCAGCGGCACAATGCGTTCGGTTGTAGCCGCTGTGCCTCCGCCGATTTCAAAAATGCGCACTGCCTCGCCGGAGGAGGTGGCGTCAAGCCATGCCCGGACGTGTTCCCGTATCAGGCTGTTGAAATATATGGAATTGGGCAGTTCAGAGTATACGCGCCGCGCGCCGCTCAAGTCCCCGTTAGGCATGAGGGTCTCCAGCAGGTCAAGCTGCCCCCGCAGCAGATCCGGCAAATGCTCAACCGTGGAGAGCGTCATTGTCTCCAATGCTCCCCATACCTCCCACACGGACTTGACCCTTTCCTTCAACTCGCGAAAGCGCTCGTCTGATATGGCGGCAAGATCCCGATACCGGTTCCCCACGCGATTCAGCAGACCTTTTTCACACAAAGCCTCCAGCAGCCTTTCTGCCAGTTGGGTAAACTGGGGCGGAATCCCCATGGTTTCAAGAGCTTCTTCATCCGTGAGACCATCCTTGAACCCAAGGGCGGCAAAAGTGCGAACCACAGCCGCTGAGCTGAGATCCTCAAGCCTTGCCTCCAGGTCAGGCACACGGTCTGGGGCAAGAATGTGCTCCGCAGTCATGGCCAATCTGGCTGCCGCCGCCTGAGCCGACGCGACCGGATCAACGGGAAGCCGCTCCCGGCGTTGGGCAAGGGGATGGCAATATTCGACAACATTGAAGGGAATTGTGGGAATAAGGGCAGTTTTTCCCGTGAGCAGCGCTCCCCACTGAATATCCACGCCTGAGCAATATATCTGGGCAAGACCATCAAGAAAGCGGTCAAGAAGTCCTGGTGTATCCGCTTCATCGTGTTGTTTTTGCGGAACCCCAATACCCAGTGTCCTATAAACCTCTTCCAGCGCTTGTTCGCAAAATTCTGGTTGCAGCAATGCCTGATCCAGCGGGAGCGATTGTCGCGTCGCACAGTGCGTTGCTGTTTCGCGGACGGCATCAAACTGCTCGCATAGCAAGGGCAGCAGGTCACGGCCTGTTTGGCGGGCAATCGTGCTGCCCATGCCTTGCGGCATTGCATCAGATGCGCCAAGGGTGCCCTCTGCCAGTTTTTTATCAAGAGCGCAAACAAGTTCGGCGCGGTTGCCGCCTTTGATGACTGTCCTGAATTTGTATGGTCTGCGGCGACAAGCCGCTGTCCAGCAGGCGTTTGCAAGGTCGCCGCACGTTTCCAAATATGAACGCCATTTTGCCGCAAGAATCCGCAGGGTTTCAGGAGTACGCGCGGAGAGCGGCAGGATGAATGCGCCATTCTCTTTGCCGTTCGCGGATTTTTGTCTTTCCGGTGCTTCTTCAAGCACCACAGACACATTGGTGCCGCCCAATCCGAAGGCGTTTGCCATGGCAAAGCGCTGTGAAGCGTTCCAGGGCGCGGCTTCCGTGCGGATAACAAAGGGTGTTTCTTCCAGCCGCAGCTGGGGATTGGGCGTGCAGAAATTGGCAATGGGCGGCAGTTCCTTATGCTCAAGCGCAAGCATTGCCTCAATAAGGCCGGCAATTCCCGCAGCGGAGTCCAGATGCCCGATATTGGCCTTAACAGCCCCCAGAGAGCAGAATCCTTTTTGCGTGGTATCAAATGCCTGGACAAGGGCTTCTATCTCAATGGGATCGCCAATTGCCGTTGCCGTTCCGTGAGCCGATACAAATCCGATCTTTTCTGACGGAACACCGCTTACAGACAAGGCCTCTGCCACCACGGCAGCCTCCCCACCCAACGAGGGGGCCGTGTATCCGACCTTGCCAGAGCCATCGTTGTTGGCGGCTGTTCCTCTGATCACGGCGCGTATGACATCGTTGTCGCGCAGGGCGGCGCCAAGCGGTTTAAGTAGAATAACGCCTGCGCCGTTGCCATTGATGGGGCCATCGGCTGCTGCGTCAAACGGGCGGCAGACACCGTTGCGGGAAAGGGCAAAACCCTCGGGGCAACGGTAGCCGTCCGTCTGCGGCAGGGTGATTGATACGCCCCCGGCAAGCGCCATATCGCATTCGCCGGATAGGAGGCTTTGGCAGGCAACGTGCACGGCGGTGAGCGATGACGAGCATGCTGTTTGCAGTGTGAAACTTGGTCCGGTGAGGTTCAGCAGATGCGAAACACGCGTGGCAAAGTAATCCCTGTCGTTGCCAATGGCCATTTGCAGTGATTCCATGACCCTGGCGGTTCCAGCTCCCTGAATTCTGGACGGCAGGTAGGAACTGTGGGTGGCTGCTGCGTATACCCCGATCCGATGGGCCGAGGAGTCTGCCGCATATCCGGCACTTTCAAGCGCTTCGTAGCTGCATTCAAGAAATTTTCGCTGTTGCGGGTCCATCAATTCGGCATCACGGGTACTCAAGCCGAATAACGAGGCATCAAACAGCATGACATCGTCCAGTCGCCCTGTTGCCGTGATGTATTCCCCGGCATCCAGATCGGAATCGGGAACTCCGCTGGCCTTCAACGCGGCAAAGCTGACAGTGTCTGTGCAGTTTTGGCCCAATCGCAGCGCGGCCCAGAATTCATCAAGCGACTTCGCCTTGGGAAAACGCCCTGAAGCGCCAATGATGGCAATAGCGTCGGCCCTTTCTTCATTCCAATCCGCCATTTACTTGTCTCCTCTTCTGCGTTGGCGCGCTGTTCTGGCTGCCAGCCTTTTTTCAGCCTGGGCACGACCGTTGCCTGTCGCGTCATTTTCTTTTCCTTCAATGGCGCGGGCCAGGGTTCGCACGCTTGGTGTTTCAAATAGTTGAATAAGGGCGATATGTTTGGGGAGTGCCTCGTTAAGATCCCGGTGAATTTTCACCATCAGAAGGGATGTTGCTCCGAGATCAAAGAATTTTTCATCAAGCCCGAAGGAGGTGATTCCCAGATGCCGGGCTATGATCTCCCGGATGCGTTCCTCAAGCTCTGTGCCGGTTTCATGTCCAGCCGCTGTTTCTGCCGATGGAACTGGCAGATGTTTGCGATCTACCTTTCCATTGCCGGAAAGCGGCAGCCGGTCGAGCATCAGGTAACGCTGAGGGACCATATACGCAGGCAACACTGCACGCAGCGCCGTGCGCAAATCATCCGGCACGGGGCGCGCCGTAATGTCTTGGGGCACGATGTAGGCGACGAGGGCGTCCGCGCCGTTGGCGACCGGTCTGACATCCGCCACCGCCGCCGCAACGCCCGGCAGGGATGAAAGCGCAGCTTCCACTTCTCCCAGCTCTATGCGGAACCCTCCAATCTTTACCTGGGTGTCCCGGCGGCCCAAAAATTCAATTTGTCCGTTACTGCGCCACCGTCCAAGGTCGCCGGTGCGGTACAGCCTCTCCCCGGTTTGTGGGTGGGCTATGAATTTACTGGCCGTCAAAGCTGCATCACCAAGATAACCAAGGGCCAACCCTCTCCCCCCGATAAACAGCTCGCCAGTCACATCGTCCGGGCAGGGCGTCAGATTTTCATGCAGCACCTCAACAGTCTGATACGCCAGCGCCTTCCCATAGGGTATGGAACGCCAGCCGGATGGAGGATCTTCCGGCGACATTGGGTAGGCGATTGACCAGATAGCGGCTTCCGTTGCTCCTCCCAGACTGACCAGACGTGTTTGGGGAGAGAACCTCATGGATTCCTTCGCAAGCCGTATGGGAATCCAGTCGCCGGAGAGAAGGGCCAGCCGGGGCATGTGGTTTAGCGGTTCTCCATACTCAACAAACATCTGCCAGAGCGCTGGCACGGAATTCCAAAGTGTCACAGGGTGTTCGCCCAGTCTTTTGACCCAGGCCGAGGGGTCGCGGTATTCGTTGCAGGCAGGCAGAACCAGATGTCCTCCTGCGCCAAGCACACCGAAAATGTCATAGACAGAAAGATCAAAAGAAAGGGCAGACAGTGCAAAAACGCTGTCTGCGGATGAGATTGCAAAACGGGAATTGATGTCGTGGATGGTGTTTTGCACAGCCTCGTGTGACATCATGACGCCCTTGGGCGTCCCTGTGGTTCCGGAGGTAAAGATAACGTAGGCCAGACGGTCTGGCGTGTACTTCTGAAACGATATTCCCATGCTGGCAGCAAATGTATTGTGCAGAGCCTCCGGTTCGAGAGTCACCTGTGGAATGTCAGCCCAGTCCGAAGCGAGGGATTCTTTTTCCACAATGGCGGCGCTGATGCCCTGCGTGAGCACGGCTAACCGTCTGGCAAGCGGCCAGTCAGGGTCTATGGGAACGTAGGCCGCACCTGTCAGCATGACGCCAAGCACTGCCGCGATCTGTTGCCAGCTTTTGGGAAGGGCCACGGCCACAAGAACATTTTTTGTTTCTTCTGGCAGCACGGATTGCAGTCTTTGGGCCACGGATGCCGCTGCACTGTAAAGTTCGCCGTATGTCAGTGTACAATTTGGGGCAATGAGCGCCGTTTTTTCCGGGGCCGCCTCTGCATGGTCAAGAAAACCCTGGTGCAGCATGCGGTCATCATACAGGAATTCCGGTTCCGAACGTTTACGGCGGGATACCTGTGTTTCGGGCAGGGGCACTTCAAGGGCGGCCAGCCAGTTGGCGGAGGGGGCGGCCAGCATTGCCACGAATCGTCCGTAACTTTCAAACATTGCTGCAAGCGCATTTTTTTCAAAAATGCCGTCCACTACATCCCAATTGTATACAAGTGTGCAATTTTCTTCGAGAACCTGATGATCAAGCCATATCTGCGGCGTCTGGGTAATGGTATACGAGGCTTTGCCCAACACGCCGTTATCCGTATCAAGGATATCGCCTACGTTTCCCGCGCCGATGGCGCTGGTAAAGACTATCGGCATCAACAGGGGGCGCCTGTGCAATTCGGAAAGATCCTGAAGAACCCTGACTCCAGAGTAGGCGCTGTGCTCAAGGCTTCGCCAGAACTCGGCATCAAGCGCTCTGGCATAGTCCACAAAGGCTTCTCCTGGGCGCATGCTTCTTGCGGCGGTGAGCATGGTGCTGGTAAAATCGCCCACCACGTTCTCAATGGCGGGATTTTCAGACTCCCGGTTGAAGAGCGTTACATTGAGACAAAAATCTGATTGGCGCGCCCACTGCCCCACCACAGCAGAAAAGGCGGCGAAAAGAACCACGGATGGCGTGAGGGCGTAGTGCCCGCACAATGCCTTGAAGGCCGCCCATTCTTCATGACGCAGATTGGCCCGCAGCCTCTGAAACCGCTGTTTTTCCGGTTTGTTTTCAGCCAGCGGCAGTTGGGGGGCCAATGGCAATTCCGTGAGTCTTTGCTGCCAGTAGGCCCGGCATTGCTGGTAGAGTGGAGATTGTTCCCTTTTTTTGATTTCCTCGACATAACTGCCGAATGTCATGCCCGGCTGGGGAAGTTCCTGATCGGGATGCTTATAGTAATGCCCCAGTTCCCGCAGACATATCCCCAGGCTGTACACATCTGCCATAACGGCATCGCAGCTCAGGTGAATACGCACAAAATCATCTGAAACAAGGCTTGCCCCCAGCAGAATCACGGGCCATTGCGAAAGATCGGGCACACGGTGAGACAACGTCTGTCGCCTGATTTCCAGGCGGCAGTTTTTGTCTTCTGTGCTCAGGGAACGCAGATCCTCCACCTCCCAGACAAAGGGCGGCGTGACTGGCAGAATCCGGAACATGCCCTCCCGGGAAACAATGGCGCGAAGCATGTCATGCCGGGCGATCACCCTGTTCCAGGCGGTCTGAAGTCTGTTGACATCCAGAGCCCCGCAATCAAATTCCTGATAGCCGTGGCTGGCCACACCGCTCAGCATTACTCCGGCCGTGCGGCCTATCCAGTAGGCCCGCTGCACATCGGTCATGGGAAATTCAAGCGGCGAGGCCTTTTCTGCCTGAGATGTTTTTTCCCGTCTGCTGTTCAGACCTTTCTGGGCCGCCAGTTTTGAAAAGAGCGCCAACTGTTCCGCTGTCATGCTCATAAAGACGCCCCTTCAAGCTGTTCGGCCACTTCTTCGGGCGTCATATTCCGCACACTCTCAAGCAGTTCAGCCAGGAGGAAGAGGCGTTCTTTTTCTTCCGGATTCTTGCCCAAGGCATCGGCAATGTTAGCCACTGTCCTGTACCGAAAAATCCGGGCGACCGAGAAGCCGGAGCAATCAAAAAGTTCCCGGATTTCCTTTGCCAGCGGAAGACCCATAAGGCTGTCACCGCCCAGCTCCACATAGTCATCGTCAATGCCAATCCCCGCGAGTCCCAGACGGTTTTCAAAAAGTCCGAGCAGCGCTCGATCCAGAACGTGGCGTGCTCCACGCCATTCCACGGACATGGGAGGGCGTGGAGCGCCTTGTTTTTGCGCCTTGAGATTGGCCATTTCCAGCGCGTCGGCGGCAAACCCGCGTTTCTCACGGGTTTCTTCCAGCATTGCGCCCAGATTGCGACCGCACACAGCCGGCAGTCCTGCAAAACCCGCAAGGCAGACATCAAGGGCCTGCATGGCTTCCTTGGGCGTAATGCCGCCTTTCAGCTTTTCTCCCGCGAGGCGTTCATGCAGGTCGGCCATTTTGTTGATCATGCCCACTTCGCGCCACACGTCCCAACGAATGCTCCGGATTTTCGCAGGTGTGCATGCCTGGATACGGCAAGCCCAGGTATCCAGCATTATGTTGGCTACGGTATTGTCCATCTGGCCGACGGCCCCGCAAAGTGATCCGATGGATGAGTTGAGGATGATGAAATCCACAGTTCCCTTGTGCAGCAATCTTTCAAGGCCGGGCAATGGGGCCACCTTTGCCCTCCAGTTTTCTGTGCATTCCACCTTGTTGGTCATTTTTCCGGACTGAACCTGCATCAGGCCGCCGCCAGTGACGCCGCTGGCATGAATTACGCCCGCGATGGGTCCATACTGATTCTCCAGCGAGTCAAGGAAACTGATGAAATGTTCCGGGTCGCCCAGTTCCTGTGAAAAGGGGATAACGCGGACCCAGTCGTTGAGCAGGCCTTTCCAGAAATCGGCATGCCGAATCTGCCGTTGCACGGGAAGCAGCGTTATCTGTCTTTTCTGTTCTGCTGCCAGGGAAGCAAGCTTTTTCATAAAGGTAAGGCCGATGCCGCCGCTTCCGCCCAGCACCAGATACGCGGCTCCGGTTCTCAGGGACACTGTCTCCGGCAGTTTTTGCGGCAGGGGCAGGCAAGCGGGAGATTCCTGCCAGAACATTCCGGCACGCACCGCGACCAGAGAGGTCAGGGCCGTAGCGGCAAGGCGGTTGGCAAATGCTGCGGCAAAAATTGGGACCAGAGCTTTTGCGGACAGATTTTTTTCAACATCCAGCACGCAGCTCAAGACGTTCTTGGCCTCAAAAGGCAAGATGCGGGCCGGGGCGAGCAGGGCAGTGCGATTAAAACGTGGGATATCCTTGCCGAAAGCGGCGGCCCCGGACACGGCCCAGTACACGTTCAGCGTCTTACCACTGGCACGCTCGGCCAGCCACGCGCACAGGGGCAACGCCTGGCGGCAGACGTGGTCGGCCCCGTCCAGCGAGTCCTCATCTTCGTGCAGAAAACGGCAGTCAACCAAAATGTCAGGTTGGTCGTCACTGGTTGTCAGGTCTTCGAGCGCAGGGAAGGTTTTTGCGTGCCATCCTTCGTGCTCAAGCGCGACAGCAATATCTCTTCCCTGTTCGCCAAGAATGGCAATGCTTTCGCCTGTTGGCGCCGCTTTTCCGAGGAGCATCTGCTTCCAGCAGACAGCGGTAGTCTCTATATTTTTTTTAGTATGCTGTTGCTTCGCGGGCTGCTGGTCATCGTGATCCAGCCAGAAGCGCTGCCGCTCGAAGGGATATGTCGGCAGCGCTACCGTGCGGCCTGACCCGTTCAGGAAATCTACTTTTTTCCAGTCGGCCTTGCCGCCTTCCTGCCAAAGTCGGCCCAGGCCTTCAAGCAATGCGGCGGTTTCCTTGCCGGAGGCCTGCTCGGCAGGCATGGTCGGTACAATGGGATGGCGCCCCTTCAGGGCCGGGTGGCGGCGCAACATGGCACTCAGTTTTCTGGATGGCCCAACCTCAAGCAGAATAGCATTGCCTGTATTGCACAGTTCAAATAGCTGGCCTGAAAGGCGAACCGGTTCGCGCATCTGGCGAACCCAATACCCGGGATCGGTCGCTTCGGTATCGCTGAGCCAAGTGCCTGTGACATTGGAAAGAATGGGGATGGACGGCCTGCGCAGGGTTACGCCCTCAAAAGCTTTTCGTAACCGGGGCATGGCACTTTCAAGCAAGGGGCTGTGCCCGGCCCTGTCTGCCTGAATCCTGAGAAAAGAAATGTTTTCTGCGCGTAAAAGGGCCTCAAGTCTTTCTATGCCCTGAACTGCGCCCGATGCCACGCAGCCGTCAGGACCGATGACCACGCCGATGGAAACATCTTCAGGCAGTCGGGGCTGCAGGGCTTCGCACCCCATAGGGACAAAAAGCATGCCACCCTGAGGGGATCCGCCGATGATCCTTGAACGCTCGGCTAGCAGACGAACAGCATCCTTTTCCGAATATACTCCGGCCAGAGTGGCGGCTACGTATTCTCCTGCTGAATGCCCCATCACGTACGAGGGCTCGACGCCAAGAGCAATGAGTGTTTTTGCCAGTGAATACGACACGGCGAACAAGGCGCATGTTCCGATAAGCGCGTCTTTCAGGCTATTTTCGCTGGCAAGGGCGGAAAGGACATCCACTCCCGCCTCATGTTTAAAGGCCGCGTGCAGGCGATCAAATACTTCTTTGAATGCGGGCAGCTTTTCCCTCAGTTCCAGTCCCATTTCCACATGCTGCGAACCGAAGCCCGGGAACAGAAAAGCTGTGGGAATCACCTTGTCCGGATCGTCAAGTTCTGTGATTTTGCGTAATATTCCAGTTGATTGGAGGGTGTCAGCAAG
The DNA here is from genome assembly GCA_000403945.1 of Desulfovibrio sp. Dsv1. Taxonomy (GTDB): domain Bacteria; phylum Desulfobacterota; class Desulfovibrionia; order Desulfovibrionales; family Desulfovibrionaceae; genus Desulfovibrio. The sequence goes on from APFI01000233.1 coordinate 23,648, forward strand.
GTCCTTTGCGTCATTGCTGACAAGGCTCAGCCTAAATTTGTGCATGTCGCGTCCCATAAGAAGCGTATGCGCAACATCAGCCAGGGAAGGCACCGGCTGTTTTTTCAGGTGCTCCGCCAGTTGCCGTATGCAGCTATCCAGCGCGGTGCGGGTTTTTGCCGACAGTGTTGCCAGCGCCGGGCCAAGGCAGGACAAAGCCTGGATATGCGGCCCTTCCTCCAGAATCATGTGGACGTTATTGCCCCCGATGCCCAGAGAGTTGACGGCCGCCTTGCGGGTTTTGCCCGGCGGCACATTCCATGGGCAGGATTTTGCGGCAACCCTGAAAGGCGTTGACTCAAGAGAAAGGCGGGGATTGGGCGCGTTAAAATCCAGCGATGCCGGAATAACCCCATGATGCAGCGCGAGAACGGTTTTGATAAGGCTCGCTATTCCGGCAGCGGAATTCGTATGACCGATTCCGGTTTTGACGGAGCCCAGAAAGCAATATTGTCTTGGGGCATCCCCGGGCAAATTCCATGCCTGCGTCAGCGCTGCAACCTCCATGGGGTCGCCGATTAGTGTGCCCGTGCCGTGCCCCTCGACATGACCGATTTCCAGAGGATCAACGCCAGACATTGCCAGGGCATCGGCCATAACATCCGCCTGCCCAGAAACGGACGGCGCGTAAAAGCCGGTTTTATCCGCTCCGTCGTTGCCAAGGGCATATCCGCAAATTACGGCGTAGACTGTATTGCCGTCCCGCAGGGCGTCTTCAAGGCGCTTGAGAACCACAACGCCCACGCCTTCCCCTTCATTGACGCCGCTTGCATCGTCACTGTAAGCCCGGATATGTCCATCCTTGGACAATGGGCCTTCAGGTTCATACTGATAGGTTTTGCTTTCATTGAGCTTGAGGCCCACGCCACCAGCCAGAGCCATGTCGCACTGCCCGGTGAGGATCGACTGGCAAGCCATGACGACGCAGGCAAGTGAAGAAGAGCAGGCGCACTGCACATTCAGGGCGGGGCCTTTCAGGTTCAGCTTGTAAGCCACACGTGCGGTCAGATAGTCTTTGTCGCTTGCCGCGAGCATATCAACCAGTTCCACGGGGGCTGCATGGCGGAGATGGTCGGCCAGCGGTAGGATATAGCCGTTGCAGTTGCAGCTCGCGAAAATCCCGGTCAAGACTTTTGAATCTCTGGGGGCTATTCCGGCATGTTCCAGCGCGTGGTAGGCGCACTCCAGAAACTGGCGGTGCTGTGGATCGAGCAGTTTAGCTTCGCGCGGAGGAACGTCAAAAAAGGCGGCGTCAAAAGCATCAATGTCGTCCAGTGGAAAGCCATAGTGAACCAGACCATCGTCAGCGGACGAAAACAGCCTCCCGCCGGAAATGCCCGATTGCAGGTTGTGCCAAAACGTTTCCAGATTATTCGCACCGGGAAAGCGCCCGGACATGCCAATTACGGCGATTTTCAATGAATCATCAGCCATATGTTGTTACCCCTTGTGGCGAACTTTGGCAGCCAGCGCGCTGAGCTGTTGGGCGCGATTGCGCCCACGCTCCGCATCTCTGGGCCGGGCATCAGCCGATTCGATGAAATGTTTTGCCTGGCTGGCGATAGTGGTGTACTGGAAAACGGACACTACCGGGATTGGTCGCCCCAGATCTGCGGTCAGCCTGGACGCAAGCTGCATGGCCAGGAGCGACGTTCCGCCGGCTTCAAAAAAAGACACATCCACGCCGGGGCGTCGGCCGTGTAAAACCGCGCGCCATGCCGTGGCGATCTGCTCCTGGGCTCTGGTAGTTACAACCGCTGCTCCTCTACTGGGTATGGATTGAAGCGATTTTTGGGCCATGTCCGCCAATGCGCGGCGGTCGATCTTTCCATTGATGGTCAGCGGCAAGGCAGAGCGCATATAAATTTCGGCAGGCAGCCACGAGGAGGGCAGCTTTTCACTCAGGGTTTTGCGGATAGTCGCTTCAGTCAGAGCATGGGAGGCAGCGGCAGCAACGACAAAGGCTGCAATCCTTTTGCTGTCGCATGCTTCCGCCACAACGGCCACAGCCTGGCTGACGCCAGGGCAAGCCGTCATGACCGCCTCAATTTCACCCAGTTCAATGCGCATTCCGTTGATTTTGACCTGCGCATCTTCGCGGCCCAAAAATTCGATGTCTCCATCCGGCAGCCAGCGGCCCCAGTCGCCGGTGCGATAAATCCGTTCGCCAGTAAGAGGATGGAGGATAAAGGCTTTTTCTGTCAGTTCGGGCTGACGGAAATAACCTTTCGCAAGGCCTACGCCAGCAATGTAGATTTCGCCGGGCACCCACGTGGGGCAGCTCCTCATGGAGGCATCAAGCACATGCAGCATTTGGCCGGAAAGGGGTTTTCCATACGGAATCATCTGCTGCCTGGGGGCAACGCTGCGTACCACTTTTTCCACAGACCAGATGGCCGCTTCCGTAGCCCCCCCCATGCTGACGAGTCTGGGATGTTGCGGGAGAGCCAGAATTTGCCGGGCCAGTTTTGCACCAAGCCAGTCCCCGCTCAGCAGGAATACGCGCAAGGAAATGAGGGATTCGCCCGTGTTGCGTGCCGCATCTATCAAGAGTTGCGCCAATGCGGGAACCGAGTTCCAGACGGTGGCTCCCGATGAACGGATATGGCGTACCCATTCGGCAGGCTCAGGCTGTACGGATGCTGGCGGTATGGACAGGGCGGCACCAGCCGCCAGCGCCCCAAAAATGTCGTAAACGGAAAGATCAAAATTGAGCTGCGAAACAGCAAACAGAACGTCGCTGGAGGTTATATTGTTTCTGAAATTGACATCGAAAATCGTATTCAATGCGGCTTGATGGGAAACCACAACGCCTTTCGGCTTTCCCGTCGAGCCAGAGGTAAAAATGACATAGGCGGTGTCTTCGGGCTGCGCTGCATGCTCAGAAAGATCAATCCCCGCCGGGGTTGAAAGAATCTGGTCGTCTACAATCACAGTCTTGAAAGCATCGGGAATCAAGTCCGCTGTTGCTTGGTCCGTGAGCACGGTTGAAACACCGCCTTCCGTGAAGACAGTTGCAAGGCGCGCCCCCGGATCGTTTACGTTGACAGGCAGATAGGCCGCCCCGGCACGAAGGACAGCCAGTACGGCAGCAACCTGACGCCAGCCCCTTGCCAGGGCAATGCCAACCAGATCCCCCTTGCAGACCAATCCTGATGCGATAAGGTTTTCGGCCAGAAGGCGGCTTTTACGTTCCAGTTCGCCATAGGTAACGGTTTTCTCTGCTGCGAACAGCGCCGGCGCCTGGGGCGCTCTGGCCGCATGCCCGAGAAAGGGCATAAAAAGTGTTTGATCCGCGCCGGGCAGGTGTGTGAAGGGCTTTGGATTTTTTTGCTCAACAAGCAGGGATTCAGCCGATCTGCGCCATGCCTCGACCTGTCGCAGTTCGTGAACAAGCCGGACAAACAGATTGAACATCCCTGCCAGCATTCCATCCGGAAAAAGATCGCAGACATAATCCCACACCAGGGAAAGGCCGTCATGGTAGTCCGCAATCTGGGCGTCAATCCAGGTCTGCGGAGCCTGATTGCGCGCAAAAACAAGCTTTCCGAATCTGGAGGCTTCATCAAGATAACTGCCTGTGCCGCTTCCCGCTGCGCAGGTCAACACTACCGGCAGGGGGTTTTCGTTGGAAAAACCCTGAGCGCGGGCAATTTCGGCGCTGACTTCGGCTCCGCTGATTGCGGCGCGGGAAAGCCCCTGGCCAATTTCGGCCTGTACTGCCTGACTGAGCGCGGCAAAGCTTTGTCCTCTTCCTGTTGTGACGGCTACAGGCAGCATGGATGTGAAATCGCCCAGAACATCCTCATATGCCGCGCGTTCTCCTGATCGGTCAAAAAGGGTCAGGTTGAGGGTCATGTCGGGCGAACTGCTGTAGCGTGAAAGCGCTTCGGCAAACATGGCCGTGAACATGGCTGAAGGGGTTACTCCGGCCTTTGCCGCGTTGCGCTTGAGCGCATGCCATACTTTCGGCTCAATCTGCGCCTGTTCGCGATGAATGGTGGGCGGAGTCAATTCCTTGGGCTGTCGGGCCAGTGGCAGGCGCGGAGCGCGGGGCAATGTGACGGCGCGTTCCATCCACCACGTTTTGTCTGCCTGTGCCTGAGGACTTTTTTTTCTGGTTTCCGCCTCTGCTATGTACTGCGAAAAATGACGGTATGGAGTTGCGATGCCGGTTCGTGCGCCGCTGTACAACTCATGCCACTGCCGCAGCCACAATCCCAGCGAAGTGATGTCAAAAAGCAGGATGTCAAAGCTGATGTGCAGGAATCTGCGCTGGCTGTTGTCGCCCTCTGTCACGCAGATTCTGAATATCGGCCAGGTTTCGGCAGACAGGATTTCAGACTGCATTTTTGCCCGCTGCCGTGAAGTTTCTTCAGGCCCACGGTGGCAGGTGATGACGTAGCGTGGAACTTCTTCCAGCACCTCCTGTCGGCCATCCGGTGTCAGCCGCATCCGCAGCATGGGATGTGCGGCTATTGTCTGGTTGAGCGCATCTTCCAGTTTCAGCAAGTCAAAACCTGCTTCTGGAAGAGCGATTTCCAGATATCCGTGAGCGGCAATCCCCCCCAGGGGAAACAGCGGCTCCCGCCCCAGCCAGTAGGCCCGTTGCATGTCTGTCAGGGCGAAAGGCTGCCGTGCAGCAGCGGGTGTTTCCACCTGCTCCTGCCCCTTGCTCCTCCCCGCATCTATCAGGCTTGCCCAGTTTGCCAGGGTAGGGTTTTGAAACAGGTCGGCAAACCTGACGTGCACACCTGCCTTTTTAAGCTGAGCGGGAAGGCGCATCATGGCAAGCGAGTTCATGCCCAGCGCTATCAGTGACTCTTTTTCGTCAATCTGCTCCGGGGCGCATTGCAGAGCGCGGGCAGCCCACAGTCGCAGGCCCTCGCGCGAGGTGATGGGGGCATCAGCAGACATGGCTTTCCCTTTCAGCATTCTCAAGGTCACGATAGTACTGTTCAAGCAGACGCGCCCTCAATTCCTTGCGGTTGTTTTTACCCACAGCCGTGCTGGGGATGGAGGCAACAAACTTGAACTGATCAGGAATCTTGAAGGTAGCCAGCCCCTTATGCAGGAGAAAATTCCGAAGGACGCGATCATCGAGTTTGCTTTCGTCGGGCTGCTCGTGAACAAAAACAAACGCGCAGACGCGTTCTCCCAACGCCTTGTCCGGCACGCCAATCAGCACTGCGTCCCGTACTCCCTTGAAGGTAACAAGAACATTTTCCACCTCTTCGGGGGTGATTTTTTCGCCGCCACGGTGGATCTGGTCTTTTTCGCGCCCTTCAATCACCATGCAGCCGTCAGGTCTGCGCTGCGCAAGATCTCCGGTACGGAAAAAACCGTCTTCGGTAAAAGATTCGGCATTGGCTTCAGGCCGCTTGTAATAGGAGTGTATGGTATACGGGCCGCGGATTTGCAGGCCGCCCACAATGCCATCGGCAACTTCACTGCCGGATGCGTCCACAATGCGGAACCTGTCAGCCGGGCATATGGGGAACCCCTGCGTGTTGCAGACCTTCTCCATATCCATGGTTAGCCGTGTCATGCTGATCAGGCCTTCTGACATGCCAAAAACATTTTGAACCCTGCACCCAAAAATTTGCATGGTGCGCTGGGCCAAGTATTTGCCCACCCGTGAGCCTGCGAGCTGAATACTCTTCAGGCCGGGGAAAGTTTTTTGCCGTTCCAGCAGTTCTGCCATGTCGCACCAGAGTATGGCCGCTGGCGGAACCAGCGCGGTATCGGTGACATGGTGGGCGTCGATAAGCTCAAAGCACGTATTGGGCTCAGGCGTTTCGGCTACCACGATGATGCCGCCGCAGAGGAGGGTTCCCAGTATCCCCGGTGCCGCAAGCGGATAGTTATGCGCCATCGGCAGTGTGACCAGATAAATTGTTGTTTCGTCAAAACCGTTGGCAGCAACGCTGTAACGGGCCGAGCACAAATACTCGCAGTGAATGCGCGGTATCAGCTTGGGAATGCTGGTTGTGCCGCCGGAAAGAAGAAAGCAGAGCAGTGCGTCGGGCGTGACGGGATCTGGCGGAATATCGGTTGCCAGCGACAGCAGGTTGTCAAAGGACGTGAATTCCCCGGCTTCTCCCTTCACGATGACGTGATTCAGACCCGGGTGCAGAGCCTGTAGTTCGCGCGCCATCTGGCGATAATCGAACCCGGCTGCAGTGTCTGCGCAAATGTAGGCTTTTGCCTCAGCAGCGCCGGTAAAGGCGGAAATTTCAGACATGCGGTGTGCGGGCAGAGCCATGACCGGGGCCACGCCCAGGCGCGACAAGCCGAACAAAACAGCCAGAAACTGCCAGCAGTTGGGCATCTGTACCACAACATGGTCGCCAGCCTTGAGGCCAAGCGCCGCAAAACCGGCTGCCGCCCTTTCCGCCACCTGTTTCAGGTCGGCAAAGGAAAGGCGAAGGTTTCCATCAATAACGGCGGTACGTTCTCCGTAGCGGTTGGCGAGATCAGACAGAAGTGTATTGAAGGTTTCATCCCTCCAATACCCTTCTGCACGGTAATTGTTGATAATGTTCTGCGGCCAGCCCAAGTCACGCGCATGAAGCATATCCGTACCTCTTTGCATGCCCAACGAGCTGCTCTGCCATTATTATCCCTTGATAAGGCTGTTCTGGCGCTGAGCGGCCCGTCGCACTGTGGCGAATGGGGATTAGTAGTATAGTTGAAATCTGAATTAGTTGTTAAGTGTGCATGAAGAAGGGGATTATCTGTATGAAAGACCTTTTGTCACGTACAATCTGGCAACAATGCCGGCAAAAATGGCGAGACCAATAGCTACGCAAATGGTGCTTGCATAGCCTATCCGGCCAGCCATGCTCATTCCAATACCGCCAGATCCCATTGCAAAAAACTGATAGACGCTGAACTGCACGGTGTAGTCCGTGGCGGGACTTTCCCTGGATGCGCGATCCATCATCAGTGTGCTCAGCATGGTGATTGAAGGCACATTTCCAAGAAAATGGATCACAACCGCAGTGCTGACAGCCATGATGGATACATGCCCCTGTACAATGAACAGTATCGCCACAACACTTACCACCTGCATGATTATGCAGTAGTTCATGGTTTTGCTGCGTCCAAAGCGTGAAATCATCCATCCAGCAAACAGGCTGGAAACAATACCCATGATCGGGCCAAAGATGTTCACAATCAGGCCGATGCGTTCCAGCGACCACTGGCTGTCCACAAGAACAGGCGTCAAAAGGCTGTAGGCGACAGTTATTCCCATTGGAAAAAAGAGAAGCATGCCCAGCCAACAGAACGTGCCCGGTTGTTTCCAGAAGCTGACCAGCCGTGTTACGGCTTGCCAGCCTTTACGGTTTTGAATTTTAAATTCAGGTTCAATAAAGAACAGCAGTTGCACCAGCGAAACAGCCGTGCCAGCCGCCAGCAGCAAGACTGCCTGCTGCCAGCCAAGACGGGGAAAGGCCATCAGCACAAGCCCCGCGCCGATCATGAAGCCAAACATCCCGCCTGCGGTCTGTATGCTATTGCCAATGCCGCGTTCATCTTCCGAAAGAAGAGAGCAGACCAGCCCATCCGTTGCGATATCCTGCGTTGCGCCGCACACAGCCATAACAATGCAGAGCAGATAAATGGAGCCAAAATCGGTTGTTACATCCAGACCGGAAATTATAATCAGAACAATGACCAGTACTGACTGCATCAGTAGCAGCCAGCCTCGGAAGTGGCCGATTTGGGGCGTAAACCGGATTTTATCCACCAGTGGGGCCCACAAAAACTTGAAAGCGCCGACCATCCCCAGAACATAGACAGAACTGATCCGCTCCAGCGAGGCTCCCTGTTCACGAAGAATGGCAACAAGAGCCACGGAAAAGAAGCACATGCCGAGAAATTGCGTGGTGTACAGGCTGCCGATAAGTGACCATACCGAGAACGGTTTTTTTGCAAGAACGTAAAGCATAGTCCTGCCTGTAAGTTAATCCAGCGTGCGCCGGTTACAGCGGATAGAAAGAATGCAAATGCCAAACAACAGCACGACAAGGGCTCCCAGATCCACTGTAATGTCCTGAAGAGAGTTTCCTTTGAGGAGAATCCCGCGCACAATGCGCAAAAAATGCGTAATGGGGAAAATTTCGCCCAGCCATTGCGCCCACTCCGGCATTCCCCTGTATGGGAACATGAATCCGGACAAAATTATGGAAGGCAGCAGAAAACTAGAGGATGCCTGATAGGCCTGCATCTGCGTTCTGGCTATTGTAGAAAAAACAAATCCGAGAGCCAGATTGGTGCAGATGAAGATCACGCACACCAGAAACAGCAGAGTCATTGAACCCATCATCGGAACATGGAAGAGAACTCTTGCTCCAGCCAGAATGACAACAATTTGTCCAAATCCTATAAGAATGTAAGGAGAAATCTTCCCAAGCATTATTTCCATGGGCCTGATCGGCGCCACAAGCAGACTTTCCAGGGTTCCACGCTCCCGTTCTCTGGTCATGGCCATTGAGGTCATCATGATCATGGTGGAAGTGAGTATTACGCCCAGTAAGCCTGGTACCACGCTGAACGCCGATTCATTTTCCTCATTATAGCGGCGGTGCACCAGCAGCGAGTAGGGAGTTTGCCCCTGCTTCAACTGTGCGAGCGGGCCTGTCAGATCCGCATCCAGAGCCTTGGGCGCAAGGCCCGAAAGCGCCGCGATGGCTGCGGATGTTGCAGAAGGGTCTGTGGCGTCAGCCTCCACCAGTATCTGAGGGCGCTCGCCGCGCGCCACAGCCCGGGAAAAATCAACCGGGATGTTGATGACAAACTGGGTAGTTCCATCAGCCAGCGCTTTTCTGGCCTCTTCATCGGCTACGTGACGGTTGGTGATTGCAAAGTAGTCGGATACCTCCAGCGCAGCAACAAAAGAACGACTCATGACCGACTGATCCCCGTCCACTATCATGGTGGGCAGGTGTTTGGGGTCTGCATTGATGGCGTAGCCGAAAAGCAGAAGCTCCAGCAACGGAACGCTCAGCAGCATGGAAAAAGTTGCCCTGTCCCGCTTCATCTGGATCAGTTCCTTGATGAACAGCGCGAGAAACCGGCTATAGGAAAATCCTTTGAACATCAGGCGTCCGTAGAATTTTTGGGTTGTTTCAGAGTTCGGTTCATAAGCAGAATAAATATGTCCTCAAGCGAAGCCTGAGTTTCAGACCAGATCAGGGCCGGGTCGTTACGCCAGGGGCTTATGGCCTCATCCAGCAGGTTGGCGTCCGAGCCGCCCACGTGCAGATCATTGCCGAATGGAATGACCACATCAACATTCGGCTGCGCCTCAATACTTTTTGCGATGCGGGTCAGCGTGGAAGGCGTAAGCCCTGGTTTCAGGCTGGCGGAGTACATGGCGAGGGGGAAAAGATCGATCAGTTCCCGGCTTGTGCCGCAGGCAAGCATTTCTCCATGGGAGATATATGCTATGCTGTGGCAGCGTTCCGCCTCATCCATGTAGTGGGTAGAAACCAGCACTGTAATGCCCTCGGCTGCCAGCATGTGGATTTCTTCCCAGAACTCGCGGCGGGCAGAAGGGTCAACGCCCGCTGTGGGTTCATCCAGCAGCAGTAGCCTTGGCTTGTGCATCACGCAGCTGGCCAGTGCCAGTCGCTGCTTCCAGCCGCCGGAAAGTGATCCAGCCAGTTTATTGCGCTGTTTCCACAGCCCCAGTTTGCGCAGCACTGCGGCGGTCTCGCCGCGCACATCGGCAAGGCCATATATGCGTGCGGTGAAGGCCAGGTTTTCTGCAAGGGTCATGTCTTCATAAAGAGAAAATTTTTGGGGCATATAGCCCACCTGCAACTTGATCTGGTCTGCCTGCGTGAGAATGTCGTAGCCAATGCAGGATCCGCTGCCAGCATCCGGCGTCAGGAGGCCGCACATCATCCTGAGCGTTGTTGTCTTGCCAGACCCGTTGGGGCCAAGAAAACCCACAATCTGCCCTTCAGGCACATCAAGGGTTAAGGACTTCACCACGGCGACATCGCCGAATTTTTTGGTGAGCCCCCGTACTTCAATGGCATTGCTCATTTGGAAAACACGACCGTTAGCGGTAGTCCCGGGTGCAGCAGTTCCGTTGATGCATGTGGTACGGCTTCTGCCATAAAAACAAGTTTTTCTGACTGGTTGCGGGAATATAGAATTGGGGGACGATAGGAGGCTTCAGGGGCAACATAGACTACCTTGGCGGCGATGCCTTCACCGCAGTTCTCGCACCGCAACAGTATTTCAGGATTGGCGGTCACCCATCCCACCTGCTTTGGCGAAAGAAAAAAGCGCGCCTTGACATTCTGCGGTGGCAACAGTTCCAGCACCGCCTGACCGTTGGTGACGGTTTCGCCCGGTCGGTAAATAATATTGCTGACCAGCGCATCATCAGGCGCAACGGCATGTCGGAGAGCCAGATTGGCCTCTGCCTCGCGCACGGCTGCTTGGCGGAATTGCAGCATTTTTTGCGCGGCTTCAATTTCGCCTTCGCGTCCGATGCTCAGTTGGGCAAGGTGCAGACGGCTTTCGCTGGCGCGGATTTTTGCTCGTGTGGCCGATTCTTCTGAGCGCAAGCGTTCCACTTCATCCATTGATGCCGCACCACTACGGCTGAGAGTCAATTTTCGGCGATATGATGCCGCGGTGTAGGCAAGCTGAGCCTTGAGTTCTGCAATGCCAGACTGCAATGCTTCTATTTCGTCATTTCGCACTGCCGAAAGCAGATTGGAGACTTCGGCCCTTGCGGCTTCAAGCTCGAACCGGGCCTTGTCCAGTGCGGCTTTTTCCCTGTTGCTGTCGAGAGTAAAGAGAACTTCTCCTTTTTTCACATGGCTGCCGCGCGAAACTGTAACTGTTTCAACAATGCCGCTTGCCGGAAGGGAAACCCTGACAAAATCGCCTTCGACATACCCCTGAACTTCTGCATCTGAGCGTCCGTAGCAGCCGGCAAGCAGACTCACCAACACCGCTGAGGCAACGACCGCGCACTTCATTTGATTCTCCGTCAAGGAATGTGCTTTCCCGGTAGATCGTGTGCCCGCGGTACCGGGAAAGCACATTCCAGTGAGGTTTCAGCTAGAATTTCAGGGTGAAATCAACACCAAACATCATGGGATCAATAAGCGTAACCAGAGTGTTCTGGTCGTATGACGGGTTCATGGCATTGACATAGAACTGTGAGGCCGTGGCTGCCTGATTCAGCAGGTTTTTGCCCCAGAGGTTCACTTCGTAAGTGTCGTTTTTGACACCGATGTTCAGGTCAAACGTGCCGTATCCGGCCTGTTCAAGCCGATTTTCAATGTCATAGTAGTAGTTTGAACGATAGCGGAATGTCAGATCAATGCCTGCTACAAGTTTGTCCCAAGGCAGTTCGTGCTCATAGCCAATGGTGCTTCGGCCAGTAAATTTGGAGTGGTACTGCTGCTGGTTGCCGCTGGCGTTGATAACACGCCCGCCTGCTGTTGCCGGAGCATTTTCGAAGTCCACATAGGTCGCATCCGCATAGCCCACGCCAATGCTGGCGCGAATACCGTTGTCGAATTTCCCGGCAAGGTCCACTTCAAATCCGTAAGAACGGCTCTGGGGAGCATTGATGATGGGGGCCATGTTTTTGGCGGAGTCATACGCCAATACCTGCTGATCTCTCCAGTCTATGTAGAAAAGCGCTGTATTCAGGGTGATGCGGCCATCGTAGAAGGTATTTTTCATACCCAGTTCGTAGTTTACGGTAGTTTCTTCGTCGTATTTGAAGGCAGGCTCATTGTAGAAAAGAGAGGTATTAAAGCCGCCAGCCTTGTAGCCTGTGCTTACGCTGAAATAGATGTTGTTGAATTCGTCGAAGCTGTATTTGATGCCACCACGCGGCATCCAGTACAGTTTCTCCCACTCGCCGTCATAATTTTTTACAACGGTATTGCCTGGGCTTTCCCAGTATTCCTTAAGGTATGCATCGCCAAGGTTAGACGATGCCTTGAATTCATATTCCTTTTTGTCATAACCCACGCGTACGCCGCCAAAAACCTGCCAATGCGGGTTAAAGTCGTAGGAGGCATTGGCAAAGGCGGCAACAGACCATGCATTTTGCTGGCCGCGCAGATTAATGCTGCCGTGGTCGCTGGCCAATGTGCTGGGGAGAAAGGGCGAGCCCTGATCCCATGCATTTATTTGGCTGTTCAGACGGTCGGCACGGTTAAAATCAGTATACAGGCCCGCAACATATTTGAATGCATCATTCTCCGGCGAGGCAAGGCGCAGTTCCTGCGATATCTGTCCAAAACTTTCGTTAAACTTGCCGGTCTTTTTGAACTGGAAGTTGGAGAAACCCAGCATTGAATTGTGATACGCGTTCCACTTATCAAAATAGCCTTTTGGGCCATAGGCCTGATTGAAGTCCATGGACATGCTGCGGTAGCCGGTGAGCGATGTGAGCTTGTAGCCGCTGTCAAAATCGTGGTTGATTTCAAGCTTGGCGCCGCCGGAAGCAATATCGCCGCCCGATGGGCCGTCCCAGTTGAAGGTGCGGTTTCCATCGTCATAATCAAACTTGCTCATTCTGGCAGAGTCATTGCGATACTGCTTTTGGAGATCGGCACTGAAGTCAACACTGGTTTTTTCGCCGAGCATCATGAACCAGCTCAGACGCCCCTGGTAGTTGTTCTGCTTGCCAAGGTTGCCGTCCTCGTCATTTTCCCAAACGTGACCGGCCTGGTTATACCCAAAAGCCGCGCGTACAGCAGCCTTTCCATCCCACAAGGGCACGTTGGCCATGACTTCCGTGCGGTAATGCTCGTAATTGCCGGCACCGATGGTGATGTATCCTTCGGTTTTGCTGGGGTCGGCCTTTTTGGAGGTTACGTTGACCGCGCCGCCAAGAGTGTTGCGCCCAAAGAGTGTGCCCTGAGGACCGCGCATTATTTCGACCTGCTCAACGTCAAGCAGATTGTTCAGATAGCCGTGCGTAAGCGTAAGCGGAACGCCATCTATGAACACGCCTACAGAGGGGTCTGTTTCTATTTCAGTAGAGCCAACACCACGTATGTTGATATATGGCGATAACGATCCCCCCGTCATGCCCATTGAAAACATGGCGTTGGGTGTTGATGCCACAACATCCTCGAGCCTTGTCATGTGTGATGCCTTCAGGTCGACGGGTGACACCACTTCAAGACTGATGGGCACTGCGTTTTCCGCTTCTGACCGCTTTTGGGCGGTAACATGAACCACATCAAGAGCAGTCTTGTCTTCTGCCTTTGATTCTGCGCCTTCATCCGCAATCGCTGGCATGGAAAAAACCTGCAACAGCATCGTGAATAGCCCGATTGCAGAAACAACCATTGATCTACTTGTCATTACCCCATTCTCCTCTGCTATTGTGTGTTACATTATGATATCCGGCTGGGGTTGTGATTAACTCCAGCTTATTGGGCTTTCTGTGGAGGCGAGGTAACAAAGGCAATTCTTGTCATTCCTGCCTGTTGAGCTAGAGCGAGCACGCGCGCAATATTTGTATATTGAGTTGTCTGATCTGCATGAAGATGAATCTTTGTGTCATTGCCCTTTTGCTGTCCGATAGACTGAAGTGCCGCCAGCAGAGCCTCTTCAGGCAGGGGTTTGCCATTCAAACTCAGCGCGCCAGCGCCTGAAATTTCAATGGTTACATCATCCTGCTGGAGTTCCTGCTTTTGGGCATGCTCCTTGGGCAGATTCAGTCGAAAGGCCTGGTGTATAACCGGCGCGGTAATGATGAACACAATCAGCAACACAAGCATGATGTCCACAAGCGGGGTCACGTTGATGTCGCTCATCACCTCATCGCCGAAACTGTTAGCCAGGTATTTTCCTCCGCTGGTCACAACAATTCTCCTTGTTACTTTTGCAGGGCAGAAAGAGGGCGCTGTCCAGTTACAAGAAAGGCCTGGAGATCCTGGGCAAACATGCCGAGCTGCTGCAAATTCCGGCGGTTACTGTTGGCAATGGCGTTGTTGCCGAGCACTGCCGGAATGGCGACCACCAGACCAAACGCAGTCATGACGAGTGCTTCGCCGATGGGTCCGGCAACCTGGTCGATTGTCATCTGCCCGCCGCCACTGAGGGCGATGAGGGTGTGGTAGATGCCCCATACCGTACCGAAAAGGCCTACAAAAGGAGCCGTTGCGCCAATGGACGACAGAAGCACAAGGCCGTAGCTTTGATAAAACGCGATTTTGTCGATTACATTGGCCATGCCTCGCACAATCCAGTCAGCTCTTGCGTTGGGCGTATGCGACTCCTGGGCGCAAACATTAAATCCTTGCGAGGCATACTGCCCTTCAATGGCCAGCATTTTCCACGGCGAAGAATCGTCCTCGATGTGTGCGATTCCTTCTTCAAGTGATGATTTTCTCCAGAATATGCCTACAATGTTGCGCTGCCGTTTGAACTTTAGTTGGCGGCGCACTCCGAGAGTGATTGCTGTCCATGAGGCAATGGACATGATCATAAGTACTATTGCTACTGTATGTGTAACAATATCTCCATGCGACCAGATATGCATGAGGCTAAACTGCTGATCCATCCTTATCACTCCTGCTTCTCAACGGTCTAACAATGAAAATTCAACTACAACACTGTATTCATGATCAGTCGCCAGGCCGCCGATCCTGTATGGTTCAAAACGCCACCGGCGCACGGCATTTTCCGCGGCCGTGTCCAGTCTGGGGAATCCGCTGGTTCGCTTGATGTTGACATTCCCCGCCGTACCGTCTGCCTTGACAAGGACACTGAGAACCACACGGCCTTCTTCTCCTTTGCGGAGAGACAGGGCGGGATAGGACGGCTTGACCCGTTGCAGAACCACGGCATTGCCGCTCTCCGCGCCTTTTTGCACGACAGGGGAGGGGGTGGCATTTACAGTCGGCGGCGCACTGCCGCCGGCGGCTGGGGCTGCCGCCGGCGGCAGTGCCTGCGCCACATGCCTG
>APFI01000234.1 GCA_000403945.1 Desulfovibrio sp. Dsv1
TTGGGTTGCGGTTTGGGCGCTGGCTGAGCTGCCTTGATTACCGGCTCTGGCTCAGAGTCAACAATCGGTTCGGGCTCTGGTTCTGGAGCCGCTGCCGCTGGTTCAGATGGTCCTGATACTGGCTCGTCTTCAGGCACAACAGCAAAATCAACGGTTATTCCCATCTCTTTTTGCGGAATGGGCAGAGCTGTGCTGCCTGTAAAAAGGAAGCAGGCCGATGTCCAAACAAGAGCATGAAGCACTAAAACAAAAGACAGTGCAGACAATACGTTATTATTTAGCATATTCTGCATGGGATACTCAGCGTGTCTGCACCAAGGGGTTAAAAGTAATAAAAATGAGAAAAATTCCTAGATAGTGTCTACGCGAGTCATGTCAAAATTTTCAGCCAAAGGGCGACACGGCGAACCTGCACGGCAGCGGCGAATGAAACCGTTTTGGCGTATCGTGTTGCCGCCATGCCCCGTCAGCGCTCAAGGTGAAGAACTGTATAAGAACTTTGACCGGCAGGTCATACATGCGTACATCTACGGCCAAGTGCATTTTGCTGTTGAGCTCCTCTGTACGCCCCATCCCTTGGTTGCCGCCTTTGGTTACATCCGCGCGGGAGTGGACTTTGCAATGACTGTCGTCAATCATCAGCCATTCAAAATCAGGCTCGTCAAGCAGGGCTTCAAGAAGTTTTCCCATATCCGCTTATCGCGCCAACGGATAAACCGCTGGTGTACGGCACCTCATCTTCCGTATTCGGGAGGCAACGCCACGGCACCCCGTGCGCAATATCCAAAAGCCGCATTGACAAGCAGGCGATTATCTCTTGCCACGCATCCCCATTGCCCGCTCTGTTCTGGAAGAAGAGGATCAAGCGGCACCCATGTTTCATCGGTTATGTGGTGTCGGCGTTGCGCGTTTTTCACGAGAGCAGCTTCCGTATGCGGTGCTCTTTATTATATCTTAAAATTCGTCTAGACATAATCTAGTATGAAGACAACTGGTTATTTATATTTAATAATTGTCTAAAAATTAAATTTTTCCACAAACATGGCTTTTTCTAATTGCAAATAAATTAAGGAAACTACTTAGTAGTTAAAAATAGTAGCTTGTGAATCATTTACCGAATAATTACTGACGGCCAAATATTATTGACTTTGAAATTCAAAGTCAATATTTGCCTTGATTTTTTGCACAACTTTTTTACAGAAAGATATCTCCCCGAAGGGCCTGCCCATAAATTGTGATGCTTCACAGAAGAGAGCGGGAGCCTTCGCCGCAGGGCAAGGCCTGGCAGAATTTGGCGTGACCGGGGAAAATCAGGCATTGTCGGCTTTCTGCATGCTCACGGGGGCAGCTTTGGTATGGAAAGCTGGATCAAAAGCGTCCATATTCAGTTCGAAGTTCAGGCGCAGGCTGCGTGCGTCCAGATTGGCCGAGCCGATCTGGCTGTGATAGTCGTCCGCGGCCAACGGGCGCCAGGCTTCACCGGCCGGCCGCTGCCAAAAATGCGAAAAATTCTGGACACTACCAGGAAATGCGCAGACCCTCCATTTCTCCTTCAGTAGGGCATAGACCAAGCCAACGCCGCGCGCTCCCCTTCCGGAGAACGCCGGCTCGGGCTTGGCGCTTTCCACATGGCGCAACGCCGCGGAGCAAGTGACGGTGCCCGCCCCTCAAAAAATATGGCAACTATCACAGCATATTAACAGGATCAAGGTCAAGGAAAAGTCGCAGCGGCGCGGCGGCTTTCCGGCTTTTAGCAAAGAAATAAAGCCGGCGCAGTACCTGCCAGTCCCCGGCTTTGAGCAGACAATGGAAACGCCGCCGCCCGCGCAGCAGAGCCAGGGGCGCGGGCGCGGGCCCCAGCATGCGAACGTCGAGTTCGCGCGCGCGCAGATGCAGCGCGGCGGTCAGTTCATTCAGGGCCGCTGGTCCGTCCTTTTCTTCCACTCCGAAGGACATTCGGATCAGGGCCAGACGCACAAATGGCGGATACTGCCGCAAGCGGCGGCGCGCCAGTTCCGCCATGTAAAAACCCTCATAATCGCCTGCTTGCACGTACTGCCAGCAGTAATGGCTGACGTCACGGGTTTGGATCAGTACCCGGCCCGGTTTTTCGCCCCGTCCGGCTCGTCCGGCGGATTGGAGCAACAGCTGAAAGGTGCGCTCGGCCGCGCGGTAATCGGGCAGATTCAGACCCAAATCGCCGTCTGCCACCACGGCCAGGGTCACTTGCGGGAAATGATGGCCCTTGGAAAGCATTTGGGTGCCCACCAGAATTGGTGATTCCTGCCGGGCGAAAGCCGCCAGAATTTCCTCCATACGGCCCGGGCGGCTGGCGCTGTCGCGGTCTAGGCGCAGCACGGGCCGTCCGGCCAGCACGCTCAGGCGCTCGCCCAAGCACTCGGTGCCCTCGCCCAGCGGCAGAAAATTCATGCCCTTGCACTGCGGGCAGGGTGAGGGAAAGGGCCGGGTATAGCCGCAGTAGTGGCAAACCAGTTTTTCCCGTTCCTTGTGATAGGTAAGACCGATTTCGCATTGCGGGCAACGCAGGATGCTGCTGCAATCCAGACAGTATATCAACGGCGCGTAGCCGCGCCGATTGAGCAGCACCACGGCCTGCTCGCCCCTGTCCAGGGTCTCACGCAGGGCCGCTTCGCTCTGTGGTGCCAGCAGGCCGCCCTCCACGGAAGAGGTCGTCGGGGACAGCATGCTGATGTCCACCAGTTCCACCGGCGGCAAAGGTCTGCCGCCCACCCGGCTCGGCAGGCGCAGCAGGGGCAGCCGGCCGTTTTCCGCCGCGTAAAAAGTCTTGATGTCCGGCGTGGCCGATCCCAGCAGCAGCAGCCCGCGCGTCTGGACCATGCGGAACCAGGCCACTTCCTTGGCTTGGTAGGAGGGGCTCTCGTCCTGCTTGAAGGAACCGTCGTGTTCCTCGTCCAGCACCACACAGCCCAGCTTTGGCACGGGCAGGAAAAGAGCCGAACGTGTGCCCACCACCAGACAAGGCTCTCGCCGGACGGCCAGCGCACGGAACGTGGCTTCGCGCCGGGCCGGAGACTGGTAGCCGTGATAAAAAAAGAGCGGCGCGTCCGGCAGGGCGCAGGCCGCGTCGCGGCGCAGATTGTGGGCCAGGGCCACTTCCGGAGCCAGTAGCAGCAGACTTTTGCCCCGCTCCAGACAGTCCTTGGCCAGTTCCAGATACACGGCCGTCTTGCCGCTGCCCGTGACGCCGTAGAGCAGGCGGGAAGCCGCCGCACCCTCGTCCAGCGCCGCTCGCAGGCCAGTCAGGGCCGCGCTCTGATCCGCATTGAGACTGAAGGACGCGGAAGGGGGCGGCAGCAGGGCCTGCTTCGTCTCTTCCCCGGCATCCTCGCGCGTCAGTGCCAGATGCCCGGCCTTGAGCAGACTCTGCAGGGCGGGAGCCGCAGCCTGTCCCAAGCTTTGCAGCAAGCGGCGACGGCTCACGGCCCCGTGCTCGTGCAGGTATTCCAGAACTTCAATCTGACGGATGGCCGAGGGGCGCACCGGCCAAGGCGGGTCGACGCGCAACAGGCAGAATTCTTCACTGGCCGCGTCCGTGCCGGGGGCCAGCATGCGGGCTGCGCCCGTGCAAAGCGCCCGAGCCAAGTCCAGCCGCTCTCCGGCGTCCGCTTCCCTGATCTGGCGCAGGCTCAGCGCATCCGCGCGCCCTCCTTCCATCCGGTGCAGACGCACACGCGTGCTGCGCAGTCCTTGGGGCAGCACATGACCCAGAATATGCCCCGGCTCCATGCCTTGGCGAAGGGCCAGATCCTGAGCCAGAGCCAGCAGGTCCGGCGGCAGCAGGGGGGCGTCCTCCAGTGGCCAGCAGATGGCCTTGCATGCCACGTTGTCCGGGAGGCCCGACGCGGGGCTGACAGCCAGAAGCACCGCCGCCCGCAACGTACCCTGCTCTCCCCTGCCCAACGGTACGGCCAGACGCAGGCCGGGCCGCCAGAATTCCGACGGAAATTCCGGTGGCAACGCGTAGGTCAGACAGGCATAGGGGGGGCTCAACAGGGCGACACTGGTGTACATACTGGGAAAACCGTTCCCTCGGCAGTGGCTGCATGGCGTTCGAGATCAGAAAAGAAAAAGGCCGCGCGTAACGCCCCCTTGTTGTTTCGGGAACGTTTCCGGCCGCGTCATTGCTGCCGGGAACATGGTTGTGGCTATCTGTAAGTCGGTATGACGACAACCTCGGAATTTTCGTTTCCCAGCCTTTCAAAAATGTACGGTGGCAGGAAAAAGAAAGGGAGTCAAGGCATGACCGCGCCATTGGAAACGGGGTGTGAACTCCTGCTGGCGGGCTTTGGCTGACAACCGTGCGGGGCCGTTCGCCACGCGCCTGCCGGATTGTTGCGGCCAGCTCCCGGCAAGCATCTGAAGGTGGTGTAGTTCGGACCCAACTGCCGGGCGGTGCGCTTCTGATCGCCGCCGCAGGCGGCTATATCCAGACGGATCTGTAAGCGCTCTGGGCGGAAGAACGCACCGTGCCAGAGGACGGCTGCACCGGCGGTTCTCTGGATAGTGTAGTCACGGGATTGAAGGCCGCAAAAAGATGCATCCAATCCGGATAGCGGCCAGGAATGACGCCGCATGTTTCGCGTATCGGGTCGCAACGTCGCGCCAGCGCTTCAAATGATGAACACGTTCTCCATCGGGTATCGGGCCCGCAAGGCTCCCTGTCGCAATCGCGCCGCTCCCTGCGGCTTTTCTTCGGGGGAATGATCGCTTCCATACCCTGTTTTCAGCCCGGGCGAGAATCCCGTCCGTGTGCGGCCCCTGTCCGCCAAAAGTCTTTCCGCCGCAAATCCGTCAATCGGAGCGATTGCCCGAGAGCAATCCGCTGTCGCGCCCCGTGTGACAAGAGCCCTGACCGGCATGCCATGCGCATCCGCGGTCAGATGTGATTTTCGTGTTGAGCCCCCTTTGCGTGGCCCATGTCCCGATTGTCTCCTCTCGCGCCCGCCGCTGTGGGTGAACCCCGCAATGACCGACGTCGATCATCAACCATGTGGGGGCCGGTCGTCAATCGGAATTTCAGGCGGTCGCTCCCGCACGCCATTATCGCGCCAGCGGGTGAAGCGCCGG
>APFI01000235.1 GCA_000403945.1 Desulfovibrio sp. Dsv1
TTTCTTTCGTTTACCTGGCAGCCTCAATGATTTGGATCAGATGGTTTGCAAACATACCCTAGCCAGGACAGCCCCTTTTCTTTTTCCTCTCTTGGCTGATTTCCCTTGTAAAATTATGCGCCCATAGGTAAATCAATATTTATTGTTCTGGCTCGGAACGCTACGCGCTGCCAAGAAAAAACGCTTCAGGCCTGCGGGCGTTGCGGCCCGTAGGCCTGAAGCGTAAACCGGTCGCCGCTGGGCGGAGGTCCGGCAAACATCGGACAACAGCAAGCGAGGCCATATGAAGGCGGAAATCATCTCCGTGGGCACCGAGCTTTTGCTCGGCCATACCATCAATACCGACGCGACCCATGTGGCGCGCGAACTTTCGGCGTTGGGCGTGGACCTGCTGCGCGCCCATGTGGTGGGCGACAATGCGGGACGTCTGGAAGACGCCATGCGCGAAGCCCTGACGCGCAGCGACCTGGTCATCACCACCGGCGGTCTGGGCCCCACGGACGACGATCTGACCAAGGAAACAGTGGCCCGCGTGACCGGCGCTCCGCTGGAGGAACACGCGGCCAGTCTGGAACAGCTCAGGGAATATTTTGGCAACCGTCCCATAAGCGCCAATCAGCGCAAGCAGGCTTTTCTGCCGCGCGGGTCCGTAGCCTTCCCCAATGCCGTGGGTACCGCGCCGGGCTGCGCCGTGCCCATCGGGGACGGCAAGTTCGTGATCCTGCTGCCCGGCCCGCCCCCGGAACTGCTGCCCATGCTGCGGGAGTACGTAATGCCCTTTTTGCAGCACCATGCCCACGGGGCCATCGCCTCCTTCATGGTGCGCACCTTCGGCATCGGCGAAGGCGCGGCAGAGCTGCGCATCAAGGACCTAACCGTCGGCGCCAACCCCACGACCGCCACCTACGCCACCGAGGGCGAAATGTTCGTGCGGGTCACGGCCAAGGCCGCTGACGCCGCCGCTGCCGAAGCCTTGGCCGCCCCTCTGGTGAAGGCCGTGCGCGAGCGTCTGGGCGACGTGGTCTACGGCGTGAACGTTTCCAGTCTGGAAAGCGTGGTTCTGCCGGAGCTGATCCGCCGCAGGCAGGTCTTGGTCACGGCGGAATCCTGCACCGGCGGCCTGCTGGCCAAGCGGATTACGGACCAGCCCGGCGCCTCGGCGGTTTTCGGCACGGGCCTGGTGACCTATGCCAATGAAGCCAAAATGCGTTTGCTGGGTGTGCCCGAGGATATGCTGCGCGCACACGGATCCGTGAGCCCGGAGGTGGCCCGCTGCATGGCCAAAAATGCGCGCACGCGCTACAGCGGCGACTTCGGCTTGGGCATCACGGGCATTGCCGGGCCGGACGGCGGCACGCCCGGAAAACCTGTGGGGCTGGTCTACATTGCCCTCAGCGCTGCGGACGGCGTCTGGCTGCGCGTCATGCGCCCGCAGGGCCGCTATCTTGGCCGGGACTGGACCCGCAACCGGGCCGCTGGCCATGCATTGGATTTGCTGCGGCGCTATCTCTTCAGCCTGCCCATGAATCCGGCTTAAGGCCTGAACCGCCGTTCCCATATCACCAGAGCGCGGTTCGTCCTTTCCTTCAGAGAACGGACCGCCCAAAGGTCAGATTGCGCGAAACCGTCATCAGCGCGCCGAGCATCACCAGCACCAGCGCCGTGCCCATGAGCAGGGCGTAGTCCTCCATCTGCAGAATGGCATAGTGTAAAGCCCCCTCAGTTAGTGCAAAGCCAAACTGGAGCCCCCAGCATGCTTGAAGGCAAAC
>APFI01000236.1 GCA_000403945.1 Desulfovibrio sp. Dsv1
GGCGACACGCGCAGCGCCGCCTTGCCCGCCGCCCGATCCGCCCCCCCCGGCCCCGGATCTGACCAACGGGGCGGGCAGGCCGGGCCGGGCCGGAAGCAGCAAACTCAAAGGACCGGGCCAGAAACGCGCGGTCAGTCCGGGCGGCGCGGCATCCAGCCAAACCACGGCCCCGGCCTGGTCCGCGTCGGCGGCCAGCAGGGGCAGAGGGCGCTGGACGGGCCGCCGCTTGAGCTGATAGACACGGGCCACGGCCGCTGCGTCGGCGGCCAGACAGCCTAGGCCGTAAAAGGTCTCGGTGGGAAAAATCACAACGCCGCCACAGCGCAGGCATCGGGCCGCGGCGGCGCAATCAAGCGCGCGGCAGGGGAAATCGGACATGACAGGCAAACCTTTGCGGATGATCAGCGTGGGCCGGCTGAAGACGCCGTTCTGGAAAGACGCCGCCGCCCACTATCTGGCGCGGATCATGCGCTGGCGGCGTCTGGAATGCACGGAAGTGCGGGACGGCGACGCGGCCCTGCCCCCGGACAAGCGCAACGTCCTGGAAGGCCGCCGCATTCTGGACGCCCTAGACCCGCAGGACGTGCCCCTGGTGCTGGACGAGCGCGGCGCGGGCCTGACCTCGCCGCAACTGGCGGACCTGCTGCGGCAGCTGGGGCACGAGGCGCGCGGCCGTGCCTGCTTCATCGTGGGCGGGGCTTACGGCCTGGACGAGGCCGTGCGCGGCCGCGCCTTCCGCCTGCTCAGCCTTTCGGCCATGACCTTGCCGCACGAAATGGCCCGTGTGCTCCTGCTGGAACAGCTCTACCGGGCCGGGTGCATATTGCGCAAGGTCCCCTACCACCATTAGAGCAATCCCAAAGTAACATTGTTCCGGCGGCTGCGGGAGCAGCCGCCCGCCACGAAAAGAAAATTCTACAGAACTTCATAAATCCGGGCAAAGACGTTGTCGTAGACCAGCTTGAAATAAGGCGAAAAGCGCGCGTCCTGCGGATCGCCCACCAGGAGCTGGATCATCAGAGAATTGTACAGTCCCTCGTCCACAGCCAGTTTTTCGTCCGTGACCCGGTTGAAGAGAAAATTCACGTTCCGCCGCCCGGCCAGAAACTCCCTCTGCTCCTCGGCAGTGGCCTTGGGGTGGGCGTCAAACCATTCCTGAACGTAATTGCGGCGGGTCACACCGGTTTCCTCAAACACGCTGATTGACGAGGTGTAAATGGTGCTGGCGCTGTCCTCCAGCCGCACTTCGCCGGTGTCCAGGCGGTAGGCCAGGGC
This sequence comes from Desulfovibrio sp. Dsv1, assembly GCA_000403945.1. Taxonomy (GTDB): domain Bacteria; phylum Desulfobacterota; class Desulfovibrionia; order Desulfovibrionales; family Desulfovibrionaceae; genus Desulfovibrio. The sequence goes on from APFI01000236.1 coordinate 1,276, forward strand.
CTGTGGCACAATGGACAACGCGCCGCCCCCGCCCTGGCGGGTCACGAAATTCCAGTTGCCGAAATTGCTGATCCAGAAGCCCAGGCGCAGCATTTCAAAGCTGACCACCACAAAAAGCCGTCCCTTGGCTTCCACCAGAGGGGTTTCCGGCGAACGCAGCTTGTCCATGAGAGCCTGCGCCGCCTGACCGTCCAGACCTTCAAACACATGGCCCGGATCATTGCCCATCTTGGCCGTGTGGCGGATCAGCTGCCGGGCAAAGCGCGCGTTGTCCGTGGCGAAGACCGCCGCCGGCAGATAGAGCGAGGGCCCGGCGTGCTGCGCGCCGTCCGCGATGGTCGGGCGCCGCGCGAAGTGATGGGCCGCGTAGCCCCAGTCCCACCAGAGCCAGAGTTTGGCGTCCTCGGGGGTCATGGTGCGCGCGCGGGTCAGGGCTTCGGCGTGGCGACGGTTGATGATGGGTCCCTGGGAGATGGCCTGGATCATGTCCGCGAAAGGCACCGCCAGCAGGGCCAGCAGAATGCAGGAAGCGGACGCTCCGGCCACGGCTCCGCGCAGGTCCGCGCGGAACAGGCGTTGCAACAGCCAGTACAGGGGCAGGGCCAGGCCCACGGCCACCACCGGCGCACCGAACATAACCATGCGGCCTCCCAGCTTGGTACTGAGCAGGGCCAGGGCCGCCAGAGGCAGCAGGAAGAACGCGCCGGGCCGCCGGAAGAGCACCAGGACAAAACCCGCCAGGCCCGCGATGGCCGCCTCCATCCAGGGATGAAAATAGGAGAAGAGCGCCGCGAAGCCCAGATCCTGCACTTCAATGATGGATTGGGCCACCGAAGGATAGACCAGGCTGACGCCCTCACCCGTGCTCCGTACGTCACCGCCGTGCTTGAGATAGGCGTTAGCGTGGTTGATCAGGGTGGTCAGGATTTCACCCTGCACCAACAGCCACGCCACGACCAGCCAGAGCGGGACCAGCGTCAGCGGGCGGCAGAGGATATGGCGCAGCTTGCGGCCCGTCCGGCTGCCCGCCAGAGGCAGAAGCAGGCTGAAGCCGAAACCCGCCGGGCCGCCCAATGTGGGCAGGGCATAGGCCAGTCCGCCCAGCAGCAACAGGCTGCGTCGCCCGCGCGGAGCCATGACCAGACCCATCAGGCCCAGCAGCAGCACATTGTACCGGATCAGATAGGGAAAGACCGAATGCCATTCCTGGGTCCACCAGGAAATGACGCCCGACGCGCCCAGCAGCAATACCCACGGCCAGTGCAAAGGATTGCCCAGGCGCTCCAGACGGCCCTCGTCCGCGCCGCGCGCGCCCCAGAAGCGTTGCGCCGCCTTCAGGCCGGAACCCAGCGCCAGGCGCCGCAAGATCATTTGGGGCAGCAGCATGTAGCGCATGGCCCAGCATGCCGGGGCCAGGGTCATCAGCAGAGGAAAGAAAAGCGTCACCAGATCGGTGTCGTAATAGCCCAGCAGGGTGCGGGCCAGAAAACCCGGCGCCAAAGAGGTGATCAGCCCGGCGGCCACGCCCGCCTCCATGCTGCCCAGAGCCCAGACCCAGGCAAAGGCGATCACCGCCACCATGCTGGCCAGCACGGCCGGGAACCAGAAGGCCACAGCCGCCGGATATGTATGCAGGGCCTGGGCCATGAGCCGCAGCATCCCGGCCATGGGATGGTCCGCATCCAGACCGAAGCCCTCGGCGGCGGCCACCCAATGGTAGGCGTCGTGGGTGGCCAGCAGCCATTCGCTGCCCAGACGGTATTCCGGATTCTGCCAGCAGGACCACTCCATCATGCGCAGGCCGAAGGCCAGCCCCAGCGTCAGCAGCCCCCAGAACAGACCCCGCAGCCAATAACGCGGCGCCGCCGCCGGACTTACCCCAGGCATGGCCCGTCTTCCCCGGCAGGGCCGTCCAGTGCGGATTTGCCGGCAACCACGTCCGTGCCGGACGACGGACTTAGAGCCCAGAACCAGCGCCCGCTGCCGGCCGCCACATAGGAGCGCGCGCCCGCCAGCCGCCAGGGCGCGGGCAGACGTTCGGGCGCGGGGGTCAATGCCAGGATCACCAGCACGCCTTCGGGCCGCAGCCGGGGCAGGGTCAGCCCAAGCAGATCGGGCCAAGGCATGAAGGCCCGGCTCACGATGCAGTCCGCCGGGTAATACTGGCCCCGAAAAAAATGCTCCACCGAACCGCGAAAAACGTGGGTGGAGGGCAACTGCAGACGGGCCAGGGCGCTGGACAGAAAAAGGGCGCGCTTTTCGCGCACTTCCACCATATAATAGCCGCCCCTGGTCCAGACCATGCGCAGGGGAATGCCCGGCAGGCCCGCGCCGGAACCGAGATCCCAGGTCAAGGGCTGCTCCGGCAGGGGCAGTTCCTCCAGAAAGGATGCCAGATGGAAGCTGTCGGCGGCCAGACGGGTCAAAATATCACGCCAGGCGCGCGCCCCCGCCAGATTCATGGCTGCGTTCCATTGGCACAACATTTCCAGATAGACGGCCAGCGGCTCCAGAGCCGTCGGGGGCACGTCAATGCCCGAGGCCGCAGCAAGTGCGGCCAAATCCTTTCTGTCCACCGTCCGTTGCTCTCGCATGCTCGCTATCTCCACATTTTCCCGGCGGATGCGCCGGGTTTTCTGTCATATCCCCCGCAAGCGGGACTTGCAAGCCCCGCGCCGATAACGTAAAAAAGGCAATTCAACAGCCTGATACAAAACCCGCGAAGGGGACCTCGCGCCGCCCATGACGACAGAGTCGCCAAGCGGGAAGGCATAAGAATCAGTCGGTTACCGGCGCGGCAAGCCGCGACCCGCTCCTGACTTTTGATCGCGTTAACACTGTCAACGCTCCAGGTTCACCTTCCTTTTGGAGATGCCGCACCTAATGATCCGACCTGTTCTGCTTTTTCCCGGCCAAGGCTCGCAGGAGCCCGGCATGGGCCGCGATCTGGCCGAGGCTTCGCCGGAGGCCATGGACCTCTGGAAGCTGGCCGAGCGCGTCAGCGGCCTGCCCCTGCGCGAAATTTACTGGGATGGCGACAAAGCCGCCATGAACGACACCCGCGCCCTGCAACCGGCCCTGACTGTGGTCAACTGCAATCTCTGGCGGGAAATGGCCGGGCGCGTCAACCCGCGCGGAGCCGCCGGACACAGCCTGGGTGAATTCAGCGCCCTAGCCGCAGCGGGGGTGCTCGCGCCGAAAAGCGTGCTGGAAATCACGACCCTGCGCGGCCGCCTGATGGCCGGGGCCGATCCCCAGAGCAAGGGGGGCATGGCCGCCCTGCTCAAGCTGGACGAGGCCCGCGTGGCGGAAATCGTGGCCGAGGCCGCCGCCGAGAGCGGCGAATTGCTGCTCACCGCCAACTACAACACTCCGGCCCAGTTGGTGGTCAGCGGCGCGAAAAACGCTGTGGCCCTTGCCTGCCAAAAAGCCAAGGAACGCAAGGGGCGCGGCATCGAACTCAAGGTCAGCGGCGCGTTTCACAGCCCCATGATGGAAAAGGCCAACCGGGAGCTTGCCCCCCTGCTGCGCAGGGCTGTCTGGCAGAAGCCGCGTTTTCCGGTCTACTGCAACCTGCACGGCAAGGCGGTTCACGACGGCGAGAGCGCCAGGGAAAGCCTGCTGCAACAGATGATTTCGCCGGTGCGCTGGATTGAAACCGTGCGCAACCAGTACGCAGACGGCGTGCGGTTCTGGCTGGAGCTGGGCCCCAAGGCAATGCTGGGCAAAATGGTCGCCCCCTGCCTGAGCGGCATCGCCGCCGGGGATGCGGACACGCGCGTGGAAGTGATCAGCAATCTGGAAAGCGCCCGGGCTTTCAGCCTGTAATATTTTTCCGCACTATTCCCAAGGATACGAAAAGCATATGCGCGCCACCGAAACACTGCGCACGGCCCTTGCGGCCATCCTGAAAGAAGAAGGCCTAGCCTGGCCGGCCAAAACCGCCATTGAGCCTTCGCGCGATCCCAAACATGGGGATCTCTCCACCAACGCGGCCATGCTGCTGGCCAAGGAAGCCAAATGCAATCCCCGCGAATTGGCCCGGAAATTCGCCGACCGGCTGCTGGAACGCTGTCCGGATGTGGAAAAGGCCGATGCCGCCGGGCCGGGCTTCTGCAACGTGACCTTCAGCCAGGCATTCTGGCGGCGCACGGTGCTGGATGTGGAGGCCGCCGCCGGAGCTTACGGATCAAGCGGGGCGGGCGCGGGCCGCAAGGTACTGCTGGAATATGTCTCGGCCAATCCCACCGGCCCCCTGCATGTGGGGCACGGCCGGGGCGCGGCCGTGGGCGACAGCCTGGCCCGCCTGCTGCGCAAGGCCGGTTACGCGGTGGACACGGAATATTATATCAACGACGCGGGCCGCCAGATGCGCCTGCTGGGCCTTTCGGTCTGGCTGCGCGCGCTGGAGCTGGCCGGGCGACCGGTAAGCTGGCCCGAGGATTACTACCGGGGCGAGTACATCATCGACATCGCGCGCGCGATGCTGGACGCCGACCCACATCTGCCGGACCTGCCCGAAACCGAGGGACAGGAACGCTGCTGCCAGCGGGCCATGAACGAAATTCTGACCGGCATCAAGGCGGACCTCAGTGAGTTCCGGGTGGAGCACCAGCGCTGGTTTTCGGAAAAGACCCTAGTGGAAAGCGGCGGGGTGGACGCGGCTTTCAACGCCCTTGGCCGCTCCGGCTACACCTATGGAAAAGAAAATGCCTTCTGGTTCGCCACGGAGCAGCTGGGCGACGACAAGGACCGCGTGCTGAAAAAATCCGACGGCAGCCTGACCTATTTCGCCACGGACATCGCCTACCATCATGACAAGTTCGAGCGCGGCTACGACCGGCTCATCGACATCTGGGGCGCGGACCACCACGGCTACGTCCCGCGCATGCGCGCGGCCATTACGGCCATGGAACGGCCGCGCGACAGTTTCGACGTGGTCCTGATCCAGCTGGTCAATCTGCTGCGGGACGGCAAGCCGGTGAGCATGTCCACCCGCGCGGGCACCTTTGAAACCCTGGCCGGAGTGCTGCGCGAAGTGGGAGTGGACGCGGCGCGTTTCATGTTTCTCTCGCGCAAGAGCGACAGCCCACTGGATTTCGACCTGGAGCTGGCCAAACAGCGCAGCCTGGACAATCCGGTCTACTACGTGCAGTACGCTCACGCCCGCATCCGCGCCGTGCTGCGCCGCGCGGCCGAGCGTGGCGTCAGCCTGCCGGATGCGGTGAGCGAAGAGATGCTGGCGGGCCTGGACACGTCCGAGGACATGGCCCTGCTGCGCAAGGTCGCCGCCTTTGAGGACACTCTGGCCGCCGCCGCCCAGGCCCTGGCCGTCCACCACGTGAGCCATTACCTGAGCGAACTGGCGGGCCTGCTGCACAGTTATTACGCCAAACATCAGGTGCTGCTGGCCGGCGACACGGCGCGCACCCTGGCCCGGCTGGCCCTGCTGCGCGCCGTGGCCCAGGTGCTGCGCAACGGCTTGGAAGTTCTGGGCGTCAGCGCGCCGGAGAGCATGTAACGCCCATGCCCCAACCTTTACGGAAAAGTCTTCAGAAAACGGCGGCCGCCGCCGACAAGAAACCACGCCGCTTCACCGTCAGCCTGTCCGGCGTGGCCGTGGCCGCGCTGGGCGTGGCGCTGGTCGCCGCCGTGGGCTGGGCCTTTTTCATGGGCTTCATGGTCGGGCGCGGCCAGAATCCTGAAAAACGCGTGGAGCAAATGACCGGCATGGCCCGTGAGGAGCGGGCTCCGCGAGCCACCGCCGACCTTCCCGCCGGACCGGCAGCGAGGAATCCCGCCGGGCAGCCGGAGCAGCCCATCGCGGGCACCGCCCCCGACGCGGAGCAGGCTGTTGGCCCCGCTCCGGCGGCCCTGTCCGCACAAGCCACTCAGGCCGCCCAATCCGCTCAGACGCCGCAAGCCGCGCCACCGAATACGCCCACCTATCCTTTCATCCGCCCGCAGGGAACGGGTCTGGCCGCCTGGGGCATCCGCTCCGACACCGCCGCGGGCACGCCCGCGCCGGGAACGGCCCCGGCGGCCCAGCCCAAAGCCCGGCAGAAAGCGCCACAGGCCGAAGCCCTGTTTGATTTCGCCTACCAGGTGGCCGCGTTCAAGGACAGGGCCGACGCGGACAAGCTGCGCGCCCGGCTGGAGGACAAGGGCCTGCGCACCAACCAGCAGAAGAGCGGCAAGGTGCTGCTGGTGCTGGTCAATCTGCGCGGCACCGAACTGGATGCCGCCAACCTGCGCGAGGAGCTGCAACGCATGAAGCTGGGAAAACCCGTTCTGGCATCCAAAAAAGCGGTTTCCGGCAAGCCCCGGAAAACCGGACGCTGAGGCCGGTTGTGGACGGACGCAACGCCGGACCGGGTTTATTGCGCATTCTGGGCCGTCCCTGCCTGCGCGGCATCGATGCCGTGGGCGGCATGACATTGTTCATGCTGGAGGGGCTGCGCCAGATCTTCGCCAGCGCCAAAGTTTTTCCGCGTACCCTGCAACAGATCTATGTGATCGGCTACAAATCCCTGTCCGTGATTCTGCTGATCGGCATTTTCTGCGGCATGGTGCTGGGCTTGCAGGGCTATTACACCCTGGTCCAGTTCGGTTCCGTGGGCATGCTGGGCTCGGCCGTGTCCCTGAGCCTGATCCGCGAGCTGGGGCCGGTGCTCACGGCCATCATGCTCACCGGACGGGCGGGCTCGTCCATAGCCGCCGAAGTCGGGGTCATGCGCATCACGGACCAGATCGACGCCCTGGACGTCATGGACATCAATTCCATGGGCTATTTGGTCAGCCCGCGCATACTGGCCGCTCTGCTCTCCTTTCCCCTGCTCACGGCCATTTTCGACGTCACCGGCATCATCGGCGGCTATCTCACCGGCGTGCTCATGCTGGGCATCAACGAGGGAGCCTATTTTTACCGCATCGCCAGTTCCGTGACCATGACCGACGTGACCGGCGGCTTCATCAAGGCTGTGGTTTTCGGTCTGCTGGTCGCCACGGTCTGCTGCCACCAGGGCTATTACACCCACCGCCGCCGCGACAGCGTGGGCCCCGAGGCTGTGGGCAACGCCACCACCTCGGCGGTGGTCATTTCCTGCGTGCTGATCCTGGCGGCGGACTATGTGCTGACTTCCTTTTTACTGTAGGCGGAAAACTGTGCGGGCCTGGGACATTGAATTTCGCGCCCTGAGCGTGGGTTACGGCGAGCACGTGGTGCTGCGCGACATCAACGCCGTCCTGCCGGGAGGCAAGGTTTCCGTCATCCTGGGCGGCTCGGGCTGCGGCAAGTCCACACTGCTCCGGCACATCATCGGCCTTTCGCGGCCCCTGTCCGGCGGCGTGTTCATCGGTGGCCGGAATCTGTTCGCCCTGAACCAGGCTGAATTCCGCCGCGTGCGCCGCCAGATGGGCGTGCTTTTCCAGGACGGCGCCCTGCTGGGCGCGCTCTCCCTGGCCCAAAACGTGACCCTGCCCCTGAGCGAGCATCTGCGCCTGCCCAAGCCCCTGATCCGCAAGGCGGCCCTGCGCGTGTTGCGCATGGTGGGGCTGGAGGATTTCGCCGATTTTTACCCCAACCAGTTGTCCGGCGGCATGCGCAAGCGCGCGGGCCTGGCCCGGGCCATCATCGCCGAGCCGCGCATTCTGCTCTGCGACGAACCCACGTCCGGTCTGGATCCCATCACCGCCGCCCGCATGGATGAACTGCTGCGCTCCATGCACCAGCAGTACGCCGACATGACCCTGGTGGTGGTCAGCCATGATCTGGCGAGCCTGCGCGCCATTGCCGACTACGTGCTGGTGCTGCGCGACGGCGGCGCGGTGTTCGCCGGCAACCCGGCCGAGCTGGAGGCCAGCCCGGATCCCTATCTACGGCAATTCCTCCGGCGTGAGGCCGGGGACCAGCGCCTGACCCTGCATCAACCGGCGGACCCGGTGACGCGCGCGGCCCTGGACAAGTGGCTGGCGTCCTGAACGCGCCCCGGCGGCCGCCGGGCTTGAAACTTTACATCCGGCTACGTATAGTGAAAAATGTAATGTCCTGTCATATGGCAGTCTGGAGTCTGAAAAACGCATGAACAGCGTCCGTGAAACCGCCGTGGGCATCTTTGTGTTGCTGGGCCTGATCTGTGTGGCCTATCTGGCCATCAAACTGGGCCGCATGGAATTTTTCCCCAACCAGGGCTTTGAGCTTTCCGCCCGCTTCGATTCCGCATCGGGCCTTCGGATTGGCGCGGATGTGGAGCTGGCGGGCGTGCCCGTGGGCCGGGTGGTGGCCGTCAGCCTTGATCCCGATCCCCTGCACAGCCAAGCCGTGGTGCGATTGCGCCTGGACAAGGACCTGCATCTTTCCGACGACAGCATTGCTTCCATTAAAACCAGCGGTCTGATCGGCGACAAATATGTCAGCCTCTCGCGGGGAGGTTCGGAAAAAAACCTCGCGTCCGGCGGCGTCATCACGGAGACGGAATCTCCGGTGGACCTGGAATCGCTGATCGGCAAATATGCTTTCGGAGGTGTTTAACATGCCCCGTGTTTTCACGCGCGCGCGCATTTTTGCCATGCTCTGCGCTCTGGCGCTGGGCCTGACAGTCCTTTCCGCGCCGGCGCATGCCGTCCCGGCGCCCGCCTCGCCCGCCCGCCAGGCCCTGGAAACCGCCACCAACCGCATTCTCGCCTGCATCAAGAACCCCGACTACGTCAATCCGGCCACCCGCGGCCCCCTGCGCCAGCAGATCGAGGACGAGGTGCTGCATATTTTTGATTTCAGAGAATTTTCCTCCCGCACGGTGGGCCCGCGCTGGCGCGGCTTCACGCCCCAGCAGCAGAAACAGTTCAGCGACGCCTTCGCGGATCTGCTGATCAGCACCTATGTAAACAGGATCGACGGCTACAACGGCGAGCAGGTGGCCTATAACGGCGAAATTTCCTCGGCTGCGGGCGACCGCACGGAAGTGCGCACCGTCATCACCATGAAGGACGGCAAAAAAGTGCCCGTGGCCTACCGCATGCTGCCCAAGGACGGCGGCTGGCGCGTCTATGATGTGCTAATCGAAAACATCAGTCTGGTAAAGAACTACCGTACCCAGTTTCAGGACATTCTGAACAGCGCAAGTCCGGATCGGCTCATAGAGCGTGTGCGCGTCAAAGTCCAGGAAGTACGTCAGCAAGATGCCAAGTAACCCGCCCCTCTTCCGCGCCGGCGTCCCGGCCCTCTGTCTTCTTCTCCTCCTGGTCTGGGGTCGGCCCGGCATCGCGCATGCCGCTCCGGCGGACCCGCCCCGCGCGCCTTCCGCGGTCTATGCCGTCAGCCCGGAGCTGGCGCCCGGGGCCATTACCGTACACCCATACGGCCAGTTGCGGCAGCCCGACAGTCTGGACGATTACGACACTTCCCCGGCGGCCAGCATAGCCGACCCGCTGGAACCCTGGAACCGCTTCTGGTTCCACTTCAACGACATTTTCTATCTCTACATCGCCAGGGCCGCGTATAACACCTGGGTTTCCGTGACCCCCCACCAGCTCCGCAGCGGCCTGAAGAACTTCTTCTCCAACACGCTCTTTCCCATGCGTTTCGTGAACAATATCCTCCAGTTCCGCTTTCTGGAGGCCGGGGTGGAGTTCGGACGCTTTTTCATCAACACCACCACCACGCTCGGCTTCGCGGACGTGGCTAGGGGCAAGAAAACCATCGTGCCCGTGGATCCCACCGGCGAGGATTTCGGCCAGACCCTCGGGCGCTGGGGCATCGGCCACGGTTTTTATGTGGTGTGGCCCTTTATCGGCCCCAGTTCCGCGCGCGACAGCGTGGGCCGGATGGGCGACTGCTTTACGGACCCCTTTTTCCATGTCTGCCCTTGGGAACTGGCCACCAGCTCGGAACTGACCCTGCGCTTCAACGCGCTGGGCGACGTGCTGCCCATGTATGAGGATCTGAACAGCGCCGCCGTGGACCCTTATATCGCCATGCGGGAGGCGTATATCAACTTCCGCAATTCCCAGGTCAAACACTGAACCTTGCCTTTTTGCCGCCAACGGCGTCAGGCTGCGCGGCCCGGGTCACGCGGGCAAGCGCTCCCGCGCCGAACCGCTGCTTGCCCGCCCTGCCGGCGAGCAACATCCCAAGGATCGAAAAGGCACAGCTCCGCACATGCAGCCACCCTCTTCTCAAACTGACGCCGCTCCCCTGCTCCGGCTGGAAAACCTTTCCGTGCTTTTCCCCTTTGCGGGCCGCCTGTTGCCCGCCGTGCAAAAGGTCAGCCTTGACTTGCCTCCGGCCGCCGTTACCTGCCTGGTGGGCGAATCCGGTTGCGGCAAAAGCCTCACGGCCCGCGCCGTTCTGCGCCTCACGCCGGAAAACGCCGTGCTCGGCGGCCGGGCGCTACTGAGCGGCGAAGACCTGCTCAGTCTGCCGGAAAAAGAGCTGCGCCGCGTCCGGGGCCGCCGCGTCGGCATGATCTTCCAGGAACCCATGACCTCGCTCAATCCAGTCTTGCGCGTGGGGGAGCAGGTGGCCGAATCCCTGCGCCTGCATCTGGGCATGGGCCGCGCCGAGGCCCGCCGGGAAGCGGAGCGCCTCTTCGCGGATGTGGGCATCCCCTCGCCGCGCAGCCGCTATGACGACTACCCCCACCAGCTTTCCGGCGGCATGCGCCAGCGCGTGATGATCGCCATGGCCCTGTCCTGCCGGCCCGAACTGCTCTTGGCCGACGAACCCACCACCGCTCTGGACGCCACCATCCAGGGCCAGATCCTGCGCCTGATCCTGAACCAGAGCCGGGAACGCGGCATGGCCGTGCTGCTCATCACCCACGATCTGAGTGTGGTGGCCCAGGTGGCGGACGTGGTGGGCGTCATGTACGCCGGGCATCTGGTGGAACACGCCCCGGCGCGCGACCTCTTCGCCGATCCCCGCCATCCCTATACCAGAGGCCTGATGCATTCCGCGCCCAGCCGCCGTTCCATGTGGCTGACGCGCCTGCCTGCGATTCCGGGCAGTGTGCCCTCCCTCCAGAACATGCCGGCGGGCTGCCCCTTCCAGCCCCGCTGTCTTCAAGCCCTGCCCTGCTGCCGGGAAGAGATGCCGCCCGCCGTTACGCGCGGCGAACATGCCATATCCTGCTGGCTGGTGAAATGAAACCATCCCCGGGGTATCGCCCGACCACCTGAGGGAGTCCCCTGATAAAATCCCTTGAGAATCTCTCGGTAAACGGGGACGGGGAGCTGCCGGAAAAATAGCCGTTCTTGCTCTGCTGAAGAGAAACGGTAGAGTCTGTACGGCAATCATTCCCGATGCCGGCACGGAAACACTTCTCCCTATCATCATTCTGGCCAGTTTCGTCAGCGGTGATGGTCTGAATGAATGTTCGGCGGAATTCCCCCATATCGTGACGATAGATGCAAACCCTGCCTGAGCATCTTGCCCTCCTCCGGCAAAAAAAAAGGCCCCTCGTTGCGGGGGGCCTTGTGGTCAGAAAAGTTGTTGTCAGGCTGTCAGGAGTGCTTGCGGGCAACATAGCGCCCGTAAGCGAACAGTGCCACTCCAAAGATAACGGCCAGAACGTATGTCATCGCAGGCTCCTTATGGTTGAAATCGCCATGATGCCAAAAATGGCAGCGACGAGCATTCCTGACGGATTGCGTTCAAAGAGAGCAATGCCGACCGCGATGGCAGCGATGTTGCCGCAAATCCCCGCAATCAGTTTGATTGTTTCCCTGTCTTGCTCGTTCATCCCGACCTCACCCCATAGATAGCCATTTTCACGGCGTCCGTCCAGATGCTTCTGCCGTGTCTGCTCCGGCTTGCCCGAACCGTGTAGGCAGCTATCCTCTCACGTCCCGGTGGGGCCTTCTTCGCGTCTGTTTTCAATGAGCGCCGGGGCGGCTGAGCCGTTCCCCGTGTCGGTGAAAACAGAATAATTTTTTTCTATATCATAACCAGCACAAAAAGCAATTTTTTCTATATGTTATTGATCCCGGTAACATGAAGATCGATTTTGTGAACGGGCGGGCTCCAGAAGCGGGGGGATATCCCTTACTCGGCGAGATTCCCTAAAGTTTCAGACGGCTCTGCCGATATGCAGTGAATAGAATGATATCAAAACACAGGGAAGGCAATTCTGGCGATGGAAGCCCCGTCTAAAAAAACTGTGACAAGTTGTTTCCAAAGGATATACTTTACAATAACGCAAAATTTGCGCGCAAATTAACCAGCGGGAGAAAACATGAAACTCAGAACCAGGTTAACCATGTCTTTTGGCGGCATTTTATTGATACTGATACTTCTAGCCGGAACCTCAATAGTAAATCTTATGGAGATAAGCGGCGAAGTCAACTCCATTGATAACATGTGGACCCCAAGCATTGTTTCCGTCATGACGCTGAACATCGAGCTGAACAGGATAAGAGCCGCTGTTTCCGGGAGTCTTGCTGAGAAAGACCAAGAAATGGTCAGATTTTACGAAAATCGCATTGCGGAATCCGCAAGTGTTGTCGCCAAGAATCTTGCGCTGTTTAAAGAAATATCGTCAAAAAGTTCCACCTCCGAAGAATTGGATTATTTGGCGCAGATAGACAAAACAGCGCCCGTATTGGCTGCGCTCAGGGACAGGCTATTTCCCCTGATCAAAGAGGGACAGCATGAAAAGGCGCTATCGCTGTTCAATTCGGAATATCTCCCGCTGTACAATAAAACAAGGGATGCCTATGAGGGTCTGGCAAAATAAGCCTCGCGCAGGCCAAGCAGGCCACGAAAGCCGCTGACGCCTTTGGAGACAACGCGGTTCTAATGGCTATCATTTTGACAGTGGCTGGAATTATCATCTCCATTGTCCTGAGCTGGCTGCTTGTCCTCTCTGTCAATAAACAGCTGGGCAAGGACCCCGGAGAGCTGAATGGCATCACCCACCGGGTTGTGGACGGCGATTACAATGTTGACGACGGCAGCCCGAAGGTTGGCGTCTACGGGGCCATTATACAGATGGTCCTGACCCTGAAAGAGAATATTGAAAACGCCCACCGGGAATCGAAAAACGCCAAGGAGCAGTCTCAAAAAGCCCACGAGGCCATGGAACGGGCTGAAGCCGCCAGCCGGGACGCTCAGGCCAAAGCTTCGGCCATGCATGCGGCCACTGACAAACTGGAAGAATTAGGCAGCGCGCTTTCCTCGGCATCCACCGAACTCTCAGCCCAGATCGAGCAGTCCGACCGGAACTCCGCCGAGGCCTCCCAGCGCCTTTCCGAAGCCGCCACGGCCATGAACGAGATGAACTCCACCGTGCAGGAAGTGGCCCGCAATGCCTCTTCCGCTTCCTCAGCTTCCAGCGAAACCAGGGAAAAGGCCGAAGCCGGCGCGCAGGTTGTGGAAAAGGCCGTGCGCAGCATTGAGCATGTCCATCATCAGATGTCCCGGGAGCTCAAGGATGACATGACCCAGCTCAACGAGCACGCCCGCTCCATTGACCAGATCATGGGCGTCATTTCGGATATCGCGGACCAGACCAACCTGCTGGCGCTGAACGCGGCCATTGAGGCCGCCCGCGCGGGCGAGGCCGGGCGCGGCTTCGCCGTGGTGGCCGACGAAGTGCGCAAGCTGGCCGAAAAGACCATGGCTTCCACCCACGATGTGGGCAATGCCATCAAGTCCATCCAGGAAAGCACCGCCAGGAGCACAGCTTCGGTGGACAACGCCGTGGCGAGGATTGAGGAAGCCACACAGTTCGCCAACGAATCCGGCCGTGCCCTGAAAGAGATCGTGGGCACGGCTGAAGTCACGGCTGATCAGGTCAACGCCATCGCCACAGCCAGCGAGGAGCAGTCCGCCGCCAGCGAGGAGATCGACCACTCCATTCTCGAATGCAATGATATGGGCAAACTGATCGCCGATGCCATGGCCCAGGCGGCCAAGGCCGTGTCCAATCTGACCGTCCAGGCGCAGGAGCTTACGGAACTGATTCATAAAATGAAAAACGTCTAACAAAGACAGCGCTGGTCCGGAAACGGGGCCGCCTTGCGAGAAGAACCCCCGGCCATGCCCGGGGGTTCTTCATATGGCGAGGGGGTCTTCATACAACAAAAAGGAGCGCCGGAGCGCTCCCTGAAAAAAGCAGGATGATGCCCCGGATTAGTCTTTCCTGTCCTTCTTCAGCCAGGACATCATGCCGCGCAGGTTCTTGCCCACACGCTCGATCTGATGCTCGGATTCGTTACGACGCGTGGTCAGGAACATGGGATACTTGGCGCGGGCTTCCAGAATGAAGTCGCGGGCGAATTTGCCGCTCTGGATGTCCCTGAGCACGCCCTTCATTTCCCTTTTCACGTTCTCGTTGATCAGGCGCGGACCGGAGACATAGTCACCATATTCCGCCGTGTTGCTGATGGAATAACGCATGCGCGAGAGCCCGCCCTCGTACATCAGGTCCACGATCAGCTTCATTTCGTGCATGCATTCAAAATAGGCCATTTCCGGCTGGTACCCGGCTTCCACCAGGGTTTCGAAACCGGCCTTGATCAGGGCGGAGATGCCGCCGCAAAGCACGGCCTGTTCGCCGAAGAGGTCGGTTTCCGTTTCTTCGCGGAAGCTGGTTTCAATGACGCCGGAGCGGGTGCCGCCAATGCCCTTGGCATAGGCCAGAGCCACCTTGAGGGCTTCGCCTGTGGCGTCCTGCTCAATGGCCACCAGGCAGGGCACGCCGCCGCCTTCGGTAAAGGTGCGGCGCACCAGGTGGCCGGGGCCCTTGGGCGCGATGAGGAAGACGTCCACGTCCTTGGGCGGCTGGATCTGGCTGAAATGGATGTTGAAGCCGTGGGCGAACAGCAGGGCCTTGCCCCTGGTCAGGTGGGGCTTGATATCGTTTTCATAGACCGCCGCCTGCACTTCGTCGGGCAGCAGAATCATGATCAGATCGGCCTGCTTGGCGGCTTCGGCGGCGGACACGGGCGTGAAGCCGTGTTCCTTGGCAAGCTCGCAGTTGGCGCCGCCGGGGCGCTGCCCCACGACCACCTTGACGCCGGAATCCCGCAGGTTCTGGGCATGGGCATGGCCCTGGCTGCCGTAGCCGATGATGGCCACGGTTTTATCTTTCAAAACATTGAGATCGGCATCCTGATCATAATAAACTTTCATCTGAACATCCTCTGTAATCGCTCACGGTTAAAACAAAACGCCTCCCCGGCCGCACATGCGGAGGGGAAATACGGCAAAGGGGGAATGGCGCGGACCGCCGCGTTCCGTTCCCGCTTCGAACCTGGCATGCGCCTTTGCGGGCGGCGCGTCAATCCGCCTTCCTGGCGCGGCGCATGGCCACCGAGCCGGTGCGCGCCAGTTCCTTGATGCCAAAACGTTGCAGCAGGCTGATGATGGCCTCCAGCTTGCCGTGGTCGCCCGTGGCCTCAATGGTCATTTCATTGCAGCTGACGTCCACGACCTTGCAGCGAAAGATCTCCACCGTGCGCAGAATTTCACCGCGCATGGGGCCTTCGGCCTGCACCTTGACGAACATCATCTCCCGCTCCACGGCGGGGGTGTCCGCAAAATCCGTCACCTTGATGACCGAGACAATTTTGTGCAGATGCTTCATGATCTGCTCCAAAATCATGCTGTCGCCATAGGTGGTGATGGTCATGTGCGAAACACCGTCCTCAAGGGTCGGGGCCACATTGAGCGAATCGATATTGAAGCCGCGCCCGCTGAACAGGCCCACCACGCGGGAAAGCACGCCGGGTTCGTTTTCCACCAGCACGGAAAGCACGTGTCGTTGCATAGCCATCTCCTACACCAGCAGCATTTCGTCCAGCGCCGCGCCGGCGGGCACAATGGGGTAGACGTTTTCCTCGCGCTCCACCGCCACGTCGATGAAGGCGGGATTGGGCGTGGCCAGGGCCTTTTCCAGCTCGGGCAGGAGATCCTCAGGCTTTTCAATGCGGTAGCCTTCGGCCCCGTAGGCCTCGGCCAGCTTCACGAAGTCGGGCTGGGCCTCCATATTGGTGGAACTGTAATTGTGGTTGTAGAAGAGCTCCTGCCACTGGCGCACCATGCCGAGATGGCGGTTGTTCAGGATGACCACCTTGACCGGCAGACTGTAGGCCACGGCCGTGGCCAGTTCCTGAATGTTCATCTGCAGTGAGGCGTCGCCGGCCACGGCGATGACCATCTTGTCCGGCAGGGCGAACTGCGCGCCGATGGCCGCCGGAAAGCCGTAGCCCATGGTGCCCAGGCCGCCGCTGGTCAGCAGGGTGCGCGGCCTGGTGAAGCTGTAGAACTGGGCCGCCCACATCTGGTGCTGACCCACTTCCGTGGCGATGATGGCGTCGCCACGGGTGAGTTCGCGCACGGCTTCCACCACCTGCTGGGGTTTGATGTTGCCGCTTTTCTGATAGCTGAGGGGTTTGCTTTCCTTCCATTCGGCCACGGCCCTGACCCATTCGGCGTGCTCCGCGGCCCAGTCCTTGCCGGACAGCTTGGCCTCGCAGATTTCCATGATACCCGCCAGGGCCTGCCTGCAGTCACCCACCACCGGCACTTCCACCGCCACGTTCTTGCGGATGGAGGCGGGGTCGATGTCGATGTGCACGATGCGCGCCTTGGGCGCGAAGGCCGTCAGTTTGCCGGTGACGCGGTCGTCGAAGCGCGCGCCCACGCAGATCAGCAGGTCCGCGTTGTTGATGGCGAGATTGGCGGCATAGGTGCCGTGCATGCCCACCATGCCCAGCGAAAGCGGGTCCGTGGCCGGAAAGCCCCCCAGCCCCATGAGCGTGCAGGCCACGGGAATGTGCAGACGGCGCGCCAGAGCGGCCAGCTCTTCGGCGGCATTGGCCATAATCACACCGCCGCCGGCCAGCAGTACCGGGCGTTTGGCCTGGGCCAGCTCTTCCACCGTGCGCCGCAACTGGTTGAGATTGGGCCTGTAGGTGGGGTTGTAGCTGCGCATGTAGATGTCTTCGGGCCAGGTGAATTCCGCCCTGGCCTGGATCACGTCCTTGGGCAGGTCCACCAGCACCGGGCCGGGCCGGCCGGAGCGGGCCAGATAAAAGGCCTGACGGATGGTCAGAGCCAGCTTGTTCACGTCCTTGACCAGAAAGTTGTGCTTGGTGCAGGGGCGGGTGATACCCACAATGTCCACTTCCTGGAAGGCGTCGTTGCCGATGAGCCTGGTGGGCACCTGGCCCGTGACCACAACCAGCGGAATGGAGTCGGAATACGCTGTGGCTATGCCCGTCACCGTATTGGTGGCGCCCGGCCCGGAGGTCACCAGGCAGGCCCCGGCCTTGCCGGAGGCGCGGGCATAGCCGTCAGCCGCGTGCACAGCTCCCTGCTCATGGCGGACCAGCACATGACGGATCTCGGGATGTCGCGGCAGCTCGTCATAAATATCGATCACCGCGCCGCCCGGATAGCCGAACAGCACGTCCACGCCTTCACGCTTCAGGGATTCAAGAAGAATCTGCGCACCTGTGCATTCCATAGACCGGCTCCTCAACCGCTTTTATTTGTCTTGCTTTTTCAGACGATCCAGGATGTCCATCAGCTTGGTTTTGCCTTCCAGCTTCTGCTTCTTCAGCTGTTTCAGTGTCTGCTCTTCGGTGGGCGTGCGGTAGGCTTTGCTTTCCAACTTTTCCACCTGCTTTTCATAGAGCACGTGATCTTCCCAAAGGGATTTCAGCTCCGGATCAGTGGGCGCGTACTTTTCCAGCAGGTCAATTTCATGCTGATCCATAAGAAATCTCCAGCGTTAGATGTTCAAGCGCGGGCGATCCGCGCAAAAAGCCCGTCAGGGTGCATCCCGGCCTTGAAAATAAAAACTTCAAAGCGGTCCGGCCCGGAGGCGGTTTTCCCATTGAGGATTTCGCCCTCCCGGCAGGGAAAAATCCGGCGCAGCCGGAAGGCAAAATAACCGTTTCGGGAAGCGCCCCTAATGCAGGGCGATGGCATACTGCGCCAGCGAGGCGATCACGATGCGGTTGATCAGCTCAATGGACAGCAGCACCACCACCGGCGAAAAATCCAGGCCGCTCGTATAGGTGAAGGGCAGCCACTTGCGCACCCGGTAAAAGACAGGCTCGGTCAGGAGTCGCAGGGTCCGCACAATGGGATTGTAAGGATCGGGCCGCACCCAGGTCAGCACGGCGGAGATGATTACAATCCAGAAATAGATATTCAGCAGCGAACCCAGCACCAGGGCTATGGCGCTCAAAGTATTGGCAAGCACAATCATGCGGTCTCCGACCTAACCTTTAAGACTGGACGTGAATCAATGGCGGCCCGCCAGAACCGGGGCCAGGGCCCGGCCCAGAGCGGCGAAATCCGGCGCGACGATCCGGCCTTGCAGGTCGCCGCCGTTGAAAGCCGCGAACGTCGCCCCCGCCGCTTCGGCGGCCTCCCTGTCATGCGGGCTGTCGCCCACAAAAAGCGTATCCCGGGGCCGCGCGCCCCAGTCCGCGCAGATGCGCAACGCGCCCTCGGGCGACGGCTTGGGCGCGACGTTGCTCGCCGTGAGCACGGGATTAAAATAGGGGGGCAAGGCGAAAAAGTCCAGAACCCTTTGCATGCCCTGTTCCGTGCGGTTGGTGGCGATGGCCATGCGCACGCCCCTGGCGTGCAGCTCTTCCGCGAATTCGCGGAAACCGGGCATAAGGCGCAGCAGGGGCAGGATATCGCGCTGGTAGTTGATCTCGTCCCTGGTCACGCGGTCGATCTCGCCGTGCAGACACTCGGGCAGGATGTGGCGCAGGGCCTGACCCGCCGTGGCCATGAAGGAATAGGCCTCCTGCTCCGGCGTCATGGGTGGCAGGCCGAAACAGGCCAGCACGCGATTGTAGAATTCGTCATTGGCCGCGCGGGAATTGATCATCACGCCGTCGCAGTCGAAAATCACGCCGCTCAGGCCGCGGGGAAAAAGCGCTCCGCTCATGCGCGCCCCCAGGTCAGCCAGACGCGCTCCACGGCCAGGGGGCCGTCCGCGCCCCGCTCCGGCGGACGCGAATGCCCCAGCGCCCGCCAGAGCGGGGCGCGGGCTTCCACGATCTCGTCGGCATGCTCCGCCGTGCAGCCCAGCAATTTCGCGTATCGCGGCGCGGGGCTGAAGTCGAGTCGTTCCAGCAGGTCCGCGCGCATGGGGCCTTCCGCCGCCAGCGCCGCGTCCTCGGGCAGAAAATACGCGGCATTGGCCGCCGCCAATCGCCAGGGTGGAACCAGGGACGGGTCCAGCGCGATGGACGCGCCCAGAAAAGGCAGGCCGCACGGGTATTCATCCCCTTCCACGCTCAAGGCGGCGGCCAGCCGGTTGGCGTTGTCCGCATAGCGCCGGGCCAGCTCGGCCAGTTCGGCCAGGCGTTCTTCCTGAAGCCAAAGCCAGAGCAGGGTCTTCTGGGCCTGTTCGCGCTCCAGCCGCTCCCGGCAGGCGGCTTCCGTCGCCGGGGAGGCGGCGCCGCCAAGCCTGTCCAGATCTTTCAGCGCTGCCAACTCGGCATGCTGCCGCGCGTTGCGGGCGTTGCCCGCCGCGGCGGCGCCCAGCGGCATGCCGGAAAGGGCCGTCACGTCCATCTGACGCAGATCCGCCAGACAGACCGCGGCCTCGCGTTCGCTGAAGGGATAATTTGACGGGCGATAGCGGCTGTGGACCGGGGCAGCCGCGTCATCCACAGCGCAAAGATCGTCCGGCAAGCCCGGCCAGAGGCGCAGGGCTCCCGGCCAGGCCGGGGCGGGGAAGGAATCCGGGGCCAGTCCCCGGGGCAGCGGCCCGCGCAAAAACGGCAGCTTGAGGCACAAGGTCACATTCATACTTTTTTCCTTCGGAGTCGATTAACATACATGATAACAGGCCGGCAAGACTGAAATTATATGCGTCCACCCCGGGGTCGCCGCGCCCGGCCCTTGCCCGTGCCCTCCCACTGGTATAACATATGGGCACATATTCACATCATCCCGCAGAGGACATCACATGCCTGTAGCCACATTCCCTCTGGGCCCCTTGCAGACCAACAGCTACCTTATCCACAACGCCGATCAGGCCGTGGCTGTGGACGTGGGTGGCGAGCCCGCGCCCATGATTGAATACCTGACGGAACACAAGCTCACTCTGGCCGCCATCTGTCTCACCCACCGGCACTTCGACCATCTCTACGGCGTGGCTGAACTGGCCGGAGCCACAAAAGCCGCTGTCTACACCCCCACAGGCGACGACAGCCTGGCCGAAACCGAATCCGGCAGGGGCGGCATCTGGGGCTTCCCGCCGGTGTCGCCTTTCGACAGCCTGCCCATGCCCACAGGCCAGGCCGACTTCGGCGGCATGGAGTGCCGGGTGCTGGAGACGCCGGGGCACACGCCGGGCGGGGTGTCCCTGTACTTCCCGGCGGGCAAGCTGGTCTTCACCGGCGACGCGCTCTTTTACCGTTCCATGGGACGCACGGACTTCCCCGGCGGCAACCAGGCCACGCTGCTACACTCCATCGTGGACGTGCTTTTCAAGCTACCGGACGACACTGCGGTCTATCCCGGCCACGGCCCGGCCACCAGCATCGGCGACGAGCGCAGAAACAATCCCTTCTGCGGCGAGTTCGGAGCGTGAACCGGATTCTGGCGCTCTTGTGCAGTCCCCGGCCCGACGGCGTTTCCGACAGTCTAGCCCGCCTTTTCGCCGAAGGCGCGGCCGAGGCCGGGGCTGCGGTGCGCCTTGAGCCCCTGCGCCGCTACGCCATCACGCCCTGCATCGGCTGCGGGGCCTGTTCCCGCCCCCCGCACAACTGCGTGCTGGGCAAGGGCGGCGATCAGGCCGAAGAACTGTTTTCTCTGCTTCAGGCTGCGCCTCTGGTGCTGCTGGCCGCGCCCATCTATTTTTATGCGCTGCCCGCCCGTTTCAAAGCCCTCATCGACCGGGGGCAGCGTTTCTGGGCCGCGCGGTCGCGGGCCGACGCCGCCAAGGACGGCGAGTCCCTCTTCTCGCCCAAGCCCGTGCTGGCGGCTCTGGCCGCCGGAAGACCGCGCGGCGGTCAGTTGTTCAACGGCGCCCTGCTGACTCTCAAATACTTTCTGGCCCCGCAAAACGCCCGGATTCAGGGCACACGCCTGCTGCGCGGCCTGGACAAGCCGGAAGACCTGTGGGCGCGCCCGGCGGTCTGCGACGCGTTGCGCGCATGGGGACGCCATTGGGGTGAGAGGTTTGCGGCCCTGGCGAAAGACGGGCACGTGGGGTGATCTCCGGCTTTCTGCGGCGTTGGAGCCATATTCTGGGCCTGAATGAGACGCGTTGCGCGCACTGCCTGCGCCCTTTTCTGCCCGCCGGAGATACCCGCGGCGCTTCCGCGGACGACATTGCGGGGGCCGCCGCGCCGCTCTGCCCGGAATGCCGGGCATTGTTCTCCCCATACTGTGGACCGCGCTGCCCGCGTTGCGGCCTGCCCACGGCGGAAGCGCGCGCTTCGGGCCAAGCCGTCGCAATGTTCCGGTCCGGCCGAGACAGCCGTTGCGGCCGATGCCTGAATGATGATCCGCCCTGGGGCAGTCTGGCCTACTACGGCCTGTATTGCGACGCAGTGCGCGACGTTTTGCTGCGGCTCAAATTCGACGGGGAACTCTCCCTGGCTCCGTTGCTCGGAGCCTGCCTGCTGGAAGCCTCCCGCTGTCTGCCGCGCCCCGACGCGCTGCTGGCCGTGCCGCAGCACCCGGCCCACCTGCGCCGCCGGGGTTTCAATCAGGCCCACGAATTGGCCAAGGCTCTGCATTGTCTGGCGGGCCTGCCCCTGCGCCCGGAGCTGCTGCGTCGCACAAAAACGGGCCCGCCCCAAGCCGGATTGTCCGCCTCCCTGCGCCGCCGTAATGTGCTGGGCTCTTTTCAGGCCGCGCCTCAGGCCAGCGGCCTGCGCCTCTGGCTGATCGACGACGTGATGACCACAGGGAGCACCCTGGCGGCGGCATGTCTGGCCCTGCGCGCGGCCGGAGCGCTGGAGGTATGCGCGCTCTGCGTCGCACGGACGCCGAGGCACGGTTGAAACCCGTTGCGGGCATGACAACGTCCGACCCTTTTGCTATGGTGGGCACGGCGCGGCGCTCCTGACCGCGAACGCCGCGCCCGCGCCCGCATCTTCGCGCGGCGCGGGTTCGCAACGCCTTTGGGAGCTCCCATGCCGCGTGCCTTTTTCTCTGTTCACCGCATGCCATCTTTGCCCCTTCCGTCGCGCCTGTTCCTGATCGCATTTCTGTGCTGCCTTGCGGCCGCACGCCCCGCTTCAGCCCAGATGACCTTGCTGGTGCCCAACCAGCCCGGCATTGAGGCCCCGACCAACGCCAAGGAAGTGCATAAAAAAAACACCGCGGAACAAAACACGGTCCAGTCCCCGGCCAAGGCCGCGCCTGAGGCAGTCCAGCCCCCAAAGCCGCGGGACAACGCGGGCAAGGCCGAACAGCAGGCCGACGGACAAATTCCGGCCACTCCCGGCGCCGCCAAACCTGCGGGAGCCGACAGGCGGAACGCCACGGGTCCGGTATCCTCCGACGCGGTCAAAGGCGAAGGAGAGCTCCAGACGCCGCCCATCAGCGAGGAAGTGGACGTGCTGATCAGCATGATGCGCCCCTTCCGGCATGAAGGCCTGCCCATGGACATGCCGCAGCTTTTCTCGGTGCTGCGCTATGACGACAGCACGCCAGTCAAGGACGGCGCGCTCCAGCCAGAACGGCGCGACCTGCTGGGCGACGTGGAGGAAATCCGCTACCTGGATCAGAAGGCTTGGGGGGCCAATGTGGCCCTGAGCCGGCCCGGCCTCTACCAGTTCATCATTGAGGCCCGCCCTTGGTGGGATGCCGCCCGCGACCGCTTTGCGCAGCATTACGTCAAAACCACCCTGCCCGTGTACGGCGTGGAACGCGGATGGGAACTGCCTGTGGGACAGCGCTTTGAAATCCAGCCCCTGACCCGTCCCTTCGGCCTGACCGCCCCGGCCCTATTTTCCGGCCGCGCGCTGTTCAACGGCAAGCCTCTGGACAATGCGCGGGTGCGCATGGCCCGGGTCAACACGGACAAACAGAACGCGCTCACGCACTGGCATGAGGAACTGGCGGCCCGCACCGACGGCGAAGGCCGCTTCGCCTTTGTGCTCAATCAGCCGGGCTGGTGGTGCTGCGCGGCCACTGCCGCCGGTGATCCGCTCAAAGGACAGGACGGTCAGCCCAAACCCCTGGAACTGGGCGCGTTGTTCTGGCTCTATGTGGACGGCGCGACTGCCGAAGCCCGCAGACGCTGAGGCGCGTTTACTCCCCGAAACGGCGAGAACCGGGCATGACGCCCGGATCTCTTTGGCTCAGTTCAGATTGAAACGGATCAACGCAAAACCGGCCTCATGGCACCCAACGCACGACCGCTTCTTCCGGCCGCCGGGTCTTGGGCCGAGGCTCTCTGATTCGGTAGCCGAAAGCCGCCATGCAGGCCATGGCATCCAGCAGGTTTTCGCGCGCCGGAACCTCTTCCAGATCGGCCTTTCCGAAACCTTCGGTAGGGCAATAATCCACGTCCAGCAGCGCGGCGGCCATCATGTTGCCAAGCGCGATATGGCGCTGGCTGGCGGCCCACTCGAAACCGGCCCGTTCATTGCCTGTCAGGGCAAAATCCTTGTCCAGGAATTCCCGGCACTTTCCCGTGCGCGGGCCGGAAATATCCTCGGTCAGATGCTGGGTCTGGCGCATGATGGTTTCCCGGATGCAGGGGAGTCGTGCCGCAGTTTGGCGGGCGTGCGGACCATGACGGCCACAACATGTCTGAAAATCAGGAACTGCCAGGGCTCAAAACCAAAGGATCTGGGCGACAGGCGGCCGCCCTCCAGAATGGCATGAAAATCCGCGCCGCTGATCTTTCTCTTCGGGTCGAATTTCTTGCAGGCGCGGCGGAACCGCCAGGCATATCCGCTGTTCATCATAAAGGCCGGGCATTCACCCGGACGGCGCATGATCCGGCCAAATTATTTTGTAGCCCGGCCGCATGCCCTGCAAAGCGGAATTTTGTTCCAAGACGGCGATCTTGCTTTTTCCCCAAAAATCCATATAGTATACATACTGCGCGCAGTGACGTGAAGCCGCGCCTCACTTCAACCCACCCCCGCAACGGGAGTTTTTGCATGAAAGCAAGTGCCATTCTGACCGCAATATTTCTGTTTTTTTCCGCCTTTGTCCTTACCCTGCCCGAATCGGCCGACGCCGCGCGCATGGGCGGCGGCCGCTCCTTCGGCGGCAAGCCCTTCATGAACCAGCCCGCACCCGCGCAGACCATGCGCCAGCAGACGCCCGGCGCGCAACGCCAGCCCATGAACCAGGCGCAGGCCGGTCAGGCCGCGCAGCGCCCCGGCATGTTCGGCGGCATGGGCGGCCTGTTCGGCGGTCTGCTGGCCGGCACCCTGCTCGGTTCCCTGCTTGCGGGCAACGGCTTCTCGGGCGGCGGCTTTATGGACATCATTCTCATCGGTCTGCTGGTCTTCCTCGGGCTCAAGCTCTTCGCCCGCTTCCGTAACCGGCAGGCTCCCGCGCCCGCCGGGGCCGGAGCGCAGGGCGCGACCATGGGCGGTCTGCACGGCGACCTGCGCGAGGACAGCGCATCCCAGGGCATGCGCCGTGACAGCGCGGCATCCGGCTGGGACGTGCTGCGTGACACGGGCCGGGGCGGCGCGGACCAGACGCAGGGCTTTGACGCCGCGCCGCGCGTGGACGTGCCCCAGGGCTTTGACGTGGATGAATTTCTGCGCGGAGCCAAGATGGCCTACAACCGTTTGCAGCATTCATGGGACAAGCGCGATCTGAACGATATCGCCCAGTTTGCCACACCCGCCGTGCTGGACGCCGTACGCGCGCAACTGGCGGCCGAGCCCACGCCCAGCACCACGGAAGTGCTGCTGGTCAACGCCCAGTTGCTGGGTGTGGAAAACGACGGCGACGACCAGCGCGCCCAGGTTTTCTTTGACGTGCTGCTGCGCGAGAGGCCGAACCAGCAGGCTCCGTCCTCGGTGCGCGAAGTCTGGCATTTTGTGCGCCCCATAGCGGGCGGCACCTGGAAGTTGGACGGCATTCAGCAGGTGGAGTGAGCCCCCGACCCATTCCACCCCCTGCGGCTGCCGCAAAATCGGCAGGTCCGAAAATCAGAAAGCTGGCCGCAGCCTTGCCGCGCCGTCAGTGGGGCGAAGGTTGCCCGGAAATGGCCTTTCCCCTGGCTGCGAAACAGGTTAGATAAACAGACAGCGGCGCAACGACTGATTTTCGTGTCATGCCGCCCGGCGAATTTTCTTGAAAACGAGCCTGCGGCGGCCTAAACGCCGCGAAGCGAATTCGTCATTGTCCATCCGGGGCCGGAAGCGGCAGCTTTCGGCCCCCTTTTTTGAACCAGCGGAGAGTGGTATGGAAAATTACGTTGCCAAACACGATAAACTGATGCGCCACCTGCAAATGAGCATTGAAAGCGCCAGCCGGGGCTACGCCAAGGTGAGCATGCCCCTGACCGAGAACCATAAAAACGGCATGGGCGTGGCCCACGGCGGAGCCATCTTTGCCCTGGCCGACGTGGCCTTCGGCGCGGCGGCCAATGCCGACCGGGAAACCGGCGTGGTCAGCCTGAGCACCACCATTGAATTTCTGCGCCCCGGCAAAACCGGCCCGCTCACGGCGGAAGCCCGCGTGGTGCGCGACGGCCAGCATGTGCAAAGCTATGACGTGCAGATTCTTGACGGTTCAGGCGCGCTGATCGCCAGAACCATGGCTGCGGGCTTTTTGACGGACGTGCCCCTGCCCCGCTGAATCATTTGCCAAGTCCCGGAACAAAAAGAACGGCGTTTCAGAAAAGGACAAGCCTATTTCGCATCACAAGTCAAAATCAACTCATACAAAAACGGAGAATCGCGAGTTTTTGAGTCATAAAAGACTTGATTTTAGAATAAACCCCGCTGCACGACAAAGCAGCTTGGCCAAATAACCTGCCGCCATTGCACGACATCCTCGACATGTTCAATTTGGCACAAAGATTGCTTGACAAATCACCATTGCGGCTGGCTACCTCCACAGTCTTGCCGACAACCCCGCTGAGGCCGCCATACGCGGCAAACCGCACAGAAAAAATATCCTGAGGGCCCACCCCGGCGAGCTTCAGCGTTGAAATGTCCTCACGCCGCAAAACGGCGCGGATTTGCCTGAACGAATTTTTCAATTCAGTAAAACATTGAAGCGCACGGCGCCGCAATGTTACTCTGCTGCGAAAATAGAGAGCCTTGCACAACCTGCAAACAATGGAGCGCAGTTCCAGGTGGCAAGACGGCGTTGCCGGATCCACGCCAGCGGCGCGCCATGACATCGGCAATGCATTTCCGGCCAGAATATGCCGCCGGACTTTGCGGTCCCCCGCACCGGCAACATAACAGGCCCCAAAAACAGACAATGAGCTGGAGGAAGCGCATGGGAGATTCAGACAAGCACTGTCATGCGGGCGAGCTGCGTGAAGAACTTGAAAAAACGCTTCGCCCTGTCGAGGTGCTGGCCCTAGCCTTGGGCGCCATTGTAGGCTGGGGCTGTTTTGTACTGCCGGGGATACGCTTCCTGCCCGATGCCGGTCCCATGGGAACGGTCATCGCCTTCTTTGTGGGCGCGCTGTTCCAGTGTATTGTGGCCCTGAGCTACAGTTTTCTGATCAAGCCCTATCCCGTGGCCGGCGGCGCTTTCGCTTACGCCTACGCCGGATTTGGCACCAAAGGGGCTTTTATCTGCGGCTGGGCGCTGGTGCTCAGCTATATCTGCGTCATCGCGGCCAACGCCATGGCCATGATTCTCCTCACGCGCTATCTTCTGCCCGGCGTTTTCGATGTGGGCTACCTCTACACCATCGCCGGATGGGATATCAACGCGGGAGAGCTGGTCTTTGTCTCCGTGGTGTTGATGCTCTTCGGCTGGATGAACTTCAGGGGCATGAGCGCCGCCAGCACCATTCAGGTCTTTCTGGCCTTCGCCCTGGCCATCGGCGTGCTGGTGCTGACGTTCGGAACCATCCAGGCCGACAGTTCCAGTTTAAGCAACCTTGAGCCGCTTTTCGCGGAAGACCGTTCGCCCCTGGCCTGTGTGCTGATGGTGCTGGCCCTGACCCCCTGGCTGTACGTGGGTTTCGACACTATCCCCCAGACCGCCGAGGAATTCACCTTTTCCCCGCACAAGGCGCGGGATCTGATGCTGCTTTCGATCCTCTGCGGTGCCGTCATTTACGCTCTTGTCACAATGTGCGTGGCCGGGCTCATTCCCTACAAGGAGCTGCTGAGCCAGAACCACGCCTGGGCCACCGGCTGGGTGGCGGACCAGATTTTCGGGCGCTGGGGCGGCGTGGCCTTGACCGTGCCGGTTCTGGCGGGCATTCTGACGGGCATGAACGGTTTCTTCATGGCCACCACCCGCCTGCTGTTCAGCATGGGACGCAGCAAATTCCTGCCCAATTTCTTTGCCGCCGTGCATCCCAGCTACAATACGCCATGGAAGAGCGTGGTCTTCACCCTGGCGCTCTGCCTCATCGTACCCTGGTTCGGCCGGGCCGCCCTGATCTGGATCGTGGACATGTCCGCCATCGGCACGGCCCTGGCCTATCTGTACACCAGCCTGACCGCCTGCAAATATCTGAGCGAGAATCCGGACATTCCTGAAGCGCGCTGGGGCAAGCCCGTCTGCCTCATCGGCGCGGGCACCTCCATTATCTGTTTCATTCTGCTGGTCTTTCCCAGTTCGCCCGCAGCCATCAGCGTGCCGTCGTGGATTATGCTCTTTATCTGGGTGGGCCTGGGCGGTCTGTTCTATCTGAACAGGCGGGAGGAACTGCTGAATATCCCGCACTCCCGTCTGCGCTACCTGCTGTTCGGCAAGAGTGATTATCCCGTATTGTTCAAGGACGCCGACGAGGAACCGACGCCGTCCGCCAGCGCTGAATAACCGACTTCCGCAAAACATTTTACCATTATCACGGAGACGTCTATGCGGCTGAAAAAATGTCTGAGCTTTGTCCTGATGTCCCTGTTCTGTCTGGGCGCGGCGCTGCCCGCGGCCGCAGCCGATCTGGTCAAGGTGCCCACAGCCTGGCTGCCCGGCCAGGAGGCCTTCCCCATCTGGTACGCCAAGCAGCAGGGTTGGGACAAAGCCGCCGGAATTGACCTGCAGATTTACGCCTTTGATTCCGGCGCCGACGCCCTGCGCGCTTTTCCGGCCAGAAGCTGGGTTTTCGGCGGGCTGGGGGCCGTGCCGGCCATGCTGGGCGCGCTGCGCTACAATATGAGCGTCATCGGGCTGGGCAACGACGAGGCCATGGCCAATGCGGTCATGGTACGCGCGGACAGCCCCATTCTGAAGGCCAAGGGTTACAACAAGAACTACCCCAATGTGTACGGCAGCCCGGAAAGCGTGCGCGACAAGACCATCCTCTGCACCCGCGTGACCTCAGCCGATTATGCCCTGCACCTTTGGCTGAAGGCTCTGGATCTGAAGGAATCGGACATCGTCCTCAAGAATCTGGAGCAGGCCCCGGCCCTGACAGCCTTTGACTACAACATCGGCGATGCCGTGGTGCTCTGGGCGCCTTTCACCTTCGTGGGCGACAAGCGCGGATGGAAGACCGTGGGCACGCCCAGGGACATGGGCAAACATCTGCCCATCGTGCTGGTGGCCAACACCGCCTACGCCACACAGTACCCCGATGTGGCCGCCTCCTTCCTGACCCTCTACCTGCGCGGTGTCGACTGGCTCCAGACCGCCCCGCGCGAAGAGGTCGTCAAGCAATTCCAGAAGTTCTATCTTGACTGGGCCGGACAGGATTACAGCACGGACCTGATCAATCTCAACTTCGACACCTATGAATTCTTCAATCTGGAAGCCCAAAAAAAACTGTTCAGCACATCCGCCGGCCACAGCCAGGTGCAGCAATGGCAGAGCGAACTGGCCGAGTTCTTCGCTTCCGTGGGTCTGATCACGGAGCAGAATCTCAAGGAACTCCAGGGCAGTTCCTACGTGACGTCCAAGTATATCGACATGGTCACGCCGAAAACCGCGACCAAGCAGTAGCCAACCGCCTCAGGGCGTAACCGTGTTTTCGCGCATCGCGCCGAACCGAAGAAAAGCGGAGAGCCATATGCGTCTGCTGCTCACACTTTGTCTGGGCCTGTGCATCATCGCCCTTCAGGTCGTTTTGGGGGCCAAGGCGTTCTTTCCCGACGCCTTCGCCGACAAAACCGACGTGGTGGACGCGTTGATAGAGCAAAAAAAATCCGTGCTGGACCAGATTCCCCCTGCGGAACTGGCCTGGATCACGGACCACCCCGTGGTCATCGTGGGCGTGGACCCCAACTTCTACCCGCTGGAAACGTTTGACGAGCGGGGCCGCTATACCGGCTTGGGCGGAGACTATCTGCGTCTGCTGGGCAAACTGACCGGCCTTGACTTCCGGGTGCGCAGGCTGACGGACTGGGCCAGTACGGAAGCGCAGGCCCAGCAGCGGATCATCGACGTCTTCATGGCAGCGGCCAAGACGGGCCGCCGCAGTGAATACATGCTGTTCACCGCCCCGTACATCAACATGCCGGGCATCATTATGACCCGTCGCGGCAGCGGCCTGGACAAAATCGGCATTGATGATCTCAAGGGCAAGAAAGTGGCGGTGGTGAACAACTATTCCTGGCATGACTTTCTCAAGGAATTCCACCCCGAAATCACCGCCGTGCCGGTGGCCAACACGCTGGAGGCCCTGCAGCGGGTCATCACCGGCGAGGCCGACGCGGTCATCGACTATGAATTCAACCTGCTGGAAAAAATCCAGACCGGCGGCATCATGCAGATCCAGCCCGCCGGCAGGGCGGACTCATCCTACGGCCACGCCATTGCCGTGCGCAAGGACTGGCCGGAGCTGTTCAGCGTCATTTCCACGGCCCTGTCCCGAATCACGCCCGAGGAACAGAAGATGCTGACCCGCAAGTGGCTCCAGCAGGAACGCCCCGCCGGGCAGGAACGGCATCTCCAGTGGGTATTCTTCTTTGTGGTGGAATCCATCATGCTCTGCCTGATCCTGAACTGGCTCTGGCAGAACGAACTGAAAAAGCAGGTGGCCCTGCGGACCAAGGAACTTGAGGCAAAGCTGGCCGCCGCGAAACGGGCATAGCACGACCTGAAGAGCTTTACAGGCTATGCCTCCTCCGCAACAGGGCATAACACAGCAAACTGAAATCGGGGCGGGAACGCGCGCCGCGCGTTCCC
>APFI01000237.1 GCA_000403945.1 Desulfovibrio sp. Dsv1
TCCAGGGGCTACACGAACCAGGCCTGATTATAAGGTTTGCAAACACACCCTAGGCATGACCCTAAAACATATTGAATTGATGCCGGAAGAACAAGAGGTGCTTGCCGGAAAATTGGCGTCTGCTGGCGGTCGAGGCAAAGAGCATTCATTTTTTCGGTGTCGGGCTTTGGCCTAACATCCACAGTACGTGAGCCTTCTCCAGTTTGAATATGACATCGCGCGCCGCATCCGCGCAAGTGCCGAACCCGGCAACGGCGCATTGACATCAGGTCCGCGCCGTGTTTTGTTTTTATGTGGCAGGCTTTCCCCCCCCGGCCCGGCGTCGGAGCGGGCAAAGCCGCAACCACAATTCAACAAAAAAACCCGCCGCGCGGGCGTTAACGGAGCTTTTCATGCCCATTAAAAAAGGCGATACGGTACGCGCGCACTACACTGGAACGCTGGCTGACGGCACGGTTTTCGACTCCTCCAGAGAGCGCGACCCACTGGAGTTCACCTTGGGCAAGGGCATGCTGATCCCCGGCTTCGAGTCGGCGGTGGAAGGGCATGACGCCGGTGAAACCGTCACCGTGACCATTCCCCCGGACCAGGCTTACGGCGATGCCGACCCGGAACTGGTCTTCACTGTGGCCCGCGCCCAAGTGCCCTCGCATATCCCCTTGGAAGTGGGCGTGCCCTTGCAGCTCTCCAACGAGCAGGGGCAGATGGATGTGACCATCACCGACGTGGGCGCGGATGAAGTTACGCTGGACGCGAACCATCCGCTGGCCGGTAAGAAACTGACCTTTGAGATCGAGATCGTAGAGGTAAAATAGCCTTTTCGCCTTGCCGCAGGGGTGTCCGTGAGAATGCGGACGATCCTGCGGATTGAAGGAGCATGCATGAGCAGTAATACCGCCCGTCACAGCGCCATCCAGGCCATTACCACCTACAAGCCGGACGTGGCTTCGTTCAATTTCGCGGGCACTAGACCCACGGACATTTTTGGCTGCAATGTCTTCAATGACCGAGTCATGCGCGAGCGTCTGCCCACGGATGTCTACAAGTCCCTGCACAAGACCATTGCCTTCGGCGAACGCATGGACCCGCCCATCGCCGATACCGTGGCTGCGGTGATGAAGGACTGGGCCATTGAAAAAGGGGCTACCCATTTCACCCACGTCTTTTATCCGCTCACTGGCCAGACCGCCGAAAAGCACGATAGCTTTCTGATGCCCGACGGCTCGGGCGGGGTCATCGCCGAGTTTTCCGGCTCCATGCTGATCCGAGGCGAGCCCGATGCTTCCTCCTTCCCCTCCGGGGGGCTGCGCTCCACCTTCGAGGCGCGCGGCTACACGGCTTGGGACGTGACCAGTCCGGCCTATATCATGGAAAACCCCAACGGCACTTTTTTGTGTATCCCCACCATGTTCCTGTCTTGGACGGGCGTGGCCTTGGACAAGAAAACGCCGCTGCTGCGCTCCGGCCAAGCCCTGAACCGCGAGGCCCAGCGGGTGCTGGCCCTGTTCAACATCCATACAGATCTGCCGGTGATTTCCTATGCCGGTCTGGAGCAGGAATACTTTCTCATCGACCACAATTTCAATTTCGCCCGGCCCGACCTGCAGATCGCCGGACGCTCGCTGTTCGGTGCCCGCCCGGCCAAGGGGCAGGAATTCAGCGACCAGTATTTCGGGGTCATTCCACAGCGCGTGCTCTCCTGCATGATGGAAGTGGAGCGCGAACTCTACAAGCTGGGCGTGCCCGTGCGCACCCGCCACAACGAGGCGGCGCCCAGCCAGTACGAGATCGCGCCGCTCTACGAACCCAGCAACTTAGCTGTGGACCACAACCACATCATCATGTCCACATTGCGCAATGTGGCCAAACGCTACGGCCTTAAGTGCCTCCTGCACGAAAAGCCCTTCAGCGGCATCAACGGCTCGGGCAAGCACGTCAACTATTCCCTGGGCAACGCGGAACTGGGCACGCTCTTTGACCCCGGCGAGACGCCGCACGCCAATGCCAAGTTTCTGGTTTTCTGCGCGGCCATGATCCGCGCGGTGCACAAGTTCGGCGGGCTGCTGCGGGCCACTGTGGCCAGCGCCAGCAACGATCACCGCCTGGGCGCGCACGAGGCCCCGCCCGCCATCATGTCCATTTTCCTGGGCGACCAGCTCACCGAGGTTTTCGAAGCCTTCCGGGCCGGGCGCGCCGAGGACGCGGCCAGCGGCAAAGGCGGCCGCGCCCTGAACCTAGGGGTGGACACCCTGCCGCCCCTGCCCACGGACCCCGGCGACCGCAACCGCACCAGCCCAGTGGCCTTTACCGGCAACCGTTTTGAATTCCGCGCCGTGGGCTCCAGCCAGTCCGCCGCCGGTTCCATCACCGCGCTCAACGCCATGATGGCCGACTCCTTGGGCTTCGCCGCCGACTGGCTGGAACGGGAAATCAGGGACGGCAAAGCCTTTAACGCCGCCGTGGAGTCCTTCATCAGCCATGTCATTGAGGAACACAGCGCCGTGATCTTCAACGGCGACGGCTACTCGGAGGTCTGGCACAACGAGGCCCGGCGGCGCGGCCTGCCGGATCTGCGCAATACGCCCGAGGCCCTGCCGGAACTCACCCGGCCAGAGGTCATCGCACTGTACGAAAGCCAGGGCATTCTCAACCGGGCCGAGCTCAAGGCCCGGCAGGACATCTACCTGGAGCAGTACTGCAAGACCGTGCGCACCGAGGCCAACCTCGCCATCCGCATGGCCCGCACCATCATCTTCCCGGCGGGCATGCGCTACCAGGGCGAACTGGCCGGTACCGCCGCCCAGATGCAGTCCATCGGCAAGGATTACAAAACCATGACCCTGGACGAGGTGACGGCGCATTTGCGCGGCTTGCAGACGGCCACGGCCCGTCTGGAGGACGTGCTGGCCGATGTGGGGCAACTGGGCGAAGGCTTGGACGCCGCCCGGCGCTACTGCGAGGAAGTGCTGCCCCTGATGGTGGAGACGCGCCGTTACGCCGACCTGTTGGAAACCCGTGTGGCCGACAATCTGTGGGCTTTGCCTAACTATCAGGAAATTCTGTTCGGAAAATAGCGGACGGACAGCTTGCAAGTAACGGCCGCCAAGCCTGTTGGGGACTGGCGGCCGTTACTTGCGCGCCTATACCGGAATTTTTTCCCGTCTGCCTGCATCTCCATTGATCCAGCCTCTCATTTGCTTTTTAACTGGGCCGCAGATAGGGGAGGTAGCATTGACAGATGGTAAAATCATAGCGATACTTTTTGGTTAGGGGCTGTCCTGCCAGGGTTAACGTCCAGCCCGCCTAAGCCAGTAAATCAATCATGTCAGCGGTTGGCTGTGGTCGCCTCCATTGAGGCGCCACTCACACTCCTTCAGGAACCAGTGGAAGCGATCCGGCCTGATTCCGTTGCATCGGCGCGGGCGCATCCCGGCATGGTTCCAAAAATTTTCCATCCCGTTGACATGATTGCCCTGCAAGGCAAAAAACCTGAG
>APFI01000238.1 GCA_000403945.1 Desulfovibrio sp. Dsv1
AGCCATTTCGTCTTTGGTCAACAGCCTGAAAGGCGTATCCAGCAGACTTATCCGCAAACGGATAGACCAGCCAACCTGGTCTAGAGTTGCCGCCTTTAGGCGGCTCACGCGTTTCCAAACCGCCTTGAGCGGTTCACGCTATCTCAAGCCCACGGCTTTGCAGGGGGATCTGACTCCAAAAATTCGTTGAGCATGGCATGAGAGGGCTTGCCCTTTAACTGTTGCACATTTGCCTGGTGCAGGATTCGGTGGATCGGTGGACTTGAGACAAGCAGGCGAATGTGCTCTCGTGCTCTATGACCTCAAAAAATTTCCGCCTGATGCCGTTCGCAAATTCCACGACGATATTCGCTCATCGCAGCAGGTTATATGAAGAAATGTCAAATCCGTCACTAGGTGGGGGGGCATCCCTCCCTGCGTGAGACAATAAAGCGTGACAGCAAGAGCTTTTTCATTTGCCGGACGGCCTCGTGGAGTGGTTCGGGCAAATTGGAATCCGCACCTTTGCCTTCCCGGAACCTTTCCGCTCCGGTATATCGTGCCGGCATGGCGCCTGGGGCAATTGGGTTTTGCTTCCATAGCTTCCTCCACGGGTGAGGGTATAACATGATTGCGCTAGATTGTTAATCCTTTCATTTTTTCCAGCTTGTAGTTGCGGCTGCCCAAGCCGATCTCCTCACCGTAGCTCAACTGGATGTCGCCGCGAGTATTGGGCCAGCGGGCCGTGAATTTGTCGGGCACGCTGCCGTCCAACCCGGCGGCCAAGCCGGGGGCTTTGTTCACGAGGTCGAAACATGCCTGATCCAGGGCCACGGGGTCGGTGGAAGCCAGGATGCCCAAGTCAGGCACCAAGGGAGTGTCGCTCCAGGCCACGCAGTCGCAGTCCGGCGTGACGTTAAACACGAAGTTGATATAGCAGATCCGTTTCTGACGGCCTTTGACCACGCCGTAGGCGTATTCGGTGAGACGCTCGATGAAGGGGATCATTTCCGTGCCCCAGTCGATATTAACGGCCTTGACCGGACAGACCGTGATGCATTCAAAACAGCCGATACAGCGCTCCACATACACATGGCTTTTTTTCTTGCTCAGGCTCAGGGCCTTTTGCGGACAGGCCTTGACGCATTTGCCGCAGCCCACGCAGATTTTTTCATCCACCCGCACATGGGTAGCGTGCTGATCCTTCTTGCCGCGCACCGAGGCGCCGCCCATGGCCAGATTTTTGATGGCCCCGCCGAAACCGGCCATCTCGTGCCCCTTGAAGTGCGACAGCACCACCATGGCGGGCGCGCGGCGGATTTCCGTGGCGATGTGGACTTCCTTGAAGTGCTTGGCCTTGATGCGCACGGGAACATCGTTTTCGCCATACAGACCGTCGGCCACAATAACCGGCGCGCGCACCACAGAGGGCGTGAAGCCGTGCAGATAGGCTGTCTGAAGGTGATCCACGGCATTGTGACGGCTGCCGGAATACAGGGTGGTGGTATCCGTCAGGAAAGGTTTGCCTTCGGCATCCAGAACCTTGTCCACCACTTGGCGCACGAGAGTGGGATTAAGGTGGGTGTCATTGCCGTATTCGCCGAAATGGAGCTTGATGGCCGTGAGCTCATTCTTTTTGACGATTTTTTTCAGGCCCACGGCGTCGCAAAGGCGGGCTACCTTGACTATCTTACTTGTCTTCGTGTGAGCGGCTGTGCGTATCCGCGTAATAAACAGTGGCAGACATGGGTTATCTCCTTTAGTGGATGTGTTTTTCATTCCGGCATGATCGTATTTTCAAGGCAAGCGGGACGAAGATCCGCGCCCGTGTGCGGTACGGATCGCCAGCCCCGGCAACGGGACCAGAGCGCCGTGACTTCCCGGCCCCGACATGCATGGTAAGCGTCAAAGGCGGCGGTGGCACAGGCGTGCGCCGGGCAGATGCGCACTTGGCCCGCGGGCAGGCACAGCCCCTCACGCACGGCGAGGACGCCGTGCTTCTGAAAGGTGACCAGCATGCGGGCATTCCCCGTGCTGTCCAGCAGCATAAAAAGACGCACGTCCCGGCCGCGCTGGCTTGGCCAAAGCGACGCCCGCGGCGTAGCAGATATCCGTGACGCCATGTCCCGCGAAATATTCGGCTTCCGCCAAGCTGGAAACGGTGCCGGGTCTCTGCGGGGAGTGCCTGCAGAGCCAGGCCGCGTTTATGCTTTTGCAGGTCTCGCGGTGCGGGCGCAGGGGGCACGCCCGGGGTGCACAGGCATTTCTCCAGACGGGCGGTGTTGTGGCACAGGCACGCTTCATCCAGGAGCAGGCGGGGGCATGTGGTCGATGTGCGCGGGCATTCCTTTTGCCCCGCACAGATCATTTCATAAAAATTGTTCACGGCGATTCATGAAAATCACTTCGCCATCAAAAATGGTTTTCAGCTTGGTCACGGCGGCGTTGCCGCTACGTCAGGTTCTCGTCTGACAACAAGAAGTCATTTGATCACTGATTACTGCGTCAACCATCCCGGAAAATCAGTCTGCCGCAAAAGCCCCCGTCTGTAAACCAAGCCGTGTTCCCGCAGTCGCCGGGGAGACCGATCACGCGCCAAGGCAGACGCATCTGAATTTTGAGAGCGTGAATGGGGAAGTGCCCGTTCTAGAGATATTTTGAAGTGTTTGTCTTTCAGGCCCGACCTTCCGGGTATACATCGTGTTGAACACTCCACCGGCTAAAGTCAAGTTGATTCCCGCTCAAGCAGGCTAGATCGGCCGGGCGATTATAAGGGGGCGGCCATGCTTTCGGACTTATTGTCCGAAGCCGAAGAGCTCCTGGCGGATCGTGGTTGCGGCGCGGCCCGGTTTTGTGACGCCTTGCCTGACAGGGGCATCACGCCGCGTATTCCGTCAAAAAAGAACCGGAAGCGGCCCGTATGCCATAGTTTTACCAGGTTGCATTCAGGCGTAACTTATACCCCTCTCTGGAGGATCCGCAGAGCGAT
>APFI01000239.1 GCA_000403945.1 Desulfovibrio sp. Dsv1
AAGTCATAACCTATTGATTTCATGGTGCGCCCAGGAGGAATCGAACCCCCGGCCAAGAGCTTAGAAGGCTCCTGCTCTATCCATCTGAGCTATGGGCGCATGCCGAGCCGGCGGGCAGACCGTCATTTTCGCGCCCACCATATATAGAGACGGCGGCCCGCCGCGTCAAGAGATGCAACATGTCACGCATCCATCGCCATTCCGTCACGCCTTGCAACCAGCGAGAGTTCATTTCACGTCGTCTGCCAGGGAGCGGAGATACCTTAGCCCGCCGCTGCCGGTTTTGTCTGCGACGCCGGGCGATATCTTTCATGCGGGGCATGGCGAAGCCCTTGCCGCTGAACGCTTCCAGCGTCGCGTCCGAAATGGCGGCGCGGCGGGCTCTCCCTTATTCCCGGCGGCCTCCGGCCGCGGAGGAAGCCGGATTTTGAGCATCCGCCGGATCAGCGTGAGCTGCGGCATCCACGGCATCCCGCAGCGGGTCCTAGCGGGCCAGCAGCACCCAGGCCGGGCCCCTGGCGTCCAGATGGCTGGCCACATAATTGGCTCGCGCGTCCCCGCCGCAGAAGATGTCAATGCGGTTGCGCCTGATGGCCCCGCCCACATCCTGGGCCACGCCTATCCCGCGCAGAGGCGCGCTGCCGCGCCGCTCGTCCGGCGCATTGACGCCGTAAGCCACCAGCGAGCCCAGAGGAATAAAGGATCGGTCCGTGGCCAAGGAGAGCCAGCCGTCCACCTCATGCCCCATAGCCCCTGTGGGGCCACGGCTGCCGAGTTTGAAGAAAACATAGCTGGGATTGTCGTTGAGAATTTCGCGCACCCGGTCGGGATTGTTCCTGAACCACTCACGCTGCTCGAAAATGTCGCCGCGCTTGAGCAGGCCCTTTTCACGCATGATTCGGCCCGAACTCCTGTACTTGTGTCCGTTCTGTCCGGCGTAGTTCACATAGGCCTGCGTGCCGTCGTCAAAAATCAGGCGGCCCGAACCCTGGATTTCCAAAAAAAAGACGTCCACCGGGTCCGCGGCCCAGGCCAGTTCCAGACCCCGGCCGGCCAGCACCTGTTTTTCCTCGATGGTGCGGCGGTCATGGTAGCGGCCGCGTTTGGCGCGCACCCGTTTGAGATCCGGCGGCAGACCGTAGATGGCTTGGGCATAGCCCGGCTTGCGCGTGCGGCTGGCCCGCACCCGCGGCTCATAGTAGCCGGAATAATTGATGCCGCCCGGCACTTCCACCCAGCGGAAGTTCGCCAGCAGCAGGCCGGGCTCCGCGTCCAGGCGCGGCAGCAGATCCCGCAGGCGGGTCAGGCTGCGGGAGAGATCCCGCCAAGTCACGGTCAGGCCCGGCCTTTTGACGGCCGCCGCGCCCAGCGGCTTGCTGTTGACATAGCGCAGAGACCTGCGCAGGGTAGGATCCATGTCCTTCCAACTGGTCAGATCCTGGTTGCGGGGGGCCAGATTGGCGACGAAAAAGTCCGGGCTTTCCCGCACGGACACCGGCGGCCCCAGCGACGGCAGTTCTTCGGGCCGCGGCTTCTTGCCGGCGCAGGCGGAAAGCGCAAGACTCGCCAGCAAAGCCACAATCAGGGCCGGACGCAACGCGTCCCCGCCCCATACTGACGCGCCGCCTTCGCGGCGCGCACCGAAACAAGGAGCCTGCCCGTGCATGATTTTCCCATTCCGGAAGTCTGGTTGCCCCATCGCGTGTCCTATGGTGAAACGGACACCATGGGGGTTTTGTATTACGCCGAATACCTGCACCTTTTCGAGCGCGCCCGCAACGCCTACATCCGCCAATGCGGCATAAGCTACGTCGACGTGGAAAAAAAGGGCATCATCCTGCCCGTGCGCGAAGCCCAGTGCCGCTACCGCGCGCCGGCCCGTTATGATGATCTGGTGCGGGTACGCGCGGCCATCAGCGAATGGGGCCGGGCCTCACTGCGTTTTGTATATGAGATATGGAACGAGGACAAGACGCGCCTGCTGGCTGAAGGCATGACTCAGCACCCCCTTGTCAATCCCCAGGGACGCCCCGTGCCCGTGCCGGACTGGTTCCGGCAGTTGTGCGTGAAACGCGACGCCTGAACGCGGGATGCGCCGCCCGCGCTGCAAAAAACCTCCCTGCCGCACGGGCTGCCCCATCAGCACCAACATTCCGGTGATGACAGGACAAGTTTCTGCATGGCAATCTCGGGCGATGTGGTGCGCGGGGCCAAAGCCATGGTGGAGGCCGTACGCTGTTCCAAGGCAGTGGCCGATGCCATGTGCGCCTGTACGCAAAGTCCGTCGCGCGCGTGATTGCCGGGCGGACGGCCCCTGTCAACGCTGGTGGGAAAGGCGGCGCGCCAGATGCGCCGGTTCGGGCGTCGCCATGTCGTCGCCGCGCAGATGGGCATTGAGACTGCACATGAGGCCAGCCAAATCGTCAAAGGTTTCGTCGCGGCCGAATCCGCTCAGCAGCCAGCGGCCGCGGCCATGCAGCACCTTGCGGGCGCCGCGCAGGGAGCGTTCGCGCATGCTCAGCTCCAGACGCCACTCTCCCGCCGGGGTGCGCAGCACCAGGCGCGCGCCTTTGCCCGATAGCTCGTGGCCGGGCGGATCGCCCGCCAGGCGCAACAGATCCTCCACCGCCGCGCGCAGCACACGGCACTGTTCGTCCAGGGAAATATTTTTCCTGTCCTCGTCCAGTTGGCGCTCACCGGCCCGGATGCGCTCCAGATACTGGTTCCGGTCCTGGTCCAGAGTGGTGATGCCGCGCCGCATGATGCGCAGGCAGAAAATCATGCCCGCCAGAATTACCGCCCCGGCGGCGGCCCATTCCAGAATCATCGGCACGGCCTCCAGTTTTTGCGACTAATCTCGCCATTGCGCGCGGTCCTGTCAAGCGCCCGCGCCCGGTAACCGGCGGAAGAACGTCGTGTCGCCGGACCGGCATACCCGGCAGGGGGCATGGCAGGAACGCGGGGCTCTTCCCTTTTTCCGCGCAAGACTGTATCGTTGTTCCCGATTGGCGCGCGCGGCCCGCGCGCGGGCCTTCCCTGGTTTCGTTCGCCCGGCTTGCGCGCTCTTCTTTCGCGCCGTCATATCGCTTACTAAGGGAGAAAACCATGCCAACCCCTCTGGAAATGCAACGCACTTTCGCTCTCGTCGGCACCGGCGGCTGCGGCAAAACGTCGCTGGCCGAAATGCTGCTGTTCAACGCCGGGGCCGTGACCCGCATGGGCGCCGTTGAAGACGGCACCACCAACCTCGACTACGAACCCGAGGAAGTGCGCCGCCGCGGTTCGGCGCAGCCCGCCTGCGCCACCTATCTCTGGAACAGGA
This sequence comes from Desulfovibrio sp. Dsv1, assembly GCA_000403945.1. GTDB lineage: Bacteria > Desulfobacterota > Desulfovibrionia > Desulfovibrionales > Desulfovibrionaceae > Desulfovibrio. The sequence goes on from APFI01000239.1 coordinate 3,323, forward strand.
ACCGCCATTTTCTGCTGGACATTCCCGGCGACGGCAACTTCACCGGCGATATGAAATGCCTGCTCAAGGGCGTGGACAGCGTGCTCTTCGTGCTGGACGCCGTGGACGGCGTGCGCCCCCTGAGCAAAAAATTCTGGAGCATGGTCCGCGCGGAAAACCTGCCGGCCATGATCGTCATCAACAAGCTGGACCGGGACCGGGCCGACTTTCACATGGCCTTTGACGGCTTGGCGGCCCTGGGCGTCAAGCCTGTGGCCCTGCAGCTGCCCATCCGCCAGGGCGAGGCTTTCACGGGCATGGTGGACGTGCTGGCAGACAAGGCCCTCATCTTCGGCGAAAACGGCTCCGTCAGCAAAGCGGAAGTTCCCGCCGGCATGCTGGACGACATGAGCCTGCTGCGCGACGTCACTGTGGAAAATATCGCGGAAAGCGATGAAGTCCTGATGGAAAGATACCTGGAGGAAGGCAGCCTCTCTCTGGAAGACCTGCAATCCGGCCTGCGTAAGGGCGTGCTCAGCGGCGAGCTGACCCCGGTGCTGGTCTGCTCCGCTCTGGAGAACAAGGGCGGCAAAGCCGTTCTGGATGCGGTGGAAGCCCTGTTGCCCTCGCCGCTGGACCGGCCGGCCCTTGAAGACGCCGCCGGTGCCGAACGCGCGCCCGATCCGGACGGTCCGGTAGCCTGCTTTGTGTTCAAAACCCTGGCCGATCCCTTTGCCGGGCAGCTTTCCATCCTGCGGGTGCTTTCCGGCACCGTCAATGGCGACGCCACGCTCAAAAACATGCGCAGCGAGGAAAACGAGCGCCTGGGCAGTCTGCTCTATCTGGTGGGCAAAACCCAGACCCCCTGCAAGGACCCTGTGGGCCCGGGCGCCATTGTGGCTGTGCCCAAACTCAAGAACACGCGCACGGGCGACACCCTCTGCGACGAAAAAGCGCCCTTCGCCCTGCCCATGCCCGAACTGCCGCCGCAGTTGATCACCTACGCCCTGGCCCCCAGGGAAAAGGGCGAGGAAGACAAGGTCTACGCGGCCATCCAGCGCCTGCTGGACGAGGACATCACCCTTCGCCTGGCCCGCGACGGGGAGAACGGCGACATTCTGCTCTCCGGCATGGGGCAGCTGCATATCGAACTTTCTGTGGAAAAGGCCAGGCGCCGCTTCAAGATCGACATCACGCTGAAAACGCCCAAGGTGCCCTACCGCGAAACCGTACGTGGCAAATGCCAGGTGCAGGGCCGCCACAAAAAGCAATCCGGCGGGCGCGGCCAGTTCGGCGACTGCTGGATCGAGATGGAAGGCCTGCCGCGCGGTTCGGGCTATGTCTTTGAAGACGCCATTGTGGGCGGCGTCATCCCGCGCCAGTACATTCCGGCCATCGACAAGGGTATTCAGGAAGCGGCCGCGCGCGGCTTCCTGGCCGGTTGCCAGGTGGTGGACTTCCGCGTCAAGGTTTATGACGGCAGCTATCACACTGTGGACTCCTCGGAAATGGCCTTCAAGGTGGCCGGTTCCCTGGCCTTCAAAAAAGCCATGGAAAGCCTCAAACCCGTGCTGCTGGAACCTATCGTGCTGTTGACCGTGTCCATTCCCGATGAAAGCATGGGGGACGTGATCGGCGACCTTTCCTCCCGTCGAGGCAAGGTGCTGGGTTCGGACTCTCAAGCGGGCATCACCGAAATCAAGGCCCACGCGCCCATGAGCGAAGTGCTGCGCTACGCGCCGGACCTGCGCTCCATGACCGGCGGCCAAGGCTTCTTCACTATGGAATTCGACCATTACGAGGAAGCGCCGCAGCCTGTGTCCGAAAAAGTTATTGCCGAGCGGCAGGCCGCCAAAGCCGCAGAATAACCGTACGGCGCCATGGTCGTCCCGGACGACACAAAGGCGCCCCAAGGGCGGCACTAATAAAACAGCATAGAGTGGTTTCGGGAAACGGCACGGCATTCGGGCTATGCCGTTTCTCCGTTTGATAGGTCATAAAAGTAAGGACACGGGGAGTATTCCCGCTTTGAATCTTGCCTATACACCTGTCAATTTGGTTTGCGCTGTCAAGGCCGTTTGAGATGGCGATAAACCGCACGCCCTTTTCGGGAAAGGGAACGCCGGCATAAAGCCCTGCCCGCAGGCAGTCTGGGTCAAGCCGGGACTATCCCTGACTATCAAAGCTGCTGCTTCTCCGTTTTCGATTTTCTCAACAGGCTTGATCCGGGAAGGTCTGTCTAAGTTCGCACCGGAGTGTAAAGCCCCCTTGTTAGTGCAAGTCCAAACCGGAGTCCCCGGCATGGTTGAGAGCAAGCTCCTGTGG
>APFI01000240.1 GCA_000403945.1 Desulfovibrio sp. Dsv1
TGAAATTCGATTGCACGATTTTCATGACTTTTTCTGGAATTATGAAATGACTTCTAGAAAGCGGTTTCCCGAAAAGATGGATGAATCACGGCTGGATGCGGCCATTGCCCTATACATGCGCTGTGCCGGATACACGCTGCAGGAGGTAGCCAACGAATTATTCAGACACACCCCCGCCCGCCCCACCGGGCAGAACCGTGATGAGCGGATAGAGTACGGGCGCAGGGTGGTCTGGTACGCCTTCGGAACCGCAGGAGATATTGATATTGCCAATATCCAGCCCTCGTTGGAGCAGATTCAAAAATTTGACAGAGAAGCCGATTCCATTACGCGAGAAGAAATGAAACACGACCGGTTCAGAATGCGTTTGCGATAAGTTGCAAGATATGACAGTACCAAATATTTTTAACGAATAGTACAAAAATATTAAATAAATTTCGTCAGTTTATTCAGATAGTTTGGCAATAAAATACCATATTGAATTTTTTCAGAAAATTATTATTGAAAACAATAACTACAGATAACCAACGAGATATTCATGACCACAACGCACTCCACCGATTCCGCGTATCGAGGGAAAGGCCGCCCACGTGCCTTTGACCGTGAGCAGGCTCTGCACAGGGCGCTGGAAGTCTTTTGGCAACACGGGTATGAATCTGCCTCAGTAGCGGAACTGTGTAACGCTATGGAAATAAAGCCTCCCA
>APFI01000241.1 GCA_000403945.1 Desulfovibrio sp. Dsv1
GGCCGGGAAGGCCGGTCTTGTGCTTGATGACGCTTTGGTTAAAACTTTCCATTGGGAACTCCCGGGCATCATGCCCGGTTGATGGGTTGTGTGCACTTCCATCAAAACGGAGTTCCCTTTCCTTTTCCGGGAACTGCTGTCAGATCAAGCCGAAACTGGGGCAGCCTACGGGCAGACCGACCGTGTGGGCCTCAAATTCGTGGAAACGGCGGAAGTCGCCAAAACACTGTTTGCCTCCGGGCGGGGCACCAGTCTGGCCCCGCAACCCAATGACATTTTCAGGGCCGTGACCGACGCGGGCGCGGCCTTCCAGTTGTCCACAGGCAGATCTCCGGCATCGTTATTGCCTTGGGCCAGATGATAACATTCAATGTTTTTTCACAAAATTTTTTGTCCGGCACGGAAATGCGCGTCCGGCACACTTCGGGAGGGCCTGGGACCATCCGCTTTTGCTCCGGTTCCGTTTGGCTTTTGCCTTGGGGGACGGTGGAAGGAAAGGCTCGCGCCGCCCACGCGTGACGGCTTTGGCCCGCCATTTGCGAGCGTCCGGATAAGCGGGTGAACTGAAGCCCTTGACGGAAGCCATCTCCTTGAGATAAAAATCATTTCCGTCATTGTGGCGACGGGGCTTTCAGCCCCGCGCCTGATGATTGTGCGCCGGGATGGTGGAATTGGTAGACGCAGCGGACTCAAAATCCGCCGAGGGCAACCTCTTGCGAGTTCAAGTCTCGCTCCCGGTACCAGAATGAAATCAAGGGCTTGTGAAGATGGCGAGACGCCGCTCACAAGTCCTTTTTTCGTACCTCGAGTCGTTTATCCCGCTTTTGCTGGAGAGGTGGACTAACCTTGCCTCGGCTGAAGAGATTATAGAAGCTGTTGATTTTCCTTCATCGATACTTCATCGAAAAATTGAGGCAAGGCGAACAGGAGACGACCTTATCAAGGTCAAAGGCGTTGCTGTGAGGGGGATGTCCGGAATTTTCTTGCTTTTATCTGCCCAGGATCGGGAAGAAGCATTCAAGAATGCAATCTCCCCATTTGTGGCAGGGCTCAAAGGCAGAGCCCATGCCGCCCGTTTCAGTTTCATGGCCGGGGTGATGCCACCGATCCCCATGTTG
>APFI01000242.1 GCA_000403945.1 Desulfovibrio sp. Dsv1
AGATGAAAAACAGTCTCAATCGGGAATATCTGCTGCGTGAGCCGCACATGAGGGAGCACGCCGCTCTGGACGACAAGCTGCGCGCACTCACAAAGCGCGTGGACGAGCATGACAAGCAGGTGTCCGCGCTCACATCACGGAGCAGACGTCAATGAGCATGCTGCAAGCCAGTCCCGCATCAGCTGCTCTTCAGTCTGAGCCTCCCATTGACAGGGACGTGCCGGGCCTGCGCTTGGGGCAGGAGCTCAAGGAGGCCAAAAACGCCCGCAGTCTGTATGAGCTGCGCTGGCTGGATGATCCGAACGGCGGAATGTGAAATTTCCCGGTCCCCTTTGGAGCCGGTGCCTTCGGGGCCTTTTTCGGAAAATTCTTCATGTGAGGGAAGGAGGGGCTTGTGGGACAGAAACTCATAGAGACCGCGTGCCCCATCTGCGGATCGCGCAACCGCCTGGCATGCTACGGTGTCGTGGCGCATGAGCGCGAAGGCGCAACCGTGCGCTACTACCTTTGCCGCAAGTGCGGGGCGCGTGTGTCGAGGAAGTACTACGACGGCGAAAATAACAGGCTCACATGGCCGCATCGCCCCGTCTCCCCCTGCGACTTCCGCAGGGTCACGGTGTGCAAACCAAGGACTGCTGGCCCCGCGTCAGGGCACGCTGTGGACGGGCAGCTCGCACTGGCGTTCTGATTCCTGGATTTTCCCGGGATTTCCGGGAAGTCCAAGCCATGAATACCCGCAGGGGCTGACACCCGGCCCCCCAGAAGACCAGGCGTGAGCAATAAGCCCTGGCCGAATGGACAAAACAGGCACCTTTTCTCACCGCGCCTTAACCGGAAACAGGCGCACCGGCGCGTAAATGCCAGTCCTCAGACGCGAATCCAATGGCTGGAGCGGCAATGCATGGTAGGCCTGACAATGCACGGGGAATAATGGGCAACGATCATAGCTCTGGGCACAACTGGTGTGTCAGGCGCGGCTTTTACGGGTAGCGATTTTTAAAGAGCGACGGCGCGGATGGAAAAAATTTTGTATTGCCCCACGTCATACCCCTATCTGGGCAAGAATGGCTGCAAAGTGGCCTGCGGGAACGAAGAGATTGAATGTCCGGTGAGGGCTGGTGTCCTGGTTGGCGAAAACACTGCCGAGGAAAGAACACAAAATGGCGAAAAAAAACGGGCAAGCGGATAACGCTGCATAAAAATAGAATTTTTGGCTAAGGCAATGAAAAATAACCTTATGAGTAGGAGCTCCTTATGGCAAACGTTTCTGGCATACAGGCCAGAATCAACAGAACGACTGGTGTCAACGCTGGCCGTACTCGTGGTGCCCGCACCTCCCAGATTCGTCGTGGGATGAGGAACCGTGCCCGTCGCAAGTCCAATGGCGGTTCCGGTGGCTAACGTATGAACGGCCTCCCGCTTTTTCGTTCCGTCGAGACTGCGGCGGCCATAACCGACAGCGTGCTTGTCGCCTTTTCAGGTGGCAAGGATTCTGTCGTCACCCTCGACGTGTGCATGAAGCACTTTGCGCACGTCGAGGGATTTTTTATGTACCAGGTGCGCGGGCTGTCGTTCCAGGAATCCATCCTGCGCTACTACGAGGACAAGTACGGGATACCCATCCATCGGATACCGCATTTTGAGCTGTCACAGTGGCTCCGATATGGCCTTTTTCGGCCTTGCGACTTCGACTGCCCAATTGTGAGCGTCAAAGAGACATACGACTATATGCGGGAGAATACCGATATTTGGTGGATCGCAGCAGGCGAACGCATAGCGGACAGCGTTTGGCGGCGTGCCATGATAAAGAGTTCCGGCACGATCGATCCGAAGCGTGGCCGCTTCTTCCCTATTGCGGAATGGAACAAGGCGGATGTGCAGGCCTACATCCGGCAGTACAAGCTCCGCGTCGGAATCGAATCGTCGAAACTGGGGTTCTCTTTCCGCTCATTCATGGGGAAAGACATGTTGCAGATTCAGAAATATTTTCCGCAGGATTACGCGCGTATCCGGCGATGGTTTCCGCTGGTCGATGTGTCGATCATTCATCACAGGATGCAAGGGGGGCATGGTGGCACGGCAGAGCAAGTTCCAGAAGTTTGAAATGGACACGATCAGGCGTGATGCCATCCATGGCGCGGAGTACAACCCGCGCATAATTTCCGAGGATGCCCGCAAGCGCCTGCGCAAGATGCTGGCAAAACACGGTCTTGTCCAGCCGCTTGTCTGGAACAGGCGGACCGGGAACCTTGTTGCAGGGCATCAGCGGCTTGCGGCCATTGATTCTCTTGAACGTTCACAAAATTATGATCTGCAAGTGGCGGTCGTTGATGTGGACGAGAGGGAAGAGCGTGTTCTGAATGTCCAGCTCAACAATCCCTCCATGCAGGGTGAATGGGATTTGGACAAGCTGACGGAAATGGCAGATTCGGCAGCTATTTCTCCCGACGAGTTCGGTTTCCCAGATGGCGATATTTCGGTCTTGTTCGGCGGTGATGCCCGCTTTGACGAGCTCATGTTGGATGTTCAGGAGGTCGAAGAGACAAAGAATACGCTTCGGGAAATCAAAGAGCACCGTGCGGAGAGCATGGCGAAGATGCAGGAGGCACAGGCGGCTGACTACTATTTCACTGTGGTCTGTGAAAACGAGGCACAGAAAAAGGCCATCCTCAAAACTCTGGGCATCCCGGAATGGGAGAGCTTTGCGAATGGCCGAGTCCTGGCTGGGAAGCTGGGCGTTTAGGCTTTTTTCAAGCTGTCAAGGTATTCGTAATGGTCTTTGAATTCCGGCGGCAATTTCTCCAGCTTGGCGTCCACTGTAAAAAGATTGAGCTTCCCTTTTACGGGGAATGGCTTGATTTCATAAAGTTTTTTGACATGCCATGCGAAACCTTTGAGCGCATCTTCATACCATGCTTCGGGAAGGCATGCAGGCTCAAGATCGGCCTTTGTCATGGGGAGAATGTCGACGAGTTCGACAACGCCAAGCGCAAGGCCTCCAGGGACAACAAGGGTATCGCCTTCTTCGCCGACTTCCACATCCCCTTTACTGGCGCAGATCAGCAGAGGACCACGGTATTTCGTCTTCCACGTCCGGCACTCAATTGTTTTCACGCCGGCCGCGACGAGCGAAGCCCACGGCTGCTTGATTGATATTGCTTTCATTTTCCACCTCCAAGATATATAATATCAAATATTATTTCAGTAGTAAAGGTGAAATATGGGACAGTGTACAGCAACATCCAAGCGAACAGGTGAACGGTGTAAACGCTTTTGTCTCCCCGGTAAGACTGTATGTAAATGGCACGGTGGAGCTTCTAACGGAGCTCCAAAAGGTAGCAAAAATGCGTTGAAGCATGGGGCATATGAAAAAATAACCCGTGAAACGATGTTTGCGGATGAAGTAGAGTATGCTGATTCTGTAGATACTGACCCAGTATCTGTTCTTGAGGAACAACTGCGTATTCTCAAGGTGAAAGAGCTCCGCATCGAAGCCTTCCGGCAGAGTTCCAATACGCCGCAGCTGTTCCAGGGCCGTGGCCTTCGATATCATGTTCAGCCGCGCCAGTTCCAGCACAAAAGCCTTGTCCAGAATATTGGTGCCGTTTCCGCTGTATTCCTCCCTGTACGGCGTCCGGATTTCGTCATCGGCCACACTCAGGCCCAGCCATGCCGCCGCCAGTTGCCAGCATCGTTTTTCAGCCGCCGCGCATCGCCGGGCAAACAACGCAAGTTGCGTGTCCAGTTGCCGGTTGTCCAGCCGCTTGGCTTCAGCACTCTGACCGACCGCGCTGTCAATCCGCACCATGCGCATAGCTATCTCGCGGATCTGTGATATGTCCGAGGCCAGCAAAGCCGCGTGGGCACTGAACGCCCCCCCTGAAGGTTCCGCATACGTGGCCGTGATGCCGTCAGTCTCCGACGATACCAGCATGTTGCTGCTGGCGCGCACGAACCTTTCGCCCTGCTCCGTATCAAGGCCGTTGACCACCAGCAGCGGCACGGCGCAGTCGAACAGCATCTTGTCGAGCTCGGAATAGCGCCTGTAGACGCCCAGAACGAGCGAAAGCACGTCATCTGTGGCCGGGTTTCCGGTCATTGGGGAAGTGGGCTCAAACAGAAAGGGAACCAGCGGCACCGCCCCGCACTGATGGGGCACGGGCTCCCCTTCCGGAGCCATACCCGTAGCGTAGATGTCGGCCAGCACAGCGCCCGTCTCCGTCAGCAAACGTTCCGCGCCCCGGAACCGTTGCCATGTGGCGCGCGTCCAGACCGTCAGCACATCAACCACCTTCTGGGATTCGAAGGGCCGGGCGGACACCGGCTCAATGGAGTGAATGACCACCCAGGCCAGGCCGTTCCCGTCCACGGACCAGTCCCACACATCGTCCGGGTCGATGTCCACAAAGTACGGAACCAGCCTGCGCCCGGCCCGCCTGTCGTCGCTGATGGTGACTCCCTTCCGCCCCTCCATCTCCACCAGGACAAAACGCGCGCCGCCCGCCGCCGCCATGCGCACGGCATTGTCAAAAAACGTTGTGGCATTGCCGCCAATACGGTCCACGCCGCCGTTGGCCGCCTCAATAGCTTCAAGCGCCGCTGGCAATGTGCGGGCCTCGCGCCCCTCGCAGACAAAGGATGCGTACACGTCCACAATAGGTGCCGCAAAGTTGCGATATGTAGCGCGTTCAAGGCGGATTTTGTATTGCGCGTCGGTTTCAAAGGGATGCCGAATCAACAGCTTGCCATTGCTTTCAACGCGCCGCCCGCCGTTGTACAAATCCAGCGCCAGGGCGCGTTTGCCCCGCATGGCGTCATACAGGACGTGCTTTTGTGTATAATCTGGCATGATGATGCCTCCCTCTAGAATCCGAAGCGGATATGATTCCTGACCACCGGAAATTCCTTCGCGATGAAGTACCCGGCGGCATCGTTGATATGATCGTGCCCCGTTGTTTTGTCCGGTTCGCCGTTCTTCGCCCAAGGCTGCTGCTCAAGGGCCTCGACATACGACGGGCACTTGTCAGGGTTGACCCGGTAGCGCCGTTCCCCAACGGCATTGCAAAACATGGCGTTCATGGCGTTTATGCGGTCTTTGACCGGTGGATTCGCGGCGTTGACGCTCACGGAAAAACCAGCCTCACGCAACAGGGCAATGTCCGTCTGGCTGGCATTGACAGACCGGCGTGAATCACCAGAAGCGTCCGGGTAAATGCGAATCTGGCACGTCGGGACATAGCGAACGCCATCATATCGCCAGTAGCGTTCCTTGATACGCCGGATCATGTCAGGCGTGTCGTACCCGTTGACGAACTCATCCACGGCGCAGGGCAGGCCGTCGCGACGCACATGCACAACAGCCGCCATGCGCCCCACGTTGAAGTCCATACCGATGAACAACGGTTCCCCCGGCCGGTTCGTCTCGTCCGTCGAGTTGTACTCCCGCTTGAAGCTGCAATAGATCGTACCGGAATTAAGGTTGACGAACTCGCCGTTGATATAGGCGTCAATGAGCTGCGCCGGGTAGGATTCCAGCAGCGATGGGATGTAGTCTGGCGGCAGGCTGACCTCGTTTTCGTAGGTGCTGGCCTTGATAATGCCGTACAATTTTCTCAACTCCGGGTTTTCCCGCGGCCCCTTCTCGAACTGCTGGTAGACGAACTTGAACCCCTCCGGCGTGGTGGTCACGTCAATACCGTTACGCAGCCCTTTGACGTTGTAGCGCATGCGGGCGAGTATCTTCCGCCACGCAACCGTCGCCTTGTCCACCGGCATCACGTCGATCTCGTCAACGAGGGCGTGCCCGATCTTGAAGCCGATGATGCTTTCCGGCTTGTCCATTGAACGGCATTTGATGACACCGCGCAGGGTTCTGCCGCTGTAGACAAAGACCTCGTGCGCCGACTGCTTCACCTCAACGTCCAGCCCCCATTGCTCGAAGCACTCGGCCACAGTTGGATAGAAGATGTCCCTGATCTGCGGATACGTCGGCGCGAAGTACCCGGCATTGATACCCGGCCACTCGCAAAAATGACGCCCAAGAGAAGCACAGCCGGCCCAAGTCTTGCCCGCCCCAAAACCAGCGACATAGGCCCGGAATTTCTGCGGCAAGGAAAGGAAAGCTGCCTGCGGCTCATTCAGGATCGGGTTCAGCTCTTTCCGCATTCTTTCCCCTTCGCCCATTGACCACACGCACATTGATGACAGGCGGATCATTGGGCACGCCTTCTTTCTCGCCCTTCAAGTCAGCCAGCAAGCCTGCCGTCCTGCTGATCTGCGCCAGAGCTGTCGTGTGAGCCTGCTCAAGCCGCAAATAGTTCTGGGCGAACGTCTCCGCCGTGCTGGCCACGGTCTTGCTTTTTTCCCCAGCAAAATTCTCTGTCTGCGTCGTGGCGACAGTCAGTGTCACCACGGAAGGCTTTTTCTTGCCCGTCCCGTCATCTTTCCCGGCGTCCTGCTCAGCAAGCATGGCTTCCTTCATACGTCTGGCGATACGGAGCTCTTTCACCTTGAGAATACGCAGTTGTTCCTCAAGAACAGATACTGGGTCAGTATC
>APFI01000243.1 GCA_000403945.1 Desulfovibrio sp. Dsv1
ATTTTCCATGATTTTACTCAGAAGAGTCATCAGGGAATCATGAAATGACTTCTAGTCATAACCCAATAAAATACTGCGATTCGCTTTGCCCCTGTGCGTCATGTCGGGCGTCTTTACGGCCTTCTGTTTTTTGTGGGGTGCGACCCCAAACCGGGCACGGTTATCCCCACTTTCGCTTCTCGTCTTCAGACATGACGCCCGGATATGAGGCTTTTCTGCGCTACAAGAACTCCCTTTCCGGTCTGCTCCGTCCGCTCGTAGGGGATGCGCTCAAAGATCTTGCGGCTTGAGGACAGGGAGATGTGGTAATACTGGTTCTGGGGGATGTAGATATAGGGCACGTCCTCGCTGCGCTGGCGCAGAAAGAGTGAAATCAGCACGCGGTTGATGGCCTGATGCCCCACGATGAGCAGGGGCGCGTCCCCAGCCAGGAAGAGCGCGCGCCTGAGCCCGCGCTGCACGCGTTCGCGCAGGATAGCGTAACTTTCGCCGTTGGGATAGGCGTAGCCGTACTTGTCCGCGTTGCGGCCCGCCGTGACCTCAGGCATGCGGCGGCGGATTTCCGAATAGAGCATGCCTTCACAGTCCCCGGCCCAGATTTCGTCAAATTCCTTGAGGGCCATGACGTGCGCGCCGGGCCTCTCGGTGAGCAGCGGGGCCGCTGTCTCGTGTGAGCGGAAACGGGTGGAAGTGAACACCCAGTCGATACGATGGTCGCGCAGGTGCCGGGCCAAGGCTTCGGCCTGGGAACGGCCCAAGGCCGTGAGCGGGGGGTTGCCGCCGATGCGGCCCTGCACGTTGAATTCCGTCTGGCCGTGGCGGGCCAAGTAGAGGGTGTGCACCCAGACGCTGACCACGATCTCGCGGATGGCCGCATAGTAGGGGGAGCCTTCACAGGGGCGTTCGTCCAGAATGCGGTTGGCTGTGGAATCCACGCAGAGCCAGAATTTTTCGTCCCGTAGCGGACTGTAGATGGCTTCATAATAGCTGATGCGCTTCATGAAACTGGCCAGGGCGTCTTCCTCGCTGTAGGAAGCGTATTCCGGCAGAACGGTTTTACGCCGGATGCATGCGTTGAGCAGCAGAGCGTCCTCGTTGACGCATTCCACAAAGAGCACGGGATGATCGCTGAGCGTTTTTTCTATCAGTGCGCGCCGTGCCGCGCTGGCGTTGGTGGCGTCCAGAATGGCCACATCGCCCTCGCCGGCAAGCCAAGTGCGGGCCTGCTCCATATTACGACGGGCGATCAGTTCGCGGGCTTCGCGGCCGAACCTGTTGTCCGGATTGTAGAAATCCGGAACTGTGGACTCCGCGCCTATCAGTGCCCGGCGCATGTCGCCGTTGTTGAAGATCTGCGCCCGGATGCCTTCGGCATGCAGCCCCTGGCGGATGCGCCGCGCCAGCGTGGACTTGCCGCGCGCGGGCAGGCCCGCCATCGCTACGTACAACTTCTGCATATTCTCCTCCGCTGAAGATCATGGTAGGGGAAAAGCCCCGGAAACGGAAGACGCGGGGGAACGGAGGAGACGCGCATGCGGACAGGGGCCGCGACACGGACGAGATTCTCGCCCGGGCTGAAAAACAGGGTATGGAAG
>APFI01000244.1 GCA_000403945.1 Desulfovibrio sp. Dsv1
CATAAAATAGTCCATCACAGCATCTGGCTGTATGGTTTTTATTCAACCTGGATAGTATAGTCACGAGATTGAAGCCCACAAAAGGATGCATCCGATCCGGACAGCGACCAGGAATGACGCCGTATTTTTCGCGTGCCGGGTCGCAATGCCACGCCATCGCTTCAAATGAGGGAACGCGTTCCCATCAGGTGCCGGGCCTTGCAAGGCTCCCTGTCGCGTCACTTCATAAGGCGACGCGCTTGCCACGTGAAGGGCGGGAGAAAAACCGGCGGCGTCCGCCACCACCATACTCCTGGCGCCCTTGCCGCGCATGGTTTTACCAACGGCACCCACCCTTTTTTTGCCAAGGCAAATATTCCGCCAATAAATGCTTCTCGAAGGTCGAGCTTGCCACGTTTTCGCAAGTCTTCAGCTAAAGTGGGCAAAATGGTGTCAAAGGCTCCTTCTTTGCGCTGGCGCTGGAAAACCATCTATGGCAGGTTTGATATGGCGGATATCGTTGCGACATACCTTTCTAGGGAGCTCTGGCACGCAAAATCCACAAAATTTCATTCAAAATGGCCCGTGGTTCATTGTTCGCGGGTCCGCCTTGCCCTCTCGGCCCTTTTGAAGTTTCTAGCAATAAGGGAGCGGGTAACTCCCTTTGTTCATTGGTAATATCCATTCTCCGTTTGTGTGGCAAACGGAGTCAAAAATCTAGAAGTCATTTCATAATTCCAGAAAAAGTCATGAAAAGCGTGTAATCGAATTACATGAGCAAATACCAGGGATTAACAGATGAACAATG
>APFI01000245.1 GCA_000403945.1 Desulfovibrio sp. Dsv1
ATGTCGCCTGACAAAATCTTTTTCCGGTACCTGGTTATCCAGACCATGTGCAGGTGAATTGAGAAAACACTGTGGGAGCCTTTGCGATAGTTGCTCATGCCCACAGCCTGCAAAAGAAACGCTACAGCCGCCACCTAAAGGTGGGGTGGGTACCCTTCCCGGAGTGGGACAATAAAAAGGAATTTTGCTATATGTACAGCCTGAAAGCTTTTTAGAACCTCCCGCCAAGCGGGAGGTTTCCTTAGACAAAAAATGCCGGTTGTCCTTGTTACGACAAGACAATCGGCACGTAACCAGACGCTGTAAAATAGCGCTACATCTAAACCAGTTTCTTCACCGCCGCCAGAGCCGCGTCGTAGTCGGGCTCGTTGGTCACTTCAGGCACAAGCTGGCTGTAGGCCAGCGTACAGTCAGGGGCCACCACAAAGATGGCACGGGCCAGCAGGTGAAGTTTCTGAATCAGCACGCCATAATTTTTGCCGAAGCTCGTATCCTTGTAGTCGGACAGTGTTTCCACAGACTTAACCCCGGCTGCGCCGCACCAGCGGGCCTGGGCAAAAGGCAGATCACAGCTCACCGCCACAATGCACACCTTGCCGGACAGCCCGGCGGCTTCGGTGTTGAAGCGGCGCACTTCCAGATCGCAGACGGGCGTGTCCAGCGAAGGCACGCTGACCAACACCAGCACTTTACCGGCGTAATGCCTGAGACCGCGCGGGCTCAGATCGTTGGCGGCCAGAATGAAATCCGGGGCTTTTCGGCCCTGAACGGGCAGTTCGCCCTCAAGATGCAGGGGATTGCCCTGAAAGGTAACCGTATTCATATGAAAAACTCCTTGATAATCACTTTGCATTTAAAAATTCTGCCGCATGACCTTCAAATTGTCAATAATTATTCCTGACAAGCCATAGTGATAAAGTGCGCCGCGCTCAATCCCAGACCAGAGCGCACCATTCGCCCTCAATGATCCGTCGGGCCGCAGACAGGCCTTGCGCCGTATACGCGGCCTCCACGCCGTCGGCCTGGATTTCCAGCAGGCCGGAAAGTACTAGGCAGCCTTCGGACTTGCGGGCGGCGGCCACAGCCGGAGCCAGTTCCGTCAAAGGGCGGGCCAGAATATTGGCCAAGACCAAATCAAAGCTGCGCCCGGCCACGACCTCGATGCCGCCGAGGGCCGCCGTGAAACCATCCGCCTGATTGAGCGCTTGGTTCTCCAGAGCGTTGTCCACGGCCAAGGGATCAATATCCAGGCCCAGACCGCTGAGGCCGCTCTTGCAGCAAGCTATACCCAGCACACCGGAACCCGTACCCAAATCCAGAAAACTCTGGCCGGACGTTATGTGCCCCTGGTCCAGCAGATCGCTCACAACGCCCAGGCACAGCGCCGTGGTGGCATGATGTCCGGTGCCAAAGGCGCTCTTGGGTTCGATGAGGATGGGCGTGCGGTCCGGGAACTCCGGACTGTCGGTCAGCCAGGGGGGCAGCACCACAAAACGCGAACCGCAGCAAACCGGCGTGAAAAACTGTCGCCAAGCCGAGAGCCAGTCCTGCGCTTCCAGCGTCTCCAGGGAGCAGCATGTTTCAGGTATGTCCCGCGCTATGCCGTCCCGCAAGACGTGAAGAAAATCTTCCCTTTCGCAGTGCACGCGAAAGCGCGTCTCACCTGTGGGCAGGCTTTCCTCCTCCCAGCCGAACGGCACCCGCAAGGCCAGCAGGCCGCTGATCCGGTCAACATCCTCTTCCCGGGCCACAATATCCAGACGGAAAATCTGCTGCATTCCGATGGTTCCTTTGTCTTGCGCGGCCGCGACGCCGCTTCGGGCTGATGTGCGAATGGTAGCTGTCGCCAGCGCTAAAGACAAGGGCGGATTGATTTGTGACCGAACTCGCTGTACATACCCACGTTAACCCGCCGCGCACCAATCCGCCGCAAGGAAAAGCCATGCCCCAGACTGAAGATCTCGACAGCCTTCTCGCCGGTATCCGTGCCGCTTTTGACGTGGAATTCGAACCGTTGCGGGTGGACGACAGCGCCTTGGAGGTGCTGACCATCCGCAATATGCAGGCCCATGTGGACGGCCTGCTGCAACGCAAGGCCATCCGCGACCCACTCAGGGATCTGCCATTCTGGGCCAAGATATGGCCGGGGTCCTTCGTGCTGGGCCGCCTGCTGCGCAAGCACGAACCCGAGGGCAAAAACCTGCTGGAACTGGGCGCGGGCTGCGGTATCCTCAGCATGGTGGCCGCGCGCTACGGCTTCGCGCGCATTGTCCTCAGCGACATTGTGGAGGACGCCCTGCGTTTCGCCAAGGCCAATGTGCTGCGCAACAATCTTCAGGACCGGGTGGAAGTCCTCCGTGTGGACGTAACCACGCCGGGCCGCGACCCGCGCTTCAGGGAAGGCTTCAACCTTATGGCGGCCTCGGAGATCCTCTATCTGGACGATCTGCACCGACCTTTGCTCAAATTCGTGGACCGGCACCTGGCCCCCGGCGGCAAGGCCCTGTTCTGCACGGATCTGGCCCGAGCCAAGCCCCATTTCGCCAAGCTGGCGGCCAAATCCTTCAAGCTCACGGAAGGCCGCATCGGTGTCAAAAGCCGGGATGAGGACGGCGAGGAACAGCGGCGCATCTACAGCATTCTGAGTCTGGAGCGGGCATGAGCGAATCCCTGCCGATCATTCGTCTGCGTCCCTGCCCCAAGGGGTACACTAGGGATCTGGACAAAGCCGTCAGTCCGGAGCTGACCATCGCCCGCGTGCGGGGCCGCCTGGCCGCCGCGAACATGGACATCCTGGCGAAAACTCGCCGGGTGGATGTGGGCCGTCTGGGCATCCCGGTCTATCTCAGCGTCTGCGGTGCTGACGCCCGCAAGATCATGCCCACACGCAAGCAGATGGGCAAAGGTTCCTCGGCGGAACAGGCCCAAGCCTCGGCCCTGATGGAACTCATGGAACGCTTCGCCTTTTTCAGTTTCTGGCGGGAGCGTCCGCATATGATGCGCGCCACCTGGAGCGAGGCCGAAACCCGCTTCGGGGACGCTTTGCTGCCTCTGGAAGCCATGCTGCGTTCCGTGGACGACCGGCTCCCCCCGGAACAGGCCCGGCGCGTGCTGGACCTGGTACCCTGGCAGTTCTACCCGGCCACCCATTTGCTGAGCGGCCGCACGGTCTGGCTGCCTCTGGACTGGTTCAAGCTGCTCAGTGAATTCAACGGCACCGCAGCTGGCAACAGCAACGAGGAATCCCTGTTGCAGGGCCTGAGCGAGCTGGTGGAACGGCACGTCTGCTGCCGCGCGGACCGTGAGCGCCCGCAAACGCCGACCGTTGACCCGGCCGGCTGTGACGACCCGGTTTTGCGGGAACTGCTGGCAGCCTTCAAACGCGAAGGCGTGCGGATGATCCTCAAGGATTTTTCCTTGGGCATGCCCCTGCCTACGGTGGCGGCGCTGGCATGGGATCCGGCCACGTTTCCCCAAAGCTCGGAAATCGTCTTTACGGCGGGCACGGCGGCATCTCCGGCCAAGGCAGCCATCCGCGCTGTAACCGAGGTGGCCCAGCTGGCTGGGGATTTCTGCACGCAGGCCTGTTACGAGGCTTCGGGCCTGCCCAAATTCACCAGCTTGAAACAGGCCGCATGGCTGCTGGAAGGTCCGCTGACACCGCTGGAGAGCCTGCCGCGCGTGGAGGCTCACGACATCCGCGATGAACTGCTGGCCGCCCTGCGCGGTCTGGCCCCGCTGGAAGTCTACGCGGTGGAGACCACACACCCCGTTCTGAGCGTACCGGCCCACTACTGCATCGTGCCAGGCCTATCCTTCCGCGAACGGGACCGCAACCAGAGCTTGGGACTGTTTGTGGGCCGCAAACTGGCCGAGGAGGCTGACACCGCGCAAGCCCTGGCCGGACTGGCAGTGCTGGAGGAATGTTACCCGCGGGCGCATTTTCTGCCCTTTTTCCGGGGCATGCTGGCCCTGCGCGCGGAACAGTGGGATGCCGCGCGAGATCTCTTCAGCACGGCCCAGCCCTTGCAGCCTGACAACGACGCCGCCGCTCTGGCCGCCTTTTACGCCGGCTATGCGGACACCTTGCAGGGCCGCTGGCAGGAGGCTCTGCCAGCCCTGTCCCGTGCTGTGGAACTCTGCCCGGAAATGAAGGAATACGGCAACCTGCTGGGCGTGGCCCGCTTCAAGACCGGCCGTTACGCTGAAGCCGCTGAAGCCTTTTCAGCGGTACTCAGGGGGGACAAGGGCTCGGCTCTGGACTTGGCCAATCTGGGCCTCTGCCAGAAATTTCTGGGCCAAAAGGAAGAAGCGGCCAAGCATTTACGCGCCGCTCTGGAGCTGGACCCCTCTCTGGATTTCGCCCGCAAGCACTTGGCGGAACTGCAAGGCTGAGCGCCTTCAACTATGTTAAAAAATTAGCATATGAAATGTTGTTATTGACGCATTTCATGCGTAAACGACCCTAAAAACCGCTGAAGCCCAAAATATTACGCGTTTTGACCACACAGTCCACCGGTTCGCCCGGTGCCAGACCGGCGGACGGCGGGCCGTCAAGCGTGATCTTTACGGGCAGGAAAAGCGCCGCGCCGCGAACTTCAGCCTCTTCGGCCTGTTGCGTGTCCCGTACAGCTGCCCGCGCCTGTCCGTCCGGCAGGGGCTGGGGCGCAAGCACTTCGGCCACCATGCCTTTCAGACGCGCGCCGTCGGGTCTGATCCGGATGTCACATGCCTGCCCCGCCTTGATGGCCTCTCCGTCCGCCAGGAAGAAATAGGCTTGCACCCAATAAGCTTGGGCCGCGTCCGCGCCTTCCGGCAAAATCAGCAGCACGGGCTCGCCGCTCTGCACATTCTGGCCGGGCGTGACGCTGCCCCGCAATATGCGGCCGTTCACCGGCGCGTAGAGGATGCCGTCCGCCTGGACGGGCAGCGGCGCGGACGCGCGGGCGCTCACCGGCGTGGTGTAACGGTTGCGTGAAGCCAGTTGCTTGGCCCGCAGCACTTCGTCACTAATCCGGCCCAATTCCTGTTCCATGGCCGCGCGCATGCGACTGACCTGCTCAAAATCCGCCTTGGCGCTCTCCATGCGGGCGCGCGCCTCGGTCTCGGTCCGTTGCGCCGACGCGTAGCGGCTTTTGTCCGCCGCGCGCTCCCCGCCTTGGCTGTCCAGGGAACGCAAATTGAGCTGAGCCCGCACATGCTCGGTGACACGCTCCTCGCGCTGCCGCCGTTTGGTTTCTTCCTCGTGCCGGGCCTGGGCCAGACGCGTCACCAGGTCCTTTTCCATCTCCTGCGCCTGCCGGATCCGTTCGGCCATCTCCGTCATATCCGGCGGTCGCAGGGACGCCGCTGCCCGTCCGGCCTCGTTCAGGCGGCGGGCGTATCCGCCCGCATCCATACGGGCCACGGGCTGCCCCGCAGAGACCATATCACCCTCACGCACGTCCAGCGCTTCCAGCCGGGCCGAAAATTCCGGCGACACCGCGTAGACCATGCCGTCCAGCATGGCCCAGGCGCTGACCGCCCGTCCGCCGTCCAGCCACCACCAGCCAACGGCCAACAGAACGAACAGCACAGTCAGAAAGGCCACAAGCCGCAACCGGCGGACCAGCATGCCCCCCATCGGGGGCTTTTCCCGCGCGGGTATTTCCAGATACAGGGATCCCGCCATACATGCCTCGGCAGATCAGAATGTCAGAAAAACAGATCTGAAAAAAATATGCAGATATTGTACCAGTGTCGGGAAGTCGCTCTTTACAAGCCCGGTCCGGACGCATACAAAGGCGGAGTTTCCAGGGCCGCGCGGGACAATGATCCTGGCAGGTATGCCCCGGAACAGGAGAAATCATGCCCCTCATGTCCATAATGCGTTTCTGCGCCCTGCTCTGTCTGGGCGGCGTGTTGTCCGGCTGCGCCATCCGCCCCGTGACTGTGGTAGAAAAAGAGGACTTCGTCCAGATGGCCCGGCATATGCCCAAAGAACTCCAAGCCCGCCACCTGCTGGGCAACGACGGATCCTATGTGGCCCCCTTTTCCCTAGCCGTTTTCAGCAACCACGGCGACACGCTCTTTCACAGACTCTCGCCCTCTTTCATGTTCGGCGATTCGGGGCACGTTTATCTGGGGGAAAACTTTGCCGCCACCCTCCAGCCCGACAGCCGGGTCACGCACCGTCCCAACGGCTTCAGCATCAACCATGCCACCCAGAAGCTGACTGTCACCATGGTGGCCATTGCCGACTGGAACAACGACGGCGAGGACGAGTGGATCGTCTCCTGCTTGGTGGAACCCAAGATGGGGGGGCACACCCGTACCTATTACGTGCTCGTGCCGCCGCCGCGCAACGGAGGCGAAGCGCTCAAGGGCACGGTGGCCGCCGTGTGGGAGTGCTTCGGCATGGCATGCAATCTCTACGTGCGCAATAGCAAGGTCATTGAGCGGGCCGCCGCCGACCCACTACTGCCCGCCACCGAAATACAGGATATGGTGCCCGGCCTGCAAACCGTCACCGAACCGCCGAAAAAAGCCCCGGATGGTAAAAACGACGGCTTGGAAGAACGCAGCCTGTAATCTCCGGCATGCCGACGCCTTCACAGACGGCGCACTTTTCAGTTCGGAAACGTCACAGGCCGATCCCCGCAGCGTCAGCCTGTGACGTTTCCGGGTTTTTCGTCCGCATTCTCCGCTTGACGGGAAGGCCTGGATTTATAACAACCTGCTCAGACGCACGCGGGGGCAGACCCCTCAGCACCTTTCACCTTCAGCCTCCCCTGAGCCGCCATGAAATTTCTTTCATCACAGATCACCCTGTTCATACAACAGCACAGCGTACGCCGCAATATAGGTTTTCTGCTGCGCTTCTTCGCCATGCTGCTGGGCCTCATCATCGTCTACAGCATCCTCTTCCACTACATCATGCAGTATGAAGACCGCAGCTTTTCTTGGGTGACCGGCGTGTACTGGACGCTGACGGTCATGTCTACCCTAGGCTTCGGCGATATTACCTTCACTTCGGATCTGGGGCGGATTTTCTCCATCGTGGTGCTCATGTCCGGGGTACTGCTGCTTCTGATCATGCTGCCCTTCACTTTCATCCAGTTTTTTTACGCTCCCTGGCTGGAGGTCCAGAAAAAAGGACGCACGCCCCGCTCCATCCCGGCGGACACCAAGGGGCACGTCATTGTGGTCAGCACCAGCCCCATTGCCCTCAACTTGGTCGACGATCTGAAAAATTACGGCGCGCGTTGCGTGCTGCTTTGCCACGACAGCCAGACCACCTTGGATATGCTGGACCAGGGCTATGAAGCGGTGGTGGGCGAACACGACTCCAGCGAGGTCTACCGCAATCTGCGCCTGCCCGAAGCCGCCATGCTGGTGGCTCTGGACAGCGACGTGCGCAACACCAACATCGTGTTCACCGCTCGTGACGTGGACGCCGATGTGCCCATTGTGGCGGCGGCCCAGGGCGAGGACGCCATCGACATTCTGCAACTGGCGGGCTCATCGAATGTCTTCCAGTTCCACAAATTGCTGGGCGAAGCCTTGGCCCGGCGCGTGCTCAACGCCCAGGCCCGTTCCAGCGTCGTCAGCCGTTACAATGAGCTGGTGGTGGCCGAGACCCCGATCATGCGCACGCCGCTGGTGGGTAAATCCCTACGCGAAAGCGGCCTGCGCAACACCACCGGTGCCAATGTGGTGGGCCTGTGGGAGCGCGGCAAATTCCTGCTTCCGGCCCCGGATACCGTATTTACGGACACCATGGTCATGGTCATCGCCGGCGACTACCGCCAGATCAACGCCGTCAACCATCTGCTGGGTCCGTGCGACCCCGCCGGGGAGACCTGCAACGAAGCGCCAGTGGTCATTCTGGGCTGCGGACGAGTGGGCCTGGCGGCGGCCCGGCAACTGCACGCCAGCGGCCGTGATTACAGCATTGTGGACAACAATCCCAAGCCCCGCTTTATGAAAGACCATCTGGTCGTGGGCGATGCCGCCGACCTGGATGTGCTGGAAAAGGCGGGCATCCGCACGGCCCCCTCGGTGCTCATCACCACACATGACGACGACACCAACATCTACCTGACCCTCTACTGCCGCCGCCTGCGCGAGGACATCCAGATCATCAGCCGTGCCACCCTCGACCGCAACGTGGGCATTCTGCATGCGGCCGGGGCGGATCTGGTGCTCTCCCTGGCATCCATGGTCACCAACAGCATCATCAACCTGCTGGCGCCCGGTAAAGTGCTGATGATCAACGAGGGACTGAACATTTTCCGCAGCGTTGTGGGTAAAAATCTTGCTGGCCAGCAACTCATGGGCAGCGGCATCCGCAGCCGTACTCATTGCAGCGTTGTGGCCCTACGCGACGCCGAGGGCGAAATGCACATCAACCCCGACCCCAACCATGTTTTTGCGGAAGGCGAGGAAATGTACATCATAGGGGATTCCCGGGCGGAAAAGGCCTTTTACGAAAAATTCGGCCAGGATACCGCATTGACAGACTGAGCGGCGGAAGGTGTGTTACGGGCTCTCAGCCCCGCTGCGGCCGCGTTCATGGATGCCGGGCATCATGCGCGGCCTCACCGTGGACACCGGCGGGCTGGTTCTGACGCACAACTGCTGGCGCAATCATCGCTGGATCCGCGTTGACAACTGCAACGATTGGCTGGACGCCGAGCAGGCCCTGAGTATTGTGATGGGCATTGACGCCCTCATGCCGCCCGCAGCGGCGGAAGCCCTCTCCGGCTGGACGCCGCATCGTCTGCTTTTGACCCAGGCGATGATGGCATGAGCGGCCAGGCCAGCCTGAGAAGATGACGGCGAGGCCATTCCCATCCGGATCAGGGCTGGTTTGGGTTCCGGCGGCAACTGGCCTGCAAGCTGGCATGGCCGGGAGGAGTCTTGCTCGTCGTTCCGCCGCAATATACCAGCCAGACATGCAGCCATTGTGGCTGCGTGGATCAAAACAGCAGACC
>APFI01000246.1 GCA_000403945.1 Desulfovibrio sp. Dsv1
AGCGGCCAGGGCGCGCGGTCTGAACCCGGCCCGGTTGGCCGTGATGACCGATGACCGCGTCATGCATGCGGACAGCGGAGGGCACAAGGCGGACAACATTGCCCTGTCGCCGGAACAGTATAAGGGGCTTGCCGCCGGTTTCGCCCGGCCGGAGGCTGTTTACTGGGACGCGCGACACAACAACGCACTTTATATCCTCCCGGACGAAGAGCCAGATTGGTGTGTGGTCATGCCGCTCTACATGCCGGGCAAGAACAAGGCGGCCCTCAAAAAGCTGGGGCGCTTTGATGGAGTTGCCACAGCCTACAGGGAGCTGCGTTCGGCTCTGTTGGGAAGGCAGTTGGAAAAGATACGGTGAGCGAAGTCCGGGGGCGGAGTCGAACCGCCAATACCCCGGCGGCTACCATGGCATTGCCGCCATTTTCCGACAACGGGTTTCCCCGTTGCGATATCCGCTGCCGGTCCCTTCATTCCATGTTCCGGGCATCACCGGACTTCGTTTGTTCTAACTTATCTTGCAGCACTGGAAAAATCAATGCCCACAGTCAGAATGGAAATTGAGGACATCGCCCTGCGCGATTCCCTGCGGCAGCTTGTGGCCGGGCTGCGCGACCTCACGCCGGTCATGCGCCAATTGTCCGAGATTATGGTCGCCGCATCGCAGCGGGCTTTTGAAAGG
>APFI01000247.1 GCA_000403945.1 Desulfovibrio sp. Dsv1
CACTCCATCCGCAGGGTGGGGCCGTTCGAGGCCATTGTGGGCACCAGTGTCCCTTATGCCGCCGCGCACCAGCTCGGAGCCGACATCAGGCGCGAGGCCGCGCCCATGCGCGTGCGTCTGCGCACATGGAAGGGGAAAAACCTCCTTGCCGCCAAAAGACACAAGCGGGTCCGCGTGGTGGATACCATACGCAAGGCGTACACCATACATATCCCGGCCAGGCCTTTTCTTGGCGTGGGCGATGCGGACCTTGAAAAAATGCGCCGAACCGTGACGGCCTTTTTAAGCGGCGTTTCCAGCCACACATGAACCGTGGTCCGGAAAACATTTTTGCGAAAAATCTAACGCCCCTCTAACGGCCTTCACTCGCGCGCGGGATCATCCCGGCGCGCGGACAAAATGAAGTGCTGAACCACTGCCTCCTTTTTTGCGCCCTGCACGTCCGTATAACGGACACATGGAAACGCGGACGATCCTCACCTCTCTTTCCTCCGACCTCGTCGCGGCATGCGGTCCCGACTCCGTCGTATGCCGCGACGGCACCTCCTGCGACCTGGGCGGTGGAGAAACACCGCCCGGCCGTGTGCAGTTGTTCCCGTGCGGCGTGTTTGCCGCCACGGACGGCAGGCCCGGCACCCTGGAAGGGGTCAGCGCCGCCTCCTGGCGTTGCGCTGCCGAGGATGCCGCTGCCCTGATCGGCTTATGGCGAAGAAGAAAAAACCGCACGGTCATTGATTACGAGCATCAGACCCTGAACGCGGAAAAAAACGGCCAGCCCGCACCGGCCGCCGGCTGGATCGTCAATCTTGCCTGGGAGGAGGGGCGCGGCCTGTTCGCTGATGTGGAATGGACGGCGCGGGCGCGAGAATACATACGGGCCGGCGAATACCGTTACATTTCCCCCACCTTTGCCTTTGACCGCAAAAGCGGCGTTGTGACGCGCCTTGTAAGCGCCGGTCTGACCAATCATCCCGGCCTGGACGGCATGGAGCCGGCGCGGGCGCGGGAAAAAAACGA
>APFI01000248.1 GCA_000403945.1 Desulfovibrio sp. Dsv1
AGCCTGCTCCAAGTCAGACGGTAGGACATATTCATACTCTCAGCGGTTTTTTCAGCGAACCCTTTTCTTTCCTCTGCCGTCGGCTCTGTTGCGAGCCCCGGCCCTTGGGAGCGTCCTTGGCGGCCTTTTTCGGCTATATCTACATTCAGGACCGCTCCTCCATGCTGCCGCCCCTGGCCCTGGCCCCCCGGCCGGGAGAAGCCGTGCTGGACGTCTGCGCCAGTCCGGGCAGCAAAAGTGGTTTTCTGGCCCAACTGACCGGCCCCGCAGGCTTTGTGCTGGCCAACGAGCCCACGCCCGCGCGGCTGGACACCCTGCGGGCCAATCTGCACCAGTGCAATTTGCTCCATGCCGCCACCTGCTCCTACAACGGCGAAAACCTGCCCCTGCCCCCTGCCTCTTGGAACGCCATACAGCTGGACCCGCCCTGCTCCGGCTGGGGCACGGCGGAAAAACATCCCCGCGTACTCAAACTCTGGCAGGGCGACAAGCTGAACAGCCTGACCGGCCTGCAACAGCGCCTGCTGCGCCGCGCCGCCTTCCTGCTCGCGCCGGGCGGACGACTGGTCTATTCCACCTGCACCACCAACGAGGCGGAAAACGAAGCTCAGGTCCGTTTCGCCGAGGAAGAACTGGGCCTTGTGCGCGAAACGCTGCCGCCCTTTCCCGGCTTTGTCTGGGAAGAACGTTCCGGCGGCGCGGGCACCTTGCGGGTGAACGGCGAAAAATCCCAAGCTCAAGGTTTTTATCTGGCCCTGCTGCGCAAGACAGCGGAGCGCGGGAGCGTGGATGCCACGGCGCAAGCCGTGCCCGGTCCCCGCAAGGGACGGGACAGTGGCCGCCCTCTGCCGTCGGAATGCCTGGCCGGACCCTGCTGCGATCCCGCCCTGCTGCCGCCGGGCCGGACGGCGCTGTACGGCGAACACGTCCGTTTCATTCCGGAACAGGCGACGGAGCTGCTGCCGCCGGAGGTCATCTGGCAGGGCGCTCTGCTGGGACGGCTGACCGGCGGACGGCTGAGCCCGGATCCGCGCCTGCGCCGCCTGCTGCCGGAACCGCCCCGGCCCGACGCGGCTTTGGTGCTGGACGACATCGCGGACCTGGCGGCACTGCTTTCCGGCCAGAGCCGCCAGACCGGGCTCGCGGGCCGGGAGGCCGCGCTCTGGTGGCGCGATCTGCCTCTGGGGCGGATAGCCCTCAAACAGGGCCGGGCTGTAGCCACATTCAAATAAACGCCAAGGAGACCGCCATGCCCCGTGAAGGCGCGCTGCATCTGAAAATATGACTGACCCGCGCCGACGGCGACGCCGCCGGCAAGGAAGGCCCGGAACTGGCGGGCCAAGGCCGCATAGAACTTTTGTGCCGCATGACCGAACCGGGTTCGCTGAAAAAACCGCTGAGAGTATGAATATGTCCTACCGTCTGACTTGGAGCAGGCTGAAAAAAATGGAGGAGGCTCTGGGCCGCCCCCTGGTGGAAAACAGCGACAACCGGCGCGGCGGCTATCGCCTCACGCCCGCCGGCGAGGAACTGGCCAGGGTCTTCCGCCAGCGGGAAGACGACGTGCACCGCTTCTCCCTGGCGCACGCGCCCCAATTATACGATCTCGGGCTGGAGACCGGCGCGGAGGAATGTTCTGACGCGGAACACGACCCTGCCGCCCCGGCGGCACGGAACTGACACATGGTCGTCGGGCGCATGCCGGGCTGGCGGCCCGAAGTGGCGCGTTTCCGCTACCGGGACGCCCTGCTGGAAAAAGCTCTGCCCGGTGCGGCCCTGGCTCTGGATGCCTGCGCCTTGGTGGACCTGAGCGCGGCCGAGGCCTTGGCGCGGGCGCGCCAAGCCGGGCGCATTCCGGTCTGCGGTGAGGGTTGTGCGGTCTGCTGTCGCCAGCCCATCCCCCTGACGCCTCTGGAAGCGCTGCTGCTGATCCACTTTCTGCGTCTGCGACTCGGCCCCGAAAAACGCGCGGCCCTGGCACGAAATATTGTCGCCGCCCAACCCCTTCCCGTTGTGCGGCGGACCTGTCCCCTGCTGCTGGACGATCATTGCGCGGCCTACGCCGTGCGCCCCCTGGCCTGCCGCCGCTATCTGGTGCTGGACAGGGCCTGCGCGCCAAGCGAGGACGCGGCGGCCATGGGAAAAAGAGCTTGCCAAAAAAAGTGGCCTCACCTAAACTTCTTTTCCTGACGCCGATCGGCGCGCCCATTTTTTCACCGCATTTTCGGATGCACATATGCCCGCCAGCACTGCCACTCCCACGCGCGTGCCTGTCAACGCCCTTGACCGCGTTTCCGGCCTTTTTTCCTTGCTGCGCTTCGCCTTTCCGACCATGATCATGATGGTCTTCAATGGCCTGTACACCATTGTGGACGTGATTTTCGTGGCCCGTTTCGTAAACACCGATGCGCTGTCCGCCATCAATATCATCAACCCGGCCATGGGCGTGCTCTGGGGCCTGAGCACCATGCTGGGTACCGGCGGCAGCGCGATTATTGCGCGCAAAATGGGCGGGGGCGACAATGCTGGCGCGCGACGCAACTTCACCCTGCTGATTCTTGCTGGTCTGCTGCTGGGCCTGCTTTTTTCCTGTCTGGGGCTGTCCTTTCTGGACCGGATCATCCGCGCCCTAGGGGCCACCGACCTTCTCGCGCCCTACTGCCGGACCTACTTCGGCACCCTGCTGCTCTTCACCCCGGCGGCCCTGCTGCTGGCCCTGTTCGCCATCCTCTTCGTCACCGCCGGCAAACCCGCGCTGAACATGGCCCTGATTATCGCCTCGGGGCTGATCAACATCGCCCTCGACTATATGTTCATCGTCCCGCTGGGCATGGGCGTGGCCGGCGCGGCCCTAGCCACGGGCATCGCCTTTCTGCTCCCGCCCTTGGGCGGGCTGTACTTTTTTCTGCGCAGCAAGGGACCGCTGCGCTTCACCCGGCCGGGCATGCGTCTGTGCGAATTCGGCGGAGCGTGCTTCAACGGCAGTTCCGAAATGATCGCCCAGCTTTCCATCAGCGTGACCACCTTTCTGTTCAATATCACCATGCTGCGTCTGGCCGGGGAAGCGGGGGTGGCGGCGCTGACCATCATGGCCTATTCGGAATATTTTCTGGTCACGCTTTTTCTGGGATTTTCCATGGGTGTGTCCCCGGTCATCAGCTATAACTACGGCAGCGGCAACCATGCTCGCCAGCGCCGCATTTTGCGATCCTGTCTGCTGTTCATCAGCGTGAGCTCCGTGCTGGTCTTCAGCGCGGCCATGCTGGGCGCGTCCCGGCTCATCGGCGTTTTCGCGCCGCCGAACAGCCAGGTGTTCGCCTTGGCCGACCAGGGCTTTCACATTTTCGCCTTCAACTTTCTGTTCTGCGGTTACGGCATTTTCACATCATCCCTGTTTACGGCCCTATCCAACGGCAAAATTTCCGCCATTGTGGCCTTCTTGCGCACCTTTGCCCTCATCGCGATCTTTCTGCTGGTGCTGCCGAAATTCTTCGGCCTGAACGGCGTCTGGCTGGCCGCCCCCCTGGCCGAAGCCCTGACCGCGCTAGCGGCCGCCGTTTTTGTCTGGCGCTGGCGCGGCAGTCAGATACCCCCGACAAAACTGTGGGGTTGAAATAGCGTGAACCGCTTAGGGCGGCCATTCTCAGACTAGAAGTCATTTCATGATTCCCTGATGACTCTTCCGAGTAAAATCATGGAAAATG
>APFI01000249.1 GCA_000403945.1 Desulfovibrio sp. Dsv1
CCAGCAGTTCCATGGAAGTGTGCTCGCGCGGACGGGGCAGATTGATGGTGTATTCCGTCTTGATGGTGCCGGGCAGCTTGCCTTCCATCAGCACGATGCGGTCGCCCAGGAAGAGCGCTTCGTCGATATTGTTGGTGACAAAGAGCACCGTGCGTTTTTCCTGTTCCCAGATGCGGGAGGTTTCCACCTGCATGTACATGCGGGTCTGGGCGTCGAGCTGGCCGAAGGGTTCGTCCAGTAGCATGACCTTGGGCGAATTGGCATAGGCCCGCGCAATGCCCACGCGCTGTTTCATGCCGCCCGACAACTGGTGGGGGTAGTGGTTTTCAAAGCCTTCCAGACCCACCATCTTGATGTAGTGGTCCGCGATGTTGCGGCGCTCTGCGGCGGGCACGTTACGCAGCTTGAGACCCAGCTCCACATTGTCGCGCACGGTCTTCCAGGCGAAGAGCATGTAGCTCTGGAACACAATGCCGCGGTCCGGCCCTGGGCCGGTAACCGGTTCGCCGTCCAGGGTGACGTAGCCCTTGTCCGGAATTTCCAGGCCCGCGATGATCTTCAGCAGAGTGGATTTGCCGCTCTGGCCGGGACCAAGCACCACCAGAAATTCATTTTCATAGACGTTCAGGCTGATGTCCCTGATGACCGGCACTTCCTGATTGCCTTTCTGGATAAAGGTCTTGCTGATGTCCTCGCAATGGATCTTCAGGACCGGAGGGCTTTTGACGTTCTGCTCACTCATGTGTCTATCCTTCGTGCTGTCACATTAGACGTTGTCGATGCTGCGCTTCCAGGGGCAGAGCTTGCGCTCAAGGAGGGAGACGCCCAAAGAGCTGATCCAGGCCGCCGCTGCGATGAGCAGCATGCCACTGAGGACCAGGGCGGGATTGTGCGTATCCATGCCGCGCTTGATCAAAAAGCCCAGGCCGTCGCGGGAGTTCATCAGCTCTGCGGCCAGCACACAGGTCCATGCCGCGCTGAGCGAGATCTGCAAACCCGCGAAGACCGCCGGGAAGGATGCCGGGAAGCAGACGTGGAAGATTTCGTCCCGGCGGTTGCCGCCGAGCACGCGGATGACGTCGTACAGATCCGGATCCACCAGGCGCACGCCGTTGTAGGCGTTGAGCAGGCAGGGCACGAAGGTGCCGATAATGATGATGAAGACCTTGGAGAATTCCCCGATGCCGAACCACAGAATGGCGATGGACACCCAGGCGATGGGCGGCATGGGCTTGAACAGGTCGAACAGCGGTTTGACGACGGCATTGGCCGTTTTGTTCAGGGCCATGAACAGGCCCAGAGGCACGGCCACGACGCTGGCCAGCGCAAAGCCGATGATGACGCGCTGGAAGCTGGCCCAGATGTGGCCCCAGAGGTTGGTGCCCGCGAATTTCATGCTGGTCAGGCGGATCATCTGATCCAGCACCTGGGCGGGGGTGGCCAGGGAGTCGCGGAATATTTTTTCGGCCGCGGTCCAGTGCCAGAGCGAGAAAAAGGCCACGATGGACACGCCGTACAGGAAGTACGTGTTGGTGAGCAGCTTGTAGAGCGTAAACCGTCCGCGTTCCGCGGCATGGTCGACGGTTTCGTTGGCAATGGATGAAGACGCCATGAATTACCTCCTGATGCCGGCCAGCAGCTTCTTTTCAACATAGTCGATGATGATCCCGATGATGGCGCCGGAAACGCCCACGCAAATCATGCCGAGCACGATCAGGTCAGGTCGGGCCACGCGTCCGCCCATGGTGATGAGAAAACCCAAGCCGGAGTCGGCGGCCAGCAGCTCCGCGCCCACCAGGTTGGTCCAGCAGTAAGCCAGAGCAAGTTGGAGCGCGCCGAAAACCATTGGCAGCGAAGACGGGATGCACAATTGGGTGAAGATCTGCCAGTCATTGGCTCCATAGGTTCTGGCCATCTGGATCAGCACGGGATTGGTCATGCGCACGCCCACATAGGCGTTGATCACGCAGGGCACGATGCCCGCTATCCAGATGATGAACACCTTGCCGGTCAGGCCGATGCCGAACCAGAACACGGTGAGGGGAATCCACGCGATGGGCGGGATGGGGCGGATGAGTTCGAAAATGGGGCGGAAGAGACCCTCGGCCACTTTAAACCAGCCCATGGCCAGCCCCAGGGGCAGGCCCACCAGCAGCGCCAGCACGTAACCGATGAAAGCTTCCTGAAGGCTGGTCTTGAAGTGGGTCACCATGACCGCCCCGTCAGGATTGGGGTTGGTCAGTTTGTCCATGAAAGCGTCAAAAACCTGGCTGGGCGCGGCCAGCAATGTCTGGGGAATCATGCCCAAGCGCACCGCGCTTTCCCAGATAAGGAAAAAAGCGATGATGCTGATATAGGGGAGCGCTCGAAGCAGAGGTGGTTCTTTTACAACGACAGTCTGATAAGCCATAATATCCTCCGGGCTGCGTTGGTATGGTCAGGCGCGCGCCTCACCACCAGCGGATAAGTTCCGTGACCTGCCTGCGCAGCTCCACAAATCTGGGATCAATAAGTTTGCGGGGGCGGGGCAGGTCCACCTGAATTTCCGCCTTGACCTTGGTGGGCTTGTTGGTCAGCACCAGGATGCGCTCGGCCACGTACACGGCCTCCTCAATATTGTGCGTGACAAAGAGGATGGTGCTGTTCAGCTTTTGCCAGAGATTGACCAGCTCGTCCTCAAGGTAGAAACGCAGCTTCACGTCCAACTGGCCGTAGGGCTCGTCCATGAGCAGGAGATCCGGGTTCACGGCGAAAGCGCGCGACACCGCGATGCGCTGCATCATACTGGCTGAAACCTGATTGGGATAGAGATCGGCGCAGGAGGAAAGGCCGACAAGCTCCATGATGTCCGAGGCGCGCTGCTCGCGCTCCTCTTTGGAAAGCCCTTTGACTTCCATGCCGTAAGCCACGTTTTCGCGCACGGTGCGCCAAGGCAGGCAGGTGGGTTCCTGAAAGACGTAGGCGATATTGTGTTTTTTGGGATTGGCTTCCTGCCCGTCGATGAGGATATCGCCTTCCGTGGCGGGCATGAGTTTGGAAAGACAATTCAAGAATGTGGTCTTGCCGCAACCGGTGGGACCGACGATGGCCAGCAGCTCCCCTTTTTTGATGGTGAAGTTGATGCCATCAAGAACTGTGAGAGCGCCAAAACGCTTGGTGAGGTTATGCACCCGGATTTTGACGTCGGCTTCTTCCTGACAGGGCACTGGCAGCTCCTTACTGTTGACGTGAGGGACTCCTTTGGACTCCTTTATGAACCCCGGTTGGGGTTTTGCCTCAAACCGGAAAACTGTATACAAATAAAGTGTAAAATTTCACTATATCGGCATCTTGCTCCATGTCTGAACGAAAGGCGCGCCACGTGAGATGCCGGCAAATTTACTGTCGGTTGCAATAACTTGCTGGTTTATTTCATCATTGTCATCTCCTTTGGCGCTTTTTGCCTGAAAATTGTGAAAGATGGCACATAGTTGAGCGCATTTACCCGACCCCTAGGTCGGAAGGGCGGGACGGCGCATGCCGTCCCGCCGAGAATCCATGCTTTGCG
>APFI01000250.1 GCA_000403945.1 Desulfovibrio sp. Dsv1
AAAAATTCCAGTTAAGGTGCGCCTTATATCCCCGCCCTGAAGGGCGAGGCTTTACGGCGCGTCGGGTAAAGACGGTAAAAGCGTTTTTTTATCTTGTGGTCATCACTCCGATGGTGACACTCTTAATGTTTTTGATGCTATGCAAGTGTTTTGAGCAGGGCTTTTATGGATTTTTGGATTATTTTGTTGACGAATGGCACGAAGAGGATATCCCACGGCACATACGGCATTATGTCCATTTGTTTTGCCGGATAATACGGGAGTGAGCAAGGGCGGCATAGACCTTCGGGGATAGTAGGCTCCGCAACAGCCGGAGGAGGCGCATTATGCTGACTGAATCAGAAAAGCACTGGCTCGCATCGCGCGGCAAGAATCCCTACTGCAAGCATTGCTCTTGGGATGACAGATATTGCCTTTTCAACCGTTCATGCCCCCTGACTGTTGTCGACTACAGGGACGCCGCAGAATTCGAGGCTCGTGTGGGCATTCGTGCATCACTATATGGCTTTATGATGTCAAGGCATCCAGAATGGACAACATGGGGGGTACTCAAATTCGCCCGCCTTGCCGTCGAGGAGAGCATGGATTCAAATTTGTCCGCATAGTCCGCGTCCTGTACGGGCATTGCCTCCGCTTCCCTGCCATAGTGCCGGGAAGCGGAGGTTTTTTTATGGCAGACGGGCTTTTCCTGCCGGACGGCACATTCCAGCCCTTCAACGGGGCGGAGCTTTCAACGGAACTCGCCACGCGCGAAAACGCGGGCGTCATGTGGGCGGAACTGGAGGGCTGGCTGAACGTCCTGCCGGACCCGGACCCCGTGCTGCGCAAGCGCGGGGACGACGCCGCCGTGCTGGCGGACCTTTCCGCCGACGACCAAGTGACCACGGCCATGCTCTCGCGCAAGAACCGCGTGCTGAACTGCCCGCACTTCGCCCTGCGGGCCGGTGCGCCGGACGGCGAAGACCCCACGCCGGAGGCCGAGAACCTGTACCGGCGCTTCGCGCAGGACTTGGAACGCGCCAACCTGCGCAGCATCCTTTCCGCCATGCTGGACGCCCCGTTCCACGGCCTTGTGCCGCTGGAGCTGATATGGCGTCGCGCGGGCGACTGGTGGCACCTCATAGATGTCGTGGCCAAGCCGTTCCGCTGGTTCCGCTTCGACCAGAACAACAATCCCGTCTTTGTGGGGGCATACGGGGCCACGACCTATGAAACCGTCGCCCTCCCGCCCGGCAAGTTCGTATTCGTGACGCACTACGCCACCTATGACAACCCCTACGGAATGCGCCTGCTTTCCCGCTGCCTGTGGCCCGTGGCCTTCAAGCGGGGCGGGCTGACCTTCTACGCCCGTTTCGTGGAGCGCCACGGCCTGCCGTGGACCGTGGGCGAGGCCCCGGCGAAGGCAACGGCAACGGAAAAGCAGGACATGGCCCGCGCCCTCGCCCGCATGGTGCAGGACGCCGTTTCCGTCATCCCGCAGGGGGCCAAGGTGCAGCTCGTGAGCGCCGGGCAGACGCAGGGGGCGCTGCATGAGGAATTCCTTGCCCGGCAGGACAAGGCCATCAGCAAGGTGCTCATGGGCCAGACCCTCACCGTGGAGACCGAGGGCAAGAACAGCCTCGCGGCCACGGCGGCGCACAAGGACGTGGCCGACGACCTTGCCGACGCCGACAAGGCTATGGTGGTCGACGGCTGGAACGAAATCGCGTGGCTGTACGCGCAGGTCAACGCCGCGCCGGGCGTCATGGCCCCCATCGCCTCCTATGAGGAGCCGGAAGACCTCAACGCGCAGGCCGATCTGGACAAGAAGCTGACGCAGATCGGCGTGGCCTTCACGGCGGAGCATATCAAGGACGTGTACGGCCTCAAGGAAACGGAATTCACGATGGGCGACCCCGCGCCGGACGACGGCCCGGAGGCGGCAGGCGCTGAGTTTGCGGCACCGGCTGCAAAGAAGGCCACGCTGGCCGAAAAGGCGCAGGACCGTCTTGAGACGGCCATCGCCGCCATGCTGCCCAAGGCGCTCAAGGCCAGCGGCGAATTTGTCACGCAACTTGAGAACCGCATCCGCAAGGCCGGGAGCTTCGAGGAACTGGAGTCGGCGCTGGTCGACCTGCTGGCCCCGGCCATGACGCCGGACGCGCTGGAGAGCTTCATGGCCCGCGCCATGACGGCGGCGGCTGGGCATGGCGCGGCTGCCGTCAGCGCCGAGGTGGAGGCCGATGCCTAAAAAGCCCGCCGCCATTGAACTGCCGCCGTGGGAGGTCATCGCCGCCCCCGTGCCGCCTGACGCCGCCATTGAGTTCTGGAAGCAGCGGGCCAAGCTGACGGACGCGGAGGCCAAGGCTCTGGGGGAGCAGGCCATGCACCGGGCGTTCCACGTCACGGGGCTGGCGAAGCACGACCTCGTGCAGATGGTGAGCGACGGCATCCAGAAGGCGCTGGAAAACGGCGAGACTCTGCCGGAGTTCAAGACGCGCATCATGGCCGCCATCGAAGCCCAGGGCTGGCACGACCACCGCGTGGAAAACATCTTCCGCACCAACATGCAGACGGCCTACATGGCGGGCCGCTACAAGAAGATGCAGGCCGTCAAGGCTTCGCGTCCCTACTGGCAGTACATCGCGGTCATGGACAAGCGCGTGCGGCCAAGCCACGCCATCCTGCACGAGAAGGTCTACCCGGCTGACCACGAGTTCTGGACGAGCAACTACCCGCCGAACGGCTTTCGCTGCCGCTGCACGGTGCGCACGCTCTCCGAGCGGCAGGTGAAGGCGCAGGGGCTGACCGTGGAAAAGGAGATGCCCAAGGACGGGGTGTGGACGGACCCGAAGACGGGCATGGAGTATTTCGTCAATTTCCCCGGCGCGGACAAGGGATTCAGGAACAACCCCGGCAAGGAATGGGCGGACGCCGGGCTGGATCTCAAGAAGCACGGCTTGGCCACGGCCCCGCCCCTGCCGAAAAAGGAGCCGCTCACCCAGAAGAAGCTGGAGGCGGACATTTCCGCCGTCGAGACGCTCATCAAGGCCGCGCAGGACAAGCAGGCCGTGGCCGAACTGGAGGCGAAGAAGGCGGAACTGCAGGAGGTCCTGCAGAAGAAGAAGGTCTCGGTGGAAAAGAAGAAGCTGTCCGCGCAGGCCAAGAAGGTCGACGCGCAGATAAAGGCGTTCCCCGTAAAGACGTACTCCGGCATCTGGCTGGAAGACGTGACCACGGCGGACTGGAGCGCCAAGGCCGGGGCGATCCCGCACAAGAAGGCGTATTTTGAGGAGAAGCTGAAGGCCGGGGGCCTGACGCCGGAAGAGGCGGCGAAATTCGAGGGCTACCTCAACGACCTTGCCGAATTCGACGCCACGGGCAAGGCGCTGGACGACCTTCTGAAGAAGCAAAAAAATATTCAAAATTCCTTGTCGCTTTTGAAAAACGGTGGTAAGGATAGTCTTAACCCCTATTCCAAGGCCCGCAAGGATGCGGCGCTTTGGGCGCAGACGCCGCAGGAGGCGGACGCGGTGATGCGGGAGCGCACCGGCGAAATCTGGAGCAAGGCCAGCAAGGCGGAGAAGGACGCCCTGTACGCCTACACGCAGGGGGCAGGCGGCTTCAACCGCCCCCTGCGCGGCTACGAGGGGCGGTGGGACAACTTCAAGGGCGTGGGCAAGGTCGACCTGAACTACGAGGGCCGGGGAGAGGCCATCCGCCACATGACCGACGTCATCAACCGTTCGACCTATGACCGCGACATCTGGCTGCAGCGCGGCGTCGAAACCGTAGCGGGCGCGGCGGCGTTTCTTAAACTGCCGGAGGAGGCGCTTCGGAACTGGTCGCTGGCAGAATTGAAGGAGGCTCTGGAGGGGAAAGACAAGGATGATCCCGCCTTCTTCTCCTGCGGCAGCGCCAAGGGGCAGGGCTTCAGGGGCTTCATCTTTCGCATCTACTGCCCCAAAGGGACCAAGATGATATATGCCGAGCCGTTCAGCCATTTCGGTAACGGCGATAAACGGAAATGGAACGGAAAAAGTACGCAGGATTATTTCAGTTACGAGGATGAGACAATCATCCAGCGCGGGACGAAATTCAGGGTGCTCAAGGTGGAAAAGACGGCGGGCGGCAAACTGACGTTTGAACTTGAAGTCGTCGAGCAGATATGAGGCGGGGAACAGACATGAGCGGCAAGCGTCCAAGATGGGAAAGCGAGATGTGGAGCACGCAGGGGCCGAATGCGGTGGCCTGCGAAACGTGCCTGTTCCGTGCTTGCAAGATAGATGACGATCAGCTTGACAGGGCGGATACCGGGTGCTGCGAGATTTTTGAATATCCAGAAAGCAAGCCCAATGACGTTTACTTCGACGGTGCGCCCTGCGAGTTCTACGAAAAGGCGGACGACAAGCCCCTTTCGCTGGTTCTGGGCGTGGCCGTGGGCGACGCGCTGGGCGTGCCCGTGGAATTCCAGCGCCGGGGGACGTTCCGCGTCACCGGCATGCAGGGCTTCGGCACGCACAACCAGCCTCCGGGAACGTGGTCGGACGACACCTCGCTCACGCTGGCCTTGGCGGATGGCTTGCTTACGGATTCCCTCAATCTTGAGGGCATCGCACGCCGCTTTGCCGAATGGCATGACGAAGCCGCGTACACGCCGCACGGCAAGGTCTTTGACGTGGGCGGCACCACGGCGCGTGCCATTGAGCGGCTCAAGAAGGGCGTGCCCCCGGAGCGTGCCGGGGGCGCGGGCGAACGCGACAACGGCAACGGCAGCCTGATGCGGATCGCGCCGCTGACGTTCTACATGAGCGGGATGCGGAAAGCGGAGGAACGCTTCCGCATCGTCAAGGATGTCTCCTCCATCACGCATGCCCATGAATGGTCCGTGGCCGCCTGCTACATCTATGTCGAAATGCTGAACTACGTGCGCATGGGCCGCGCCAAGGACGCCGCCTATGAGGAAATGCGGGGGGATTTCCGGCGCGGCGTGCCCTTCATCAGCAAGGAAACGCTGCAGAAGTTCGACCGAATCCTCAAGGGCGACATCCGCGCCTTGCCGGAGAGCGCGATCCGAAGCGGCGGCTTTGTCATTGACACTCTGGAGGCGGCCCTCTGGTGCTTCCTGAATACGAACACCTACCGGGACGCCGTGCTGCGGGCGGTCAACCTTGGGGACGACACGGACACCACGGGCGCGGTGACGGGCGCTCTCGCCGGGCTGGCCTACGGGCTGGACGGCATTCCCAAGGAATGGCGGGAGCAGCTGGCGGCCTATGAGGAAGTGCGCCGCATCGCCGTCAGTATGCCCCGCTGGGATCTGTTCCGGCCCGTCACCTTGAGCTAAAATACTTCGCACCGTTCGCGCCCTTTCCGGGCAAAGCCTCCGTTTTCCTGTCACAGTGCAGGGGAACGGAGGCTTTTTTCATGCCTGACAAATGGATTGAGATCGCCCGGACGGGCACCTTCACGGACAGCGCGGGGCGGGAGCAGACCTTCACCCCGGCTGATCTGGACGCCATAGCCCGCGCCTACGACCCGAAAAGGCGGGACGCGCCGCTGGTCTTCGGCCATCCGAAAGGCGACGCGGCCCCGGCCTTCGGCTGGGCGGCCCGGCTCAAGGCGGAGGGGGGAAAATTGTTCGCACAGTTCGCGCACGTTCCAAGCACGGTGCGGGAACTGGTGGCAAAAGGGCATTACCGCCATGTGTCCATGTCCCTGATGCCGGACCGCGTGACCCTGCGGCATGTCGCGCTGCTGGGCGCGGCGCAGCCGGCCATCGACGGGCTTGAGGCGGTGGAGTTTTGCGGTTTTGCGCCTCCCGCGTCGGATGAGGCCATCACCGTGGATTTTTCCAACAGCACTCAAAACGGAGGAACACCCATGACACTGGAAGAGGCACAGCGCCGGATAGGCGAACTGGAAACGGAGCTTCGGCAGGCCAGGGCGGAGAACGCCACGCTGAAAAAGAAGGGCGAGGATGCCGAGAAAGGCAGGGCCGAGGCGGAAAAGGCCAGGGGCGACGCCGAGAAGGGCAAGGCCGAGGCCGAGAAGAAGGCTGCGGACACCGCCGCCGAGTTTTCCGCTTACAGAGGCAAGGTGGAGGGCGAACGGCGCGAGGCCCGCGTGGCCGCGCTGGTCGCTGCCGGGAAGCTGACGCCCGCCGAAAAGGCGGGCGTGCTGGACTTCGCCTCCAAGCTGGCGGCGCAGGGCGGCACGGTGGATTTCGCCGCGCCGGACGGCAGGACCGAGGCCGTGAGCCTTGAGGAACGCTACTTGCGCGAGCTGGAGGCCCGCCCCGTTGACGGGCGCTTCGCGGACTTTGCCGCGCCCCCGGCGCACGCCGCCGATTCCGCGCCGGTCTGGAACCCCGATGAAATGGTCAAGAAAATGTAGGAGCAGGCATCATGAATGAAGGCTATCTCGGAAAATTCGAGTTCAAGGGCGAACGTGCGGCCACGGATGACCACCCGGCCATCCTCAACTACCTGCCGCTGGACGCATCGGTTACGACCAAGGTGGAGGTGGGCACGCTGCTCAAGGCAGTGGAAGTGAAGGAAGGCGGCGTCGTGAAGGATGTGGCCTACGCCCCGCTGCTGTCCACGGATGCGGATGCCGCCCCGGTGGCGGTGGCCGATCTGCCCTGCGACCCCACGGGCGAAAAGCCCGAAACCAGCGTTTGCGCCGTGGTCCACGGCACGGTCAAGACGCGGCTCCTGCGCACCGGCGACGATGAAGCGCCCAGCGCCGTGCAGCTTGCGGCTCTGGCCCGGTCCGGCGTGTTCCCCGCCTAACAACCATCAGAAAGAGAGGAAAACAGAATGCTCGCGCAACTGAAAGGACTGTTCACGCCGGAGGCCATCGCCAAGGCGCTCGCCCCCCTCCCGCCGTTGGAAACGACGGTCATGGACAACCTGTTCAAGAACCGCCCCACGCACCCGCTGCCGGTCATCGGCGTGCAGGAACTGGTGAGCGTGGTCCAGACCGTGCCCGTGGTGCGGCGCGACGGCACGCCCATTTCGCTTGAGGGCGAATCCGTGTCCATGCAGTTCATCGCGC
Organism: Desulfovibrio sp. Dsv1; assembly: GCA_000403945.1. Classification (GTDB taxonomy): domain Bacteria; phylum Desulfobacterota; class Desulfovibrionia; order Desulfovibrionales; family Desulfovibrionaceae; genus Desulfovibrio. Next base: position 7,039 of record APFI01000250.1, read on the forward strand.
CCCTGCCGGTCAAGGTGAAAATCCCGGTGACGGCCAGCGAACTGAACGACCTCAAGGTCATCTTCGGCAATCAGGCCGCCGTTTCCGCATGGCGCACGCGCAAGGTGGACCAGATCCGCAAGGCCGTGCGCGACACCACGGAGGGGATGTGCGCCGTGGTGGCATCGACCGGCAAGCTGACGTGGCCGGTGGAGCTGGACGGCGGGCACCGGGAAACCTACGAGGTGGACTACGGCCCGCTGCTGTCCTTCACCCCTTCCGCCCTGCTGACGACCTCGTCCAAGCTGCCGGACGTCTACAAGCTGCTGCGCGGCATGGAGCTTGAGATCAAGAAGGGCGGCCTTGGCGGCAACGTGGAATTCTGGGCCGGTTCGGACGTGGTGGCCGTGCTGCTGGGCATCATCGAGCAGTACATGTCCACCACGGAGGGCAAGCCGTACCGCGTGGTCATGGAACAGGGCAGGATCGCGGTGGGCAACTACGTCATCCGCTTCATGGACGAGACGTATCCCTCCCCGCTGGACAAGAGCCAGTGGCTGCCCAAGCTGAATGCCAAGACCCTGCTCTGCGTGGCCACGAACCAGCAGGGCAACGTCTGGTACTGCGCCATCGACAGCATCAGCGCCAACAACGCCGCCGTGCCCCTGCACATCGTGCCCGTGGTGCGCGACGACGATTCCGGCATCATGCTCATCGGTCAGGCCAAGCCCCTGCCCGCGCGTCCCAGCAAGGCGACCTGCAAGGCCGTTGTGGTGGCCTAGCCCGAAAACGCCCATATCGCCCCGGAGAGCGATTTTTCCCTCCGGGGCGGGCGAAGGGGCGGGAAAAACTTTTAGACTATTCTAAAACTATTCCAAAACGCGAAATCGGGGGCATCCATGCTTCAGCCGTTGCGACGCAGGAAGCTACGGATGAAGACAGCAGGAGGTAACGCGATATGAGTACGCAACAATCGCTGTCGCTATCCGTAAGCCCGCTGGCGCGGGCAACGGCTACCGCGCTGCTCTGCACCAGCGACCACATCACAGACCTGCTCCACGCCAAGTATGTCGAGGCGTGCGAGAGGCAGAATCCGGGCATCGTGGATCGGACCATCGAAGCGGTTTCCGGGGAGGTGGGGGACGCGCTTTCCTACCGTTACCCGCAGCCGTGGCCGTTCGTTCCCGATCTGGTGCGCTACATCGCGGCGGTCATCAGCGCCTACCGCGTTGTGGAGGCCATCACCTCCCTCGTGGACAGCGAGGCAAGCTCCGACAACGAGTGGATACCGCTGCAGAAGCAGTGGAAACACGCCACGGAGCAGCTTGCCGCCATCGTTGCCGGGAAGCTGAAGCTGCCGCTGGAAGAGGCGCATCCCGACCGGGAGGACGCCAGCGTGGCCGTGATCGCCCGGCGTCCCCATTTTGACCTGCGGGGGCTGTGATCATGGCGGGCAAGACGGGCTGCTCCCTGAACTGGGGCGGCTTCGACAAGGCGCTGGGCAAGGCGGCGCAGAAGCTGAAGAACCGTCAGGAAATGATGGAAAGCGTGGGCGAGGCCCTCGTATCCGGCACCGTCAAGCGCTTCTCGGACGGGAAGGGGCCGGACGGCAAGGCGTGGCAGCCCTCCGAACGCGCCGCCGCGCAGGGCGGGCAGACGCTGGTGGACACGGGCCGCCTGCGGAATTCCGTGGACTACGCCGCCACGCCGGACAAGGTGATGGTGGGAACGAACCTTCCCTACGCCCTCATCCACCAGATGGGCGGCACCATCACCCCAAAGAACGCGACGCGCCTCGTATTCGACAAGCCCGGAGGGGGAAAGGCTTTCGCCAAGAAGGTGACCATCCCGGCCCGCCCCTTCATCGGCATTTCCAACGAGGACATGGAAGAGGCGAAGGCGACCATCGCGGCCTTCATGGCCGGGGCGTTCAAGGGGTAGGCCATGCAGGAATTCGTCACTGGCATCGTCACGGCGGCGGCCTTGTCCGCAGGCTTGCCGGAGGGCCGCGTCTTCGATCTGGCGAAGAAGGACAACCTCACGCAGGAAAGGCCGCGCATTGAGCTGCAATTCCTGCCGGAGCGCTACATGCGCAGCGGGCGGACGCTGCAGTTCCGGCGCACGGAAACGGAACAGATACGGAAACGGGAACTCTACACCGTGGAGCTGTCGGTTTCCGCGAACGTGCTTGCGGAGGACAGGGCTTGGCTTTCGGCCTTCTGCTACGCATTCGTGGCGGCCCTTCCGCGCGGGGCCAACGACGCGCGGGGCAACTGGGTGAGAATCCGGGCGGACCGCGCTGAGTTCGGGCGCAAGGCCCCGCCGCGCGTGGGCACGGAAAGCATAGAGGTTTTCACGCGGATCAACGAGCTGTTCAGCCTGACCTTCACTTGGCGCGTGACCGCCGAGGAGGCGGCGGGCCTGATTCCGCATTTCACCATCAACGTCAAGGAGTTTCGATATGTCGACCAAGGGCAAGACGAACACGGATAAGGACGCGCAGGCCAGCGCCCCGGAACAGGCTGCGGAAACCGCCGCGCAGGCTGCGGCCCCCGCACAGGAGGCGGCACCGGCCCCGGAGGCGGCTGGCGGCAAGGCCAAGGCGAAGGCGGCTGCGAAGGCCGAAGGGCCGGAACTGGAAAGCCTCGCCGCGCTGGCGGACAGGCACCGCGTCCCGGCATGGCAGGAGGCGGCCCTGTGCCGCTTCATGGGCTGGGCGGAAGGCAAGATGGTTTCCAACGCGGAGTATCTGGCCGCGCTGGGCAAGCTCAATTCCCGCCGTCTCGGCGGCGGGCGCATGGGGTAAGTCATGGGCGACGTGCTGCATTTTCTCATCGACGGATCATCCGGCATCGTGTCGGGCGGGGTGGACGGCAAGGCCATCGTGGCGGGCGTCTGCTCCAAGGGGCAGGTTGGCAAGGGATACCTCATCGGCAAGCGGACCGACATCGAATCCATGCTGGGCACCGGCCCTCTGGCGGACAGGGTCCGGGACATGCTGGTGACGGGCGGGCAGGAGCCGTACCTTGTGGCCGTGCCCGTGGCCGGGCAGCCGGGCGGCTACATATCGGGCGTCACCATGACCGGCACCGGCGTCACTGCCACGGTGTCCGGCTATCCGGCCCAGAACGCGGACGTGGTGGTGCGCGTGGCGGAGGGCGGGGCCATCGGCACGGCCACGCTGGAAGTGTCCGTGGACGGCGGCGCGACCTACGGCGCGGCAAGCGCCTCCGCCGTGCAGAACCCCATCAGCAAGGGCGGGGAAGCCACGGGGGCCACGCTGGTTTTCGCGGCGGACGCCGTGCTGGATGCGGGCGCGACCTACGCCTTCACCGTGCGCTGCCCCGTGGGGCCGGTGTACCGCGTAGGCGAGACGGCAAGCCCCCTGCCGGGCGTGACGGCGCTTTCCTCCGGCGTGCTGGCCGGGGCGGAGCTGGTCATCCGCATCGTGAAGGGCGGCGGGCGCAACGAGGGCACCTACCAGCTTTCCACGGACGGCGGGGACAACTACGGGCAGATCCGCACCATTCCCGCCAACGGCGTGCTGGATCTCGCCGGATTCGGCGTGCGCGTGGAGTTTCCCGAAGGGACGTACACGGCTGGGACAACCTACACCTGCCGCCTGCTGGCCCCCACGCCCTCCATCGTGGCGGTGCTGGAAGCGCTGGAAAGCCCGCTCGCCATCTACGACATTGAGTTCGTGCATGTGGTGGGCGCGTCGGATTCCGTGGACTGGGCGGCGGCGCAGGGCAAGGCCGAGGAGCTGTGGAACCACCAGCGGCCCACCTACTTCAAGATGGAGGCCCGCCTGCCCTATGACGGGGAGGACCTGAACGACTACACCGCCGCGCTGCTGGCCGAGCGGCAGGACGGAGCCTACCGCTTCGTGACCGTGTGCTGCCAGTACGGCGAAATCACGGACAGCACGGGGGCCACGCGCCTCCGCAACGCGGCGGGCCTGCAATCCGGGCGCGTCATGGCCATCCCCGTGCAGCGTGCCACGGGGCGCTTCAAGGACGGCCCCGTGTCGCAGCTGGCCCTGCCCTACGGCTGGGAGGCCGTGCAGACCACGCTGGAGGACGCGGGCTTCATCACGGCCAAGAAGTACGCGGGGGCCGAGGGGACGTACTGGGGCGATTCCCGCACCTTGGCGGAGAGCAATTCCGACTTCCGCTACGAGGAGGTGCTGCGCACCGTGTTCAAGGGCGTTCGACTGACGCGGCAGGCGGCGCTCAAGAGCATGTACGACGAGGCGGGCGATCCCCTCCGCGTCAACAGCAAGGGCGGGCTGGCCTACCTCAAGGCCAATCTGGAGAACGCGCTGGACGTGATGGTGAAGGCCGGGGAGCTGGCGGGCTATGTGGTGGACATCCCCGCCGGGCAGGACATCACCAACAACGGCGTGTCGGTGGAAATCACCTACATCGGCATTCCCATCATCCGCGAAATCAAGCTGTACAACCGCTACGTCTATGCCGGTTCCACCTTCGACCCGCGCATGGACGACGCGGCATAGGGAGGGCCGCATGAACAGCACCATCATTTCACGGCGTCAGTTTCCCAGTTCGGAGGTGACGCCCACGCCCTTCATCAGCGCCCCGGAGAAGCTGGCCACGATGCCGGGGTAGTTGTCCATGTCGGCCAGCAGACGCTCCTTGTCGTCGGGATGCGCCGTGGAAAGAAGCAGGTTGCGGGCGGCCTGCGTGGAATCCTTGGTCACGGTGTCCTGCATCCTTTTGACCTCAAGTTTCGTAGGCTTGGCGAAGCGGTAGGAAAGCTGCACCTCCGCGTTTTCCCATGCGTCGGTGAATGAATGCTTGAACTCCGCGTACTTCCGTTCTGTTGCGTTTGCCGTTTTCTCCATGTCGTTTTCTCCTGTTTGCGCCGAGCACCATGCGCGGACCGTTGTGACGAAGGAAGCTACGGGCCGCGACAGCAGCATCTCCGGCTGAACTGTCGCGTGTCCCGTTGCTGTCGCTATCCGTAAGCGGGGAAGCCCCGCTAACGGCTACCGCTGCCCGGCCTCCTAACCGTAGGCCACAAACACGAAACGCGCCCGTAATGGGCGCGTTCCATGCGGACAATTTTTCCCCCGGCCTAGATTTCGGTCTGGATGTCCCGTTTGGCGGGCACGCCGTTCCAGAGGATGGGGGAAAGGATGATGAACTCGCAGGACACGGGGCTGGCGTTGTCGTCCCCCTGCGAAGCGCCGCCGCCGCTCTGCTTGGTGATCTTGCAGCTTTTCAGCGTGTCCGTGACCACGCCCATGTCGTTGTTGGCGTAGTTCACCACGATGGTGAACGGCTCATGGTCGTAGATGCCGCCGCCGTTGGCGGTCAGCTCCCTCTTCAGCTTCTCCCACTCGTCGCGGTCCAGAACCATGCTGCCCGTCGCCTCGTAGTTGCCGCGACCATAGGCGCGGGGCAGGCTGCCCTTGCCGTAGCGGGCCGTCACATCCTGCCCGTCCTCGTACTTGATCTCCGTGATGCCCGCCGCGTCGCCGTGCGGCAGGGTCACGGTTATGTCCTCCCAATCGTAGCCACGTCCGTTGACAGACATCAGTCGTCCTCCACCCAGCCCTGCTGTTCCGTGAAGAGCATCCCCACGGCGGTGAGCCGGAAATAATGCTTGCGGTAGCGTTCGAGGTGGCCCATTTCCAAGCCGAAAGCCAGCGCCGCCTCAAGCTGATTGGGGGCGGCGAAATTGAGCAGGTCCTCCCGTCCGAAATAGCTGCGCGGATTCTCCACGCGCTGCCGATACAGAAAAGCGTACACCTGACGCCGTGAAATGATGGTGCTGTTCATGCGGCCCTCCCTATGCCGCGTCGTCCATGCGC
>APFI01000251.1 GCA_000403945.1 Desulfovibrio sp. Dsv1
CATAACCCGGAAGACCGCATTGACAAAACGCCGGTTGCCGCGAGCTCCGCCGCCCCGGCTTCCTTCACGGCCGGGCAAACGGGGTTCGGGTTTTTCCCGAATTGAATCAGAAATATCGTGCCACCTGTGGACTGCGATGGACATGTGTTCCTCGCTTGCGGTTGAAGACAAGCGAATCATGCCACAAAATAAAACTTCAGCCAATCTCGTGACCACACTGCCTAGGACGGCCCCAAAACATTTGCAATGTCAAACGGCATTGTAGTACGGCAGGCGAATGATAAGGGAACGAAAAGGATGTGCGTCGATATGACTAGCCTATCTTTACGCTGATGGCAAGAAAAAAATATAAGATATGGCGGATGATGCGCGACAGCCTTCGTGCCGCTGACGTGGTGCGGGATATGCCGAAAACGCGGTTTCCGGCTGAATGGCAAGAAAGCGTTCGGGTTTTCAAGGTTGATCCGCCCGGCCGTTCCTCGGTTATTTATTCACGGCTTCGGCTTGCGGCGGCGCGTAATGTTCAAGCAGCTCTCCGCGCAGTGAAGCTTCCGACAGCTCCAGCACTTCCGCCAGTTCGCCGGTGACCAGCCCCATGGCCTGCTCCTGCAGGCGACGTTCGCCGAAAGAGAGTTCCTTGCTGCGCCCGATGAGCAGCAATTCACGCAAAACTTCCGTAACCACAGCGAGTTCCGGGCTCTTGAGGCGTTCGGAATATTCGCGAAAGCGTCGGTTCCAGTTCTGTCCGGTATAGACCGGCGTATCCGTGTCACCGCGCAGTGTTTGCAGAATGCGCTGGGCTTCATTTTTGGGCGTAAGAGTGCGCAGGCCCACATTGGCGGCATTATTCACGGGAACCATCAGCGTGATGTTATTGGCGCGGATGCGGACAATATAGAACTCGCACGCGATGCCGCCGATATTCTGGCTGTCGATGCGCTCTATTTTGCCCACGCCCTGGGCCGGGTAAACCACAAGATCGTCCGGTGTGAACATTCTTTCACCACGCGCCGCAAGGGGACGCCGCTACATAGGTTTGCTCGATAGTTTTAAGAAAACCTCACAAGCAGACAACATATTCGCGGAAATGCGATTTTCCGGCAAATACCCTCCCCTCGCGGGGCTGGGCGACCGCTCTCGGCGTTGCCTGTTTCCTGCGGAAAAGGGCAGGAGGGAGAGCAAATTATGCTTGAAGAGGCATGGATATACGTGTCCACTCTCTAGAATTAATACTCCATCTGCGAACGGCTGTCCAGAGAGAAAGAAATTTTGAGAATATTAACAATTTAATGCAAGCATATTGTATCCTCCCTGCGGATCGATCACAATTTCAAGCGGCTTTTCCCATATCCGTTTATCTCGCCGGCGAATGAAACGTCAGCATACTGTTCCCCATTTTCCATATTCAGGAGGCAACTCAAGCGTGGCGCTCCTGTCCGCAATATCCGGAAAATGGCGTTGATAAACAGGCGATTATCTTTTGCCACCCCACTCCAGTATCGGACACATCGTGTTGTCGTTGTACGTTTTTCATGAAAATACCATCGCTATATGGCGTCATCTTGCAACACAACATCGTGTAAACGCTACATAAAATCAGAAAAACAAACTCTGGATATGGAAAGCTTATTGCCGTGATACCGGTCAACTCATTAACAGTGAATGTTGATGTCGTGGCAAGGCTAATTTTTACAGATTGATGGAGCGTTTGCAGAAAGTGGAATGTCCGGTGTTGCTGTGTTGATAAATGGAAAGTGTATTATTTGGAAAGATCCGAAAATGCCTTGATCCAGAGCAGAAGCGGAACAGCCCGTATAGTAAAGAAATAATTGTCGCCGGCGCCACCGGTTTGCGAGATTTCGCCGAAAGCCAGCGGATGTTTTATGGAGTCCGCATATGGTTGACCTGACAATGGCTCTTTTTGCCAAGTTTCATGTTAATGGGACGCTGGACGATATTAAAACATTATTCAGTTAATATTCTAGAAATTTTATCCGTTCAGCATGCCCGTATCCACAGCTTTGGTTTCGGTTTTGGGCGGTTTGGGCGTGTCGGCCTTGCGGGCCATGCGCACGGCGGCCTCCAGGCCTTTGTCCGCAAAGGTGAAAAGCGTATCCAGCGCCATGGGCAGGGACGCGCGCAACTTCCCGGCATCTTCCGCGTCAGGCCATCCCAGAACCCAGTTGGTGACGTCGCCCTTGTGGGGCGGACGCCCTATGCCCAGGCGCAGACGGTAAAAATCGGGCGTACCCAGCAGCTCGGTGATGGACTTGAGGCCGTTGTGTCCGGCATTGCCGCCGCCACGCTTGAAGCGCAGTTCCCCGGCCGGAATGTCCAGTTCATCATGGGCTACCACCAACTGCTCAGGTTTGAGCTTGTGCCAGGCCAGTAGGGGCTGCACGCACTGGCCGCTGAGATTCATGAACGTCTGGGGCATGGCCGCCAG
>APFI01000252.1 GCA_000403945.1 Desulfovibrio sp. Dsv1
CCATCAAAACGGAGTTCCCTTTCCTTTTCAAGGGGCTACTGTCAGATCAAGTCGAAACTAGGGCACCATAGCCTTGTCGCCGAACAGGCGTTCCGGCAGCTCGCTGGTAAAAGTGTTGCTTCATGAGGCGACGCGCTTGCCACGTGAAGGGGGGAGGAAAACCGGCGGCGTCCGCCACCGCCATGCTCTTGGCGCCCTTGCCGCGTCTGGTTTTACCAACGGCACAACCCCTTTTTTGCCGGGGCAAATGTCCCGTCGATGAAGGTTTCCCGCAAGTCGAGCCTGCCGCGCTCTCTCAAATCGTCGGCCAAAGCGGGCAACACGGCATCAGACGCGCCTTCCTTTCGCCAGCGCTGGAACCATCGGTGGCAGATCTGGCGGCATGGCGGATACCGACTCTTCCATGACGCGCCTGTACGCAACATCCATAGAATTTCATTTAAAATGGCGCGGGGTTCGTTATAAGCGCCGGCCCACCTTGCCCTCTCGGCCCCTTGGGAGTGTCTGACAGCAGGGGAACGAGTCGCTTTCCCACTCGTGCGGGAAACAGAATCAGAAGTCTGGAATTTTTTTAAAGCTTGATGTTTTTTGATTATGAGATGACTTCAAGGTTTTATAGGGCATATATTCGCGGGGAGCGTCTTTCCACTGCAAAGCATGCTTTATAACAGAAATAGTTTCACTGATGACCCTGCGATCGTCCACCAGTAGAGCACCATGTGACAAAGTGAAATAGAGCCTGATACGCTCAAGCTGAGCATGGAAAAGATAAAAATCAATACTCATAGCTCACCTTCCATGGGCTATGAGACATGAATCTTCTTATCAAAACAATAAACAAGTCCTGAACCAGAGTCATAGCCGGAATCGACAAGAATATCAGAAAAATTTATAAGTAAGCACATTAACAAGCGTATCAATATTGTCGCCACATGCCGCTACAAGCTACATATCATTTGCGTGTTTTTTATGACTTCAAAATGATTTTTAGAGATTCTGCCGCAACCAACAATGGCATCCTTTACCTTTCTTATCGGTTATGGGCTCGTACATTCTTGTATCCTTTGTACAAAGATTTATTGTGGCAGGCAATACAGTTTTGAGAGAAGTTCCCTCGCCGGATCATTTTGCGGCCAAAATGCAAGCTCCGCTTTCAGCAGTCCCATGGCCGTCGCGGTATCGCCTTCAGCTAGGCGCTGCTTTGCATAGGCAAAATTCATGCCCATGAAACGGTTAGGATCCAGATGTTGGCAATACGGCAGGATGCTCTCTCGCGCATCATCAGGGCCATGAGCAGCAAGTTCTATAATTTTTTGTTGTATTTCAAATGGGATAGCGTGAACATCCGATGTCTGCAGGATTCGGATCAGCCTGTCGTTTGGTATGACTCCTATACGGAGATGGCGATTTATACAGTTGATGAAGGCTTCAGCGCGCAATCGCAGATTATAGCGGGCTATGCAGGCTTGTTGTCCCGCATGGGCAATATCATGGCGTTCTTTTTCATGGTTCAAGTAAAAAAGCGTCTTTTCTTTGAGTTCATTGTAATCGGCAAAGGTTTCCACTTCCTTGCCCGGCTCAAAGAAGGCCGCGAGATTGGGGGATGCTTGCGTCATAAGGAGCGCGCCTGAACCTGTGGCCTCCATTTGGCGCATATTGGGGCTGATGTTTTGCGGCCCGTTGTCAAGGTCGGTATAGGCGTTAAGTACAATCTTGCTGGCGGAGAAAGCCCTAAACATAGCTTTGCCCCAAATTGAGCCGCGGTTGATTGCAAGAATTTCGGGAGGATATTCTGGCGCGTCAGGCATGAAGGCAAGATAGTATGCAAGATTATATTTAGTATGTTTGAGATCCAATAAAAGCTTGCGTAGTATATTGTTTCTATAAACATGCGTTCCTGTCCAATAACCTGAAAATACAACATCATTATAGTATAATTTTGAATAATAATTTTTTATAACTTCTTCAGGAAATCCAGGATAGAAATATTCATAGCGTTTTGCGCCAAGCTTCAGAGAAACATCAATACAAAATGGGTGACTTGACAGCATTATGTCATATTCTGTCCAACTTGTATTGTGAGGGGCGAGGGAGGCATTCCAACCAATAATAAGGCGAGGCCGCTTGGGAAGAAGAGTTAGAATTTTGTCATCTATGATCTGAGGAATGGTGACATACAAAACATCCGGCTGAAACAGTGAAATTTGATATGCAATAACCTCAAGAGCAAAAGACGGATCCGGCCTAGTGACAATGCCAGCCTCCCGGCACCATACGGCTTGGCTGTGGGTATCCACAGGGATTGTCAGAAAGGTTTCATGCCCCAGTTTTTCAAGCTCAGGCGTCAGAATGTGTCCAGCCCAATAGTAATCCCGTAAAAAACTGTCAATGCATTGTTTGTGAGTTATGGCATTTCTATTTTTTTTATGCAATAGCCTCAAATAGTCAGGATGAGCTGTAGAAAGTTGCATTATTTTCATAACATACTGCTTTAATTATAAATTAAAATAAAACATAAATCAGTGTGATTTTTGCATTTTATGACATAAATATGTTCAAGATAGACATAAAATGTTTCTTCTGAGGTCTGCTGTTTGTGATTTCGTAGCGGCAGCGCGCTCAGTTCATCCCAACACTAGGCAATATCTGTGATTTTCATTTTGGCCATGCTTCCATACCGAATAAGGATAACAGTGTCTACACAAGTTCATACTAACGCTTTCAACCACAGGGCAATGCGCCTGATTTGAACATCCGCGACAAAGGCTGCAAGCGCTTTCGCGTCTCCGATCGCAATCCAGCACCATTGCCTGAGGTGTAAAAAGGCGTTTTCCACCAAGAAGCGGACACGGCGGATATCTTTATCGCATCCGCGTTGACAGTTTTTTCTGGACGGAATAACAATCTCACAGCCGAATTCTGCCGCATTGTCAATGAGTCCACCTGTACAGCTGCCACGATCCGCCAGCAAATACCGGGCGGCGATGCCGTCAGTCGAGGCTGGCATGCCATGCGCATCGCGGCCAGGTGTATTTTACTGTCGGGCACCCTTTTGCGCGCCCCATTCCCTGGTTTCCGCCTCTGGCTCCCCCGCGCGCGGGCGGACCTTGCGGTGACCGGCATCAATCATCAGGCATTCAAAATCCGGTTCACCGAACAATATTTCAAGCGGCTTTTCTCATATCTGTCCATCTCGCCGGCGAATGAAGCGCCGGCGTGCTGTTCCCCATTTTCCATATTCAGGAGGCAAGTCACGCCGCGGCGCTCCTGTCCGCAATATCCGGAAAACGGCGTTGATAACCAGGCGATTATCTTTTACCGCCCCGCCCCACTGGCCGGTCTGCCCAAGCAGATGAGGCTCTGGAAGCGCCTAGGCGGCATCGGATTATCGTGTCGCCGTTGTGCATTTTTCATAAGAACACCCTCGTTAATATGGTATCCTCTTGTAACATAAAATCCGTGTAAACACTACCTAGAGGTCCTGATTGATTCCGCCGCCGCTGACGGGCCCGGCATGCCGGAAAACCTGGGGCTCGCCAAGGCCCTGAAAACCGGCCACGACGAGGAAGGGAGCATCCGCCGCATCAACGGACGCGAGCTGGTTATCAACACCCGCTCGATCCTGATGGACGGCAAGCCCGCGTGGCGCGCTGGCGGCATTTGCTCCGGCCGCCCGCCTGCGCGATCTGACCCGCAAGCTCAACAACAGCGGCCGACGCGGCTTCATCGCCCGCCACAGCCTGAACAGTCTGCTGGGAGCAAGCCCGGCCATGCGCGAGTGCGCCTCTAGGCCGCCCGCTTCGCCGACGCGGACGCCGTCCTGCACATCCCACGTCGAAAGCGGCACCGGCAAGGAGTCGCTGACCCACGCCCTGCACCAAGCCGGACCGCGCAGGGATGACCCATGTCGTGGTCCTGAACTGCGGCGCACTGCCCGACAGCCTGCTGGAAAGCGAACTCTTTGGTTACGACGAGGATGTGTTCACTGGGGTGCAGCGCGGCAGGCAGCAAAGGAGGGCATGCTTGAAATGGCCCAAGACGGCAGCATTTTTCTGGACTAAATCGCGGACATCAGCCCGGCCGTGCAGATCCATCCGCTGCGTGTCCTGGAAACCGACGAAATATCCCGTCTGGGCGGCGACAGACCCCCTTGCCGTCAACGCCCGCGTGATCAGAGTCCCTCCCTGGAAGTATCTGATGAAAGAGGTACGGTCCGGACCACTTCCGGACTGGTCTCTGATTAATCCGCCTCTCCCGCGAGCGGCCGGAGGAAATCCAACTGCTGGCGCGACACATTCTGGCAAGGCTGAACATGGCGCACAAAGAACTTTCTCCCCATGTCTTGGCCTAGCCCGGCAACGTGCGCGAGCTGGACGCCTTGCTGCGCGACTACTGCCTGCTCTCGAACGGCAAACAGTGCGACGGGGCACTGCTGGAAAAACTGCTTGACGATCTGCGCGCCACGCAGGGGCTGCTTTCCCCGGCGGAACTGCCCGCCGGAAAAACCGCCCCCCCCCTTCCCGACGGCCGCGCCGAAGACCGGGGTAATCTCAGGGAATGTCTGGAAATTCTGGAGAGGGAGATCATCCACGCCGAACTGGAAAAATGCGCGCACAACCGCAGCCGGGCCGCCAAAAATCTGGGCATCAGCGCCAACACCTTATGACATAACATGAAGACCGGTCCGCGCTGAACGCCGCGCGGCCGCCGCCCGCCGACAATCTAAAAAAATCTTGAAAAAAGAGCCTACTCGTTGCATTCTCCGCCTTGGAGCCCTGTCGCGGACTTGTCGGTTCCGCCACCCTTGCGGTGGACGTTTTTTTGCGTCCGTTGTCCGACGTTGTTTTGCGGCCGTGCCAGGAGCGGAAACGGAACGGCCTTGGCACACTCGCACGGCGGCGCAAAGCCCGCGCAAACGGCTTTGATCGCGCACTGTTACGGAGAACCACATGGATTTCAGTTTTTTTTCGATGATCGCCCAAGCGGGCCTAGTGGCCAAGGCCGTGCTGGCGCTTCTGATGCTCATGTCCATCGGCAGCTGGGGGATGATGATCCAGAAGTTCATCGCGCTCAGCACGGCTATCCGCAAAGCTCTGAGCGGCACCGAGCGTTTCGAGAAGGCCGCCAGTCTTCGCGAGGCCGTGCAGTCTTTGGGGGCCGACCCAGCTTCGCCGCTCTACTACATTGCCCATCAGGGCGTCCTAGAGTTCAACCGCTCCAAGGAACTGGGCAATTCCAGCGAAGTTGTGGTGGACAATGTGCGCCGGGCCCTGCGCCAAGGCGTCGCCAGTGAGCTGTCCCGCCTGCAGCATTCCCTTTCGGTGCTGGCCACCACGGCCAACACCGCGCCCTTTATCGGCCTGTTCGGCACGGTCTGGGGCATCATGAGCTCGTTCCACTCCATCGGCATGCTCAAATCCGCCTCCCTGGCCACTGTCGCGCCGGGTATTTCCGAAGCCCTGGTCGCCACAGCCATCGGTCTGGGCGTGGCCGTGCCCGCCACGGTGGGCTTCAACATCTTCATGGGCAGGCTTTCCCAAGTGGACACCCTGCTGGTCAATTTTGCGGGCTTCTTCCTGAACCGCGTCCAGCGCGAGCTCAACGCCCACCGCCCCGTGCAGCGCACGGGTGCCACGGAGCTGTAATCATGGGCGCGAGCCTCGGCAACAGCAAGTTCGTCTCGGAGATCAACGTCACGCCCTTTGTGGACGTGATGCTGGTGCTCCTGATCATCTTCATGGTGGCCACGCCCATGATGAGCCAAGGTCTGGACGTGGATCTGCCCCAGACCAAACAGGTGGAAGTGCTGCCCACCGAAGCGGACCACATGGTTCTCACGGTGCGGAAGGACGGCAAAATCTTTCTGGATGAATACGGCGTGGACAATATGGAAGACTTGGAGGGCTACCTTCAGCGTCTGGTCAAGGAAAAGAACAAGAGCCTCTTTTTGCGGGCCGACAAAGAAATTCCCTACGGCATCGTGGTGGAGGTCATGGGTCATATCAAGGCCGTGGGCATTGAAAAGCTGGGCGTGATGGCCGAGCAGCCCGAGGGCGCGGCCCTCGGCGGCGCGAGACCCGCTGCCGCCGGAACCCAGAAGTAGGTTCCGCATGCGCCTGGCCTCCTATGTCCTTTCTTTCTGCCTGCATCTGGCGGCCTTTCTGCTGATGTGGTTCTGGCCCAGTCATCCCCCGATCCGGCTGGACACCCCGCCGGTGATGATCAGTCTGGTGGAAGGCGCGCCCGGCGGCAACAGGACGCTCTCGCCCATTCTGGGGCATATGGGCGAACCGGCGGAAGCTCCCAAGGCCCCTACGCCGCCCGCGCCCAAAAATGAAATTGCCGCGCCCGCGCGGGAAGAGATCCGGGAACCCGCGCCTGTGCTTGCACCTCCCAAGGAGGCCACGCCAGTCAAAAGGCCCGAGCTCAAGCCGGAACCAAAAGCCGAGCCCAAGCCCACCCCGGTAGCCGAGAAAAATGAAGACCTGCCCAGGAAGAAAGAACCCTCCAAGGACGACACCAAGAAGCAGGAAAAAAAGGAAGAGCCCAAGAAGGCCAAGCAGGAGCAGCCCAAAAAGCAGGCTCTCAAGGGAGATCCGGTGGCCGCCGCCTTGCAGAAGGCCCGCAAGGCCACTTCCCGCGCAGAGTCCGGCGACCGGGGCAATGCCATTGAGCAGGCCTTGGCCCAAGCCCAGCGCAAGGCTGGCGGCAATCACGGCGGCGGCGGCGGCGAAGGTGACGGTCCCGGCGGGGGCGGCTTGGGCGACGTCTACATGGGGCAAGTAATGCTGGCTGTGCGCCCCAACTGGGGCTTTGCCTCGGCGGCACGCGCCAATCTGGCATGCTCGGTCAGAGTCAGGGTGGATATGCAGGGCAAGGTTCTGCAGGCTGAGCTGGGTCAAAGCTCGGGCAATGCCCAGTACGACGCCTCGGCGGTCAACGCCGTGGTGCGTACCGGTCAGGCCAGACAGTTCCCGCCGCCGCCCTCGGCCGACTATACGGACCTGGAGCTGGTCTTCAGCTATGACGAACTTATGGGCCGCTAGCGAAACTGATGAGACCTCTGTTATACATCGGTTTTTTACTTTTGCTCTTGTTCCCATTGATTACAGTGGTTCCGACTCTGGGTCGACAGCGGAACGACGGCGGAAGCGGTGATCCAGATGAGAACCGCTTGCGCGATGCTTTTATGGGCCAAGACATACGGACCGTGCGCTTCAACTAGCACTATATAACATTTAAACTTTCGTATTTTGAAAAATGAAGTATAACCATGACAACCAGAAGAAGGGATTAAGGCTGCTCTGGAACGCAGGAAAGGGGAGATGCCGCCACAACCTGTTGTTTTTGATGGTGAATTTGAGGCCCGTTTGACAGCTC
>APFI01000253.1 GCA_000403945.1 Desulfovibrio sp. Dsv1
CGGTTGTCCGGTGAGATAGAAGCTGATGAGAGTTGCTTTGGAGGAATCAGAAAAGGAAAACGTGGACGTGGATCCGCCGGGAAAACAGCAGGTTCCGGTTTGCTGAAGCGTAATGGCAAAGTTTGCATGGCCATAAATCCCAACGCATGCGCCGCAACGCTGACGCCCATTATTGAGGGGCGCGTTGAGCCGGACAGTATCGCGCACACCGATACTTTCAAGGCATATAATGCCCTGGGCGTCAGCGGGTTCCACCATCACCGGCCCAATCATTCCAGGCTGTCCGCGGAACAGGCTGACCATATCATTTTGGAATCAGGCGAAAAGGCATTTGCGGCGTTTCAGCGGCATCAGGCCCGAACATTTTT
>APFI01000254.1 GCA_000403945.1 Desulfovibrio sp. Dsv1
GCTAATTTATTGGGATAATGCGGCCAAACATTAGCCAGGGCAGCCCTTTGTTTTTTGATTTTAGAAAGCGTTGCATTTCATCAGGCTCAACGACGGCCACTTCGCCAGGTTCAGGCTTTTATAAACACGTTCCGCAAAATTTCGCGCCCAGCCCAAAACAGCGGGCCTGAAACATGAAACAGCCGGGTAATGGCGGACGGGGACAGAACCATTGTATAAGGCGTGACAGCAAGAGCTTTTTCATTTGCCGGACGGCCTCGTGGAGTGGTTCGGGCAAATTGGAATCCGCAATCCCCGCAACGGTACCTTACCCATCCGTTGCCTTCCCGGGACATTTTCCGCTCCGGTATGCCGCGCCGGCACGACGCTTGGGGCAATTGGGCTTTACTTCCATCGCCGAGCCTTTGTTCGGATCCGAAGTCTTTGTCGTGCGCGCGGCGCGTTTACCGGCGCGGTGCGCGGTCGGGCCGGCAAATTCGAGGCCGCCGAGGGCGGCACATTGTTCCTGGACGAAGTGGAGGAGCTTTCATGCTCCAGCCATGGCAAGCAGTTGCGTTTTCTGGAAGACAGGCTCATTGAGCGGGTGGGGGACAACAAACCTTGCATCTGGACGCACGGGCGCTGGTGGCCGAAGACCGCTTTCGCGAGGATCTGTATTACCTGCTTGGGCATCACCACTGTCACGCTCTGGCGCAAACGCAAGGAACTGGGCTTGGTTTGGAGTAGACAGTAAAAGCGAGCCGGGGCGGGAACGCGCGGCGCG
>APFI01000255.1 GCA_000403945.1 Desulfovibrio sp. Dsv1
TGCTCATGTAATTCGATTACACGATTTTCATGACCTTTTCTGGAATTATGAAATGACTTCTACACACAAACCAAAAAACGGGCTGCTGACAATAAACGGAGCTATGCATAATTTAACTTGTGCATAGCTCCTGTTTATTGTTTGGATTTGGAGGAAATGTAGCCACACGGAACGGCTGTGTGACTACCCATTTCCGACAAAGCCGATGGGGGTATCCAAGGGAAGCTTCCCCATTTGGCACACGACCTTGCCTGCAAGGTGTAGTGTGTTATACCTCTGACGGCGCGGATGGTGGGTAAGCCCTAAAATTTGAAATCACATAATCTCCACGAGAGATCGGAAGAATGGCAAGATTATTATCCGCGAAAATAAACGGCAAATTAATGCCATGATCAAACTTCGCCATTAAACGAGGTTCACGATACTCTTTAATCTGCGAAGCGGAAATAATAAATTGCCCGTTAAAATCAATCTGATTAAGAATGTCATATTTATCGAATAATGCTTCCCACGCAATATCGTTTTGGGTTTTGGGACGATTATTCATAATTTCTCACCACCACTTCATCAACTTCCCCTCTTCCGGCAGCATCAGAATTAACAGTCCTTTTTGCCTTGACAACAGTAATATGATATGCAGCATACTGTTCTCTGATAAAGTCCGTTGCCGAATTAGATAGCATGAATTTTGTACCCCTCTGCGTCAAGCCATCACAACATTTCCGCAAGCGGATCTGATCATCTCTGCAAAACCCACCCCGTGAATAGCCAGTAAAATTAGCTGTGTCTGATATGGGATCATATGGGGGATCTAAATACACGAAAGCTCCGCGCGGAATTTCTGCTAAAACTTCTGCGTAGTCGCGGCACAAAAAAGTTGTTTCTGCTTTTTGAAAGTAAGCACTCACAGCCCGAAGTATTGGTGCATTTACAATGTTTGGATTTTTATAGTTTCCGAATGGTGAATTAAATTCGCCCGCGTTATTTACTCGAAAAAGACCATTATAGCAAGTTTTATTTAAATAAATAATCCTTGCTGCTTTTTCTATATTTGATAAAGCAGCATATTTTTCTTGGTTGCGATCCCAGTCGCGAACTTCATAAAAATGTGCAGATTCATTTTTATGCTTCTCTAATTCAAGTATAAGGCTCTCGACATTATCACGAATAGCCTCATACATATGCATCAAATCGCTGTTTACATCGTTGACAACAGCTCGCTGTGGCTGCCTCCAAAACAACATGGCGCCGCCACCCAAAAATGGTTCACAATAGGTAGTGAACCGAGCAGGAAGAAGGGGCACCAGCGTTGGCAATAACTGCCTTTTTCCTCCAACCCATTTAACTACGGGCATAACTAGTTTATTCTTTCTCATTTTGGTTTGTCTGCTTGCGGTTGCCGGTCCGCAAGGCTTTCTTTAACAGATCAAAAGGAGTTTTGCCCGCATATGTATAGCTGAAAGTTTTTTGGAACCTCCCGCCATGCGGGAAGTTTTCTTGGACGACAATCAACGGCGGCGCGGGGATGCAAATTTCGCCGCATCCGGCTCCCATGCCGGGGCCCTTGTCGCGTGTCAGCGGACCAAGAGGCAATTGGCCCCGGCTTCCTCCTGCACGCGCCAGCGCACCAGTTGGCGGCCCTTGCGGGGCAGGTCGATCAGGCTTTCATGTTCCGCCGGGAAACGCCGCCGCACCAGACGCGTCAGATAGAAGGCCCCGATCCAGACCGGCACGGTGACGCCGAAAAACCAGAAACAGAATACCGCTTCCGACGGCCACGACGACCACTGGGAGGCCCGGTACATGGACAGGAACACCGCCCCCAGCATGAGCAGGTTGGCCGCAATACGGATCAGCACGACATACAGGGATTGTTTGTAGCTGTTCATGACATTTTTCCCCATCCGCGCCGCCGGACGGGGCTGAACCCCGTCCGGCGGGTTATGGCGATTGCCGGGTTTACTTCTGGAAGATGTTGGTCTTGCTTACATTCATGATACGGATGGCCTGATTCTTGTCGGAATTACGGAACGCGATGCGCATTTCGTCGCCGGCCGTCCAGGTGTAGGACGGCAGATCCAGCGCGGGCGCAGGCACCTTGAAGGTAACCAGGGCTTCCAGACGCCTGGAGTAAATGGTGACGCTTTCCTTTTCCTTGTCCACGATGGGAAAAGTCTTGCCCGCCACCTTGGGATGCTTGGCGTCGATGTTCTTTTCCACATCCGTGAATTGCACGCGCAGTTCCGTGACGCTATTGGAAGCCGGATCATAGAGCAGCAGGGAAGACTTTTCCAGATCGACCATCAGACGGCCACCCACAGCGGGAGCCGGCCCCATGTCGCGGGCTTCGGCGGGCAGCTTGTAGGTGTGCACGCCACCGCTGTAATGGGGGTTGAACTGGTCGTGTGTCACGTCCACCACGATGGTCAGGGTTTTAGCGGCTGGATCAAAAGTCACGCAACGGCCCTGCTCCACGCCGCCGTCAAAGTCGCAGGCCGCGAGAGCAAAGGAGAGGGCCAGCACCAGCGTAAGCAGTAAACTACGTATTTCCATGGCTTGTCTCCTTCTAGTTCCCGGCGGCGTGTTGCTTCTTGGCCGCAAGTTCCGCCTTGGCACCCTGGACCATCCGGATAGTGATGTAAATGGAGATGGCGCTCACGAAGCCCAACACTTCAACAGTGGCCAGCGGACCGAAAAGCCAAGCATAGGCGGGGAATTCAGCCTGGAGGAGCTTGAGCACGACGGACATCAGGCAGCCGAGCACGGCCAGGCCGAACACAATACGAATGCCGTAACCCTTGACGTACTTGGTGGCGACGACGCCGATCTGGGCGCCGATGGCAGCGCCGCACAGCATGATGATGGCGGCCAGCAGTTCGACGCGGCCCTTATACGCATAGGACGCCGTGCCGTACAAGCCGGAGATGGCCACTTCAAAGAGGTCCGTGCCCACGGCGAGGTGGGTCGGACAACCGACCAGGTAGACTAGGGCGGGCATGCGAATCAGGCCGCCGCCGATACCCAAGATGCCAGCCAGCCATCCGGTAAAGAAGCTGACGATAATAGGCAGCCAAGCCGAACAGGTGATATTGGCATGCTTGAAATGCACGACCGGGGGAATCTTGATGGCCTGAAGCCTGCTCGCCCAGTCCAGACCCACGGCGGTCGCGGCCAGCTCCTGCCTGTGGGCCCTGGCTTCGCGTTCCTTCTTGCGACGCAGGGCCACATCATGGAAGACTAGCCAAGCCAGCAGGATGAGCAGCAGCACGTACAGCCAGCGCACGACCTTGTCCACGGAGCCGATGCGTTCCAGCCACATGACCATCTGGGCACCGATTTCCACGCCGATGACGGTACCGATAAGCATGGTCACACCCAAGGCGTAGTCCACGTTGCCGAACTTGCCGTGCCGCATGGTGGAAATCAGCGATTTACCGGCCATCTGCGCCACGTCGGTGCCTATGGCGAAAGCCATGGGGAAGCCCAAGATGTTCAGACCCGGCGTCACCATCCAGGCACCGCCCAGACCGAAGAAACCACCGATGATGCCGACGCCCAAACCGAGGATAACCAAACCGGGCCAGAAAATGCTCACGCCGGAAATGGGCATCAAAATATACAGCCAATCCATGTCTACCTCCTTTCCGGGCTACTTTTCAGCCAGTTCGCGGTGTTTGAGGTCAATGCCGATGTGGGACATGACGATATCAGCGAGAAAGCCGAGAAGACACCCGAGAATCGGAATGATAATCATGGTCAGAATGGCGAAAAAGAAATGGCTTTCATTATACATTTCCGCCCACCAATACAAAATGCCGTCCAGCTTGCGGGTGTCGGCCACGATAACCACGTCAGCTTTCTTCTTGGCCGCCAGCGCCACTGTGGGCATCAGTACGGGCAACATCAGCGCGCAGCCCAAAATCCAGGTCCAAAGCCTGCGCATTTTCTTCATGGTATCCTCCACAATAATTGTTTGGTTTCCTTCAGGCGGCGCAGCCGCCGATCAAACCACATGCCGCTGCAATTTGTGAAAAGAATAGCAAATCCCGTGCCACTGCGTGATGTCAAAGATTTTTTCGTGTTATTCCAGAAAATCCCGTTCACATTCTTGCCAAAAAGGCGTTTTTTGTCTATATCCGACTCGGAACTTGCGCTTTTTTGCGCAATCGGGGAGGATCATGCGCTTTTTGGACCACCTCGTCGGCGGCA
>APFI01000256.1 GCA_000403945.1 Desulfovibrio sp. Dsv1
CTCGCCCGGGCTGAAAAACAGGGAATGGAAGCGGTCATTCCCCCGAAGAAAAGCCGCAGGGAGCGGCGCGATTGCGACAGGGAACCTTGCAGGGCCCGGTACCCGATGAAGAACGCGTTCCCTTATTGAAGCGATTGGCATTGCGACCCGGCACGCAAAAAATGCGGCGTCATTCCTGGCCGCTATCCGGATCGGATGTATCTTTTCATGGACTTCAGTTTCGTGACTACACTATCTAGCAACTTCGGCTCCACCGATTTGAGGGGGGGGGGGG
>APFI01000257.1 GCA_000403945.1 Desulfovibrio sp. Dsv1
AAGCCCCAGGGCCGAATCCGGCTGACTATTGCTGGCGCTATGGTCCCGGTTCTGCTCGTCCTTCAGAATCAGCTCCGGTCCAACGCTGATGCTCAAATCATCCCCGGCTTCCACATCCGCGAAAGCCCGCACCACATGGCGGCTTTCCAAGGGCAGGCTCTCATCGGGCCGCGCACCCTCCGCTGGCAGCCGCTTCCGCCAAGCGGAGGTTTCATTCTCAACACTGAGGGCCAAGCCGTTCTTCGCCTTCTTCTTGTTTCCGTCCGCTGCGTTGAGGGCATTGTCGATGCCGGGCGCGGTATTCATGGCTTTTTTCCCGCCTCCCACGCCGCTCACGGCCCTCTTGTGCAGGTTCTGCACAGGCGTGCCCTGCCGCCAGATGGCTGAATTGCGGTCGCCGGACTGACCGAAGGCCCAAGCCGAACTGTGCAGGGGCTGCGCTTTCCGGACGGCCTTGTCCCGCTTCCCGGCGGACGACGCCGACGGCGCGTTTTTTTGCTCCACAGCCGGAGCATCCGGCCGCATGCCGCAAAGCAGAAGCGCAAGCGCGGCAAGAACTATTACTATTCTTTGCTTCATCATATTCTTTTTGGTCATGACTAGAAGTCATTTCATAATTCCAGAAAAGGTCATGAAAAGCGTGTAATCGAATTTCATGAGCAAATACCAGGGATTAACAGATGAACAATGGGCAATT
>APFI01000258.1 GCA_000403945.1 Desulfovibrio sp. Dsv1
GTGGATTTGGGATGCCGGAAACACTTCCGGGGCAAACACGGCGACAACGAGTTTGCCGGCAGGCGCTCGCGCGTCAACGGGTTCGAAAGCCCTTGGGCCTTCGCCAAAACGCGGCTTGCACGTTTCCGTGGCCTCCACAGGCATATGTTTTGCTTTCACCTGAAAAAATGCGAATTCCGGTTTAACCGCCGTCAGGAGGATATCTATATGATAGTGTAGTCACGAGACTGAAGCCATGAAAAGATACATCCGATCCGGATAGCGGCCAGAAATGACGCCGCATTTTTCGCGTATCGGGTCGCAATGCCGCGCCATCATTTCAAATGAGGGAACGCGTTCCCTATCGGGTGCCGGGCCCTGCAAGGCTCCCTGTCGCAATCGCGCCGCCCCCTGCGGCTTTTCTTCGGGGGAATGACAGCTTCCATACCCTGTTTTTCAGCCTGAGCGATTGCCCGAGCGCAATCCGCTGTCGCGCCCCGTGTGACAAGAGCCCTGACCGGCATGCCATGCGCATCCGCGG
>APFI01000259.1 GCA_000403945.1 Desulfovibrio sp. Dsv1
TTGAGTCCCTCTTTTGCGCGGATCATGTCCCGATTGCCTCCTCTCGCGCCCGCCGCATGTGGGTGAACCCCGCAATGACCGGCATCGATCACCAGCCATGCGGGGTCCGGCTCGTCAATCGGAATTTCAGGCAGCCGCTCCCATACGCCATTATCGCGCCAACGGGTGAAGTGTCGGCGGGTGTCGCTCCAACCGCCAGGGGCAGGAAGAGGATCCCGCCACGGAGCGCCCCGCGCGCATAACCCGGAAGACCGCGCCGCTAGGCTCTTTCGCCGGAATCCGCGAAAGAGCGCCGGTTTCTGTCCCGCGCCAGTAGATTGAATCCCGGAGGGCATCCACAATTGAAGGCGGAAATTCCAGCTAAGGCGCGTTACGGGCGCTATACCTTGCCGCTGCCCTTGCAGACCGGACAGGGCGTGCTGTTGCCGCAGTGCGGACAGCTCACGGGCGTCACTTTGCCGTCGCCCCGACAACGGGGACAGGGCAGATCGCCATATTCGGTCCGGATCACCCCCCGGCCGGTACACTCAGGGCACATGGGCTGACGCTGGCCGTTCCAGCAGGCTCCGCAGGAAATCCTGCCGGTGCCGTCACATTTTACACAGAGTTGCATGGCGCGCTCCTCTCAAGGGGGAAAGGTTACAAAAAGGCGCGCGAAATACGGCCCATACGAGCCGTCGCCCCGCCGCACGGGCTTGGCTGACCTGACACACGCGGCATGGGCAATGCTTCGCCACTCTCCATCGCGGATTTTCCCCGGAATGTCGGATCATGCTTCAGCTTTTTACGAAGCAAAACCCTTGCCATCAATAGTTGAGGTTGATATAATTCATCTAAAGTTTACTTCAATCAGTCCGAAAAAATGATCTCATCAGCATGCGCACTCCCGTGCTCTACCACAGGATCATGAGGCTTGTCATGTCCGGTAACACGTCTTTTCCCCAGATTTTGGCTAGGCTGTTGCGGGCTTTGAATGCCAGCAGCGACGCCGAACTGGCCCGCGCCCTGGGCATCACGCCCCAATCCGTGAGCGGCGCGCGCAAACGCGGCGAAGTGCCGCCAGCTTGGATTCAGTCCTGCGCCGCGCAGACCGGGGTCAATGCACACTGGCTCTTTTTCGGCAGTGGCCCCATGCGCCTGCCCGAAGCCGCCGAAGGTGAACTGCCCAGCGTACAGGAAGATTGCGAAACCGGGTTGATCACCATTCCGCTGGCCGAAGCGCGACTGTCCGCCGGAACCGGAAGCATGGAAGTCAGCGCCGGCGCCGAGGGCGGCTATGCTTTTCGCGGCGATTTTCTGCGCCGCAAAGGCAATCCCCGACGCATGGTACTGATGCGGGTGTCCGGCGACAGCATGATGCCGGAAATTTTTGACAACGACCTAGTGCTGCTGGACCGGGGCCAGACCGAAATCAGCCCGGGCCGTCTCTATGCTGTGGGCTTTGAGGACGCCATCTACATCAAGCGTATCGACAAATTGCCGGGCAAGATCATCCTGCATAGCGTCAATCCGTCCTATCCGCCGTTGAGTCTGGATCTGCGCGGCGACTGCGCTGACCAGTTCCGGGTCATCGGCCGCGTACTCTGGTCCGGCCGCGAATACCGCTGACCAGGATCCGGCGGCTTGTACCCCGCCCCGCTCCCGGCTAGGCTGAACAACGGCGAAAACCACAGTCGCGCCCATACCGAAGGCGTTGTTTGCGCTGAAATATTGTACTGCTTCCGCTGTCCCGGTTCCCCTGCCGCTTGCTCTGCTCCTGCTCTTGCCGGAGGGCTTCGGCTCCGTACCGGTTGCCGCCGTCGACTCCAGGCAGGCCGTGCCTGCGGTGGCAACGCCCGCCATTGCGCCCCCCCCGCTCCTGCCCACCGCAGCGCCGGACGCCGCCAAGTCTCTCGATGACGCACCCCTGGATGCGGGTGAAATTGAAGCCGGAGATGCGGAAACGCTGCCGTGGTGGATCGGCTGCTCATCCGGAATTACCATGTCTGCATGGAAGCGGCGGCTGCGTCATCGTACACATGCAGGACTACATGAACACTGAGGGGGATGCCTGGAAAAACATCTGGCCGAAACAGCGCCGCCCGCCTTGTTCTCATGCCTTCCGGGGAGCGGGCCAAAGCCCTGAACGACACGCTGGACGCATGGGAGAGCCTGTGCAAAAACGGCTCGGCCGCCATATATGATCTGAGAGTGGTCTCCTGACAACAGTGATTTCCGCCTTCTGATATCTGGAGCAGACCGCACGCATGACCCGCTGGCTGGACAACCTGGAGAAAAGCGCCATCCAGCAGTAAGATTGGCCCTGCGGTGCTGGCATGACCCTCTCCGAAATTCCGATTTTCAGCAGCCCCTGATAATCCGCAAACAGGCGGGCGTTCCTTCCGTCATAAGCGAGCGGACCTCGCTCCTTGCGCTGGCCGCCGGCGAACTTGCGAGCCTTACAAACCGGCAGTCAAAAAAGTTACTGCCGCGATCCATAAACCGCTGAAGCGGCAACGGTTCGCGCTCTGCCCGGAGGTTCTGCTGCCGTTGGCGGCGCAAACACCGCGAAGCGCGCCTTTCAGCTTTCTTTTTCAACGGAGAAGTGAAGCCGCTGAGTAGTGTTTGCACGAGTTTTATATTGCAAGAGGATGCCATGTAGCGAGGGTGTTCTCATGAAAAACGCACGACGACACGGCATATCCGATGCCGCCTTACTTTTAGGCAGTGCCAACACAAGTTCATGCTAACTCTTTCAGCCGCAGGGCAATGCGCCTGATTTGGACGGCTGCGCAAAGGATGCAGGCGCTTTTGCGTATCTGGCTGCGATCCCGCGCCATTGCCCGAGGTGTGAAAAGGCGTTTTCTGCCAGGTGGCGGACGCAGCGGATCCCTTTATCGTATCCGCGTTGATTCCCGTAGTTCTTTCTGGGCGGAATAACAATCTCGCAGCCGGATTCTGCCGCATTGTCAATGAATCCGCCTGTGTCGCGGCCGCGATCCGCCAGCAAATACCGGGCGGCGATGCCGCCAGTCAAGGCTGGTGCCTGCGCGCAATCCGCCGCGGCGCCCGCCGTCACAATAACCCGGACCGGCATGCCATGCGCATCCGCAGCCAGGTGTATTTTACTGTCGGGCCCCCTTTTGCGCGCCCATTCCCTGGTTTTCGCCTCTGGCTCCCGCCGCGCGCGGGCGGACTTTGCGGTGACCGGCATCAGTCATCAGCCGCTCAAAATTTGGTTCATTGATCAATATTTCAAGCGGCTTTTCCCATCGCCAGCGCATAAAGCGCTGGCGTAATGTCACCCAAAAACAAGTATTCTTTCCGTTCAAGAATTTCAGAAGCGAAAATTCGGCAAATTGTCAGGCTCCTTGCCG
>APFI01000260.1 GCA_000403945.1 Desulfovibrio sp. Dsv1
GCTTGCCCAGGCGCACCGCCTCGTCATACAGCATCCTGACGTCCGGGCGCGGGTAAAGGAGCGTCTCCTCGCAGCGCAGTTCCTCGGCCATCAGGGCCGCCGCCGTCGCGTCGTCCAGGCGGTGCCGCCGGGCCATGTATCCGTATATCTCGCGTATGTTGCTGTTGTCCTTGCCGAGCCTCGCTTCGGCGTCCCAGCGCATCCCGATGAAATCCACGCCATGGACGGCATCGACCTTTCTTGCCAGGAGATGGAAAATATCCCTGGGGCGTATCGCCGGACGCAACAGCAGGGTATCAAAGATGTCGAAGCTGACGACCCTGATAGCCGGGTTCCCGATCATCTCCCGGACATGATCAGGGGGGATGAACGGCGGGTCGGTATTGCGCCATGCGTCGGGCGCGGGCGGCGGCGCGGTCTCCGTTGCCCTGCCCGCCAAGCGCCCTTTCATGACCAGCGGAATCTTGCGCAAGACGGATTTCACGCCTCCGCCGCGGATAATTTCCACTCCCGCCTTCATGACCGCCAACCTCTGGCCCGGAGACGCTACCCGGGAAGGTCCGGAAATGGACAGGCTT
>APFI01000261.1 GCA_000403945.1 Desulfovibrio sp. Dsv1
GTTTTTCCCGAATTGAATCAGAAATATCGCGCCGTCCGCAGGCCATCATGGGCATGTGTTCCTCGCTTGCGATTAAAGACAAGCGAATCATGCCACAAAATAAAACTCCGGGCAATCTCGTGACTGCACTGTCCATGCCGTACTTCTGAATCTCGGATTCCTTGAGCGCACGACCGGTATTACCGATCTGGACCAGCCCCCGTCCGCCTTCTGCACGCCCGAACCGCCCTTGGCCACGGTGATGCGGATGTCCAAATTGGCCGCCATGATCCGCCGGGCAGCCTCCTTCATCACCGGGATGTGGGCCGTGCCGCCCGTAATGTCGAGATTGTCCTCTGTCCCTATGAATGTGTCAGAGGGATCGGCCGCCAGAGGCACGGAAACGCTGAACGCGAGGCAGGCCAGCGCCATAAGAAAACATTGCATAAAACTTCTTCTGTGCTTGCGGTATGCACGACGGAGCACCGGAAGAATTTCCGGCACCCGGCCGCTGCGAAAAAAGGCATGATGCCGCCGCGCTGTTGCCTGTGGAGGATGCCGTCGTCATGCCTGGCGTGACCGCAATATAGAGGAAAGTCCGGCCGCTAAAGGATGAAGGGAGACTCCAGCCTCACCTAACGGCCGGTTAGATGACGCCAGTATGCGTGCGCATGCCGTTTGCCCCGCCCTAAACAAGGGCGGGTGGCCTTTCGGAATGAAGACCGCAAAAAAGACTACAGTATGCGTACATAAGGAATTCCCACGCGGACCGGGCCCGGGAGTCAGGAAGCGGCCTGTGGCGCAGGTTTTCAGCACGTCGTTTTCAAGCCGAAAAAACGCCGCGCGTTTTCCCCGCAGACCAGCCAGAGATCCTCCGGCGAGACGCCGCGCGCCTCGGCCACGGTTTGGGCGGTGAATACGGTCAGGGCCGGTTCGTTGCGCCTGCCGCGCCAAGGCGCGGGCGCAAGATAGGGAGAGTCGGTTTCCAGCAGCAGGCGGTTCGCCGGAATCAGAGCCACAGCCTCGCGCAGCGCGGCATTGGCCGGATATGTCACCGGGCCGGGCACGGAGATATGCCATCCGTTGTTCAGGATACGCCGGGCCAAGGCCGGGCCGCCGCCGAAGCAGTGCCAGAGTAGCGGATAACCTGCAAAACAGCGCGCCTCAAGGGTCATCAAGCAATCGTCTTCCGCGTCGCGACAGTGGATGACCACCGGAACATCCAAGTCGCGGGCCAGATCAAGCTGTTTGGCAAAGGCCTTGAACTGCAATTCCCTAGGACAATCCTGCCAGTGGAAATCCAAGCCGATCTCGCCCACAGCCCGCAGACGCGGCTCCGTGGCGAAGGCCGCGCGCATGGCCTCCAGACTTTCCGGCGTGCAGCGCCGCCCGTCGCAGGGGTGGATGCCCAGCAGAAAAAAAACCTCCGGGTGCCGGTCAAACACAGCACGGCGCGTGCTGAAATCCTCCGGGCCCAGAAAGACGTTGCCCACATAGGACAAACCGACGGCGCGAGCGCGGGCCAGAACCTCATCCCGGTCCGGCTCGAATTCCTGCCCGTCCAGATGTGCGTGACTGTCCACCCCGCCCAGCGGCAAAGCACGGGTCAGTGGGTCGATGCGTTCCGTTTTTTTGTGTCCCATGCGTACCTCGCGCGAAAACATAGCAATGACGCGCGGGAGAAGCAACAGGGCAAGACGCATCTAAAAAAACTTGGTTCTTGACTAGGGTATGTTTGCAAACTATCTGATCCAAATCATTGAGGCTGCCAGT
>APFI01000262.1 GCA_000403945.1 Desulfovibrio sp. Dsv1
TTGTTCACTTGGCATTCTCCATGATTTTACTCGGAAGAGTCATCAGGGAATCATGAAATGACTTCTAGTCATTCTGTTCCGTTGTGTCGGTCACAGCGGGGCGGAAGGCCAAAACCCGGCAGCACCGAGCGTTTTCTTCGTGCCGACCGGTCTGGTTGGCGGCCGGAACGTCCGCGAGCTCCAGTTCGAAATCCGGCACCAGACTTTCCGGCACCCCGGCTGGGTGCTGCGCGTCAGGACGGATCTGCCGCGACCAATAGTAGTTGAACAACTGGTTCTTCCAGCGTTTGGCCTGGATCAGCGAAAAGATCAGGGCCGCTTCCTCCCAGCGTTTGGTGGGTTCGAAGCGGCCAGCCGCTGTGGCGTATTTGCTCCACAGCGACATGAGCGAGGCTTCGTCGATGGCGTCCAGTTGTTGTGCCAGCCGGGCGAGCAGTTTTTCCATGTGACCTCCAGGACAGCGTGGTGGAGATGTCGAACAGGTACCATGACCGTCCGTTCTCACGGGGGCCACAACCCGTTTCCCGTCGGCATGTTTGTATGTTGTTGCGCAGGCTTCGTCAACGCGGTCGCGGTGGGCCGAGTCAGGCGGGTCTGGCCCCGGCGGGCGTTTTGTGCTATGCAGATTTTCTCCACGACCGGCCACAACATCGGAGGCAGCATGTCGGATCTCAAGGCCATGTACAGTACCGTCCGCAAGGACGCTTTCCCCGAAACCATGACCATTATTCTGGGCGAGGAGAAACTCGTTTATGTGAAACGCGTCTGGACCTTGGATCAGGAAGAAAAAGGCCTGCGCTACGGCGAAAATCCCGATCAGCCCGCCGCGCTCTACGCCCTGAAGGAAGGCTCCCTGAGCTGCGGCGGCCTGAGCTGGCGCGGGCCGGGCAACGGCATCGTCTCCGCCCTCACCGAGGCCCAGATGATTCAGGCGGGCAAACATCCCGGCAAGACTAATCTCACGGACGTGGACAACGCGGCCAACATTCTGCAATACCTTGCCGAACGCCCGACCGCCGCGATTCTCAAGCACAACAATCCCTGCGGCGCGGCTTGGACCGACGAGGGCGTGGCTGTGGCCTTGGAGCGGGCTTTCTGGTGCGACCGCATCGCGGCCTTCGGCGGCGCGGTGGTGGTCAACCGACCCTTTACCCGCGAAGCCGCCGAAATGGTGGCGGCCAACTATTTTGAAGTGGTGGCCGCGCCCGCTTTTGAAGACGGAGTGGTGGAGATCCTCAAACGCCGCAAGAATCTGCGCATCATGGAACTGCCTAGTCTGGGGCGCCTAGAAGAACTGACCCGCTCGGCCTTTCTGGACATCAAGAGTCTGGCCGACGGCGGCATCATCGTGCAGAAATCTTTTGTGAACCGCATTGTTACAGACGCGGACTTCTTGCCCGCCACGGTCTCCACCAATGACGGCCTTGAGGTGTCGGCTCGCGCGCCGGACAAGGCCGAACTGGCCGATCTGCGCTTCGCTTGGGCTGTGGAAGCGGGCGTGACCTCCAATTCCGTGATCTTCGCCCGCGACGGAGCCACCCTGGCCATCGGCACCGGCGAGCAGGATCGCGTGGGTTGCGTAGAACTGGCCGTGCATAAGGCCTACACCAAGTATGCCGACACACTGGCCTTCCGCGAGCTGGGGCTTTCGCTTTATGAGCTGAAACAGAAGGCCGCCTCGGGTCCGGCCTTGGCCGGCAAGCTGGCTGATATTGAAGCGCGCGCGGATGAGGCGCACGGCGGACTGTCGGGCTCGCGTTTAGTTTCCGACGGCTTTTTCCCCTTCCGCGACGGCGTGGACGTCGCTGTGGCCCAGGGCGTGTCGGCCATTGCCCAGCCTGGCGGATCCCTGCGCGATGCCGAGGTGATCATGGCCTGTAATGAGGCGCAGCCGCAAGTGGCGATGGTCTTTACGGGCCAACGCTCCTTCAAACATTAAGGGGGCCGTCCAACAGGACGGCCCGGAGGCTTATGGGCGCTCTTTCCTCCATCGCGCCGGAGTTTTTCGCCTCTCTGCCCCGGCTCTGTGTGTCCGCGCTGTCCGGCGGGGGCGGCAAGACGTTGCTCTCCCTAGGGTTGGCGCGGGCCGTGTCCGCTGCCGGGGTGGCGGTCAAGCCCTTTAAAAAAGGGCCGGATTATATCGACGCGGCATGGCTGGCCCTAGCAGCTGGGCGGCCAGCCACCAATCTGGATCCCTTTTTTCTGCCGCCCGCTCGGCTGCGCGCACTTTTTGTCCGCGCCATGTCCACGGCGGCGGGCGGCGGGAGGGATGCGCTGGGGCTGGTAGAAGGCAACCGGGGCCTGTTCGACGGTCTGGACGTGGAGGGCTCCTGCTCCACGGCGGCGCTGGCCCGAGTTCTGGCGTGCCCCATCCTGCTCAGTCTGGACTGCACCAAGATGACCCGCACGGCGGCTGCGCTGGTTCAAGGCATGCTCAATTTCGAAGCGGGCCTCCAGTTTTGCGGTGTGGTGCTCAATCAGGTGGGGTCGGCCCGGCATGAAAGCGTGCTGCGCCATGCCCTCGAAACCTATACGGACTTGGCCGTGCTGGGCGCGCTGCCGCGCTTAGCGAAAAATCCCCTGCCCGAACGGCATATGGGCATTGCCTGCCACGGCGACGCTCTGGCCGGAGACGCGCAGCGCCGTCTGGACGATCTGGCGGCCTTGGTGCGCAAGCACATAGATCTCGCGGAGGTGCTGTCGGTGGCACGTGCGGTGCCATTTCTGGCGGGCGCGGAGCAGACCGGGGACGTGGAGGGCAGTGCCGGAAGCGGCGTGGAAGTCCTCTCCGGACCTGTGGACCACGATCCTGTCTCGGTGGGGCTTCCAGCCCCGCGCATCGGTTATGTGCGCGACGCGGCACTCTGGTTCTATTATCAGGAAAATCTCGAAGCTCTGTCCCACGCGGGCGCGGAACTGGTCAGCCTTTCTCTGCTGGACGGCGGCGCAAGCGGGGATGCCCCCAACCCCTTTGACCCTTGGCAAAATCTGGACGGCCTCTATCTGGGCGGCGGTTTTCCCGAAGACTGCGCGCCGGAACTGAGCCGTTCGCCACGTCTGCCTCTTCTGGCCCGCCTAGCCGAAAGCGGGCTGCCCATCTATGCGGAATGCGGCGGTTTTATGCTGCTGGCCCAAGGCATTGAGCGTGAAGGCATGCTCTGGCCCATGAGCAATGTTTTTCCGGTGACGGCCCGGATCTGCCCCAGACCGCAAGGCTTGGGTTATGTGCAGGGCACGGTGCGGAGCGAAAATCCCTTTTTCCCGCCAGGCATGGTTCTGCGCGGGCATGAATTTCACTATTCGCATTGCCGCTGGGAAAAGGACGCGCCCCCCTGCGCCATGGATCTCACGCGGGGCAAGGGCATGGGCCGCATAGACGGAGCGGCCCGTGACGGTTTGATGCGGGACCGGGTCTGGGCCGCGTATACCCATATTTTTGCGCCCGCCGTGCCGTGCTGGGCGCCCAATTTTGTGGCCGTTGCCCGGAAGTTTCACCGGGAGCGGGACAGTACGGCCTGAACGGCCAAAGCGAGGCGCCCATGCACGTTTCCGTAATTATTCCGGCCTGGAATCTCTGGGAGATGACGGCGGCCTGCCTGCGTTCTCTGGCAGAGTGTTCCATCGGCGAGGATCTGGACGTGCTGGTGGTGGACAATGGTTCCACGGATGCCACGACCCGTGAGCTTGAACCCCTGGGGCAAAATCTCTGGGGCGCGGATTTCCGGGCGTTGCGCTTGCCGGAAAATTTGGGTTTCGCCAAAGCCTGCAATCTGGGCGCGCGCGCCGCCGACGGCGAATTCCTCTTTTTTCTGAACAACGACACCACCTGCACACCCGGATGGCTGCCGCCGCTGCGCGCGGCTTTCGAGGATGCGCGCCTGGGCGCGGCCGGACCGTTGCTGCTTTATCCCGACGGTACGGCTCAGCACTGCGGCGTCACGTTTTCACCTTTCTGTAAAGTCAGCCATCTTTACGAGCACTTCCCCGGCAACCACCCTGTCCTGCGCAAGAAGCGTCCTTTGCAGGCCATTACCGGCGCGGCGTTGATGATCCGGCGAGCGGTCTTTGCGGAGTGCGGGGGATTTTTCGAGGGCTACCAGAACGGCTGTGAGGATCTGGATCTCTGCTATGCGCTGGTCGACAGTGGTTACAAACTGGCTGTCGCCGGGGAAAGCGTGCTGTACCACCATACCAGCCAGACGCCGGGCCGTTTTGAGTACGATCTGCAAAACAGCAGGCTTTTTTATCAGCGCCGGGTGCGGAATATCCAGGCGGATATGCATTGCTTGGCCCGCTTGGACGGCTATGAAATGCGCATCGGTCCCACGCTTTCCTGCTGGCTGGCTCTGCCTGAGGCACAAGAGCGTGAGCTGGACGCTGCCTTTAGCGGGATGGCTTTTGATGCGGCAGCCTACGCCGTGCAACTGGAGCGGGAGCCGCTCTGGCGCGGAGGCTGGCTATTGCTTATGGACCACTTGGAAGCCGAAGGAAGGTGGGGCGAGGCCCTGACGGCCGCTGTGCGCGCCATGTATTTTTTTTCTCAGCCGGACGTGAAGAACCGCCTGCTGCGCTTACTGCGCAAGAAAGGCCTGCACGAGCAGATGGCGCAATTCGCGCGCGGCATAGAGAAAGATATGCAGTCTGCGCAGAAGGATGATCCGTCACGGCGCGTTCTGGTCCAGTGCGCGCGGCGCAAGGCCTATGCCGACGGAGATACTTATCTGGCCGGACTGCTCGGCTACTGGCTGAAGCGTTACAGAGACAGACGCTGATGCGTAAGTGCGCCGCCGGGATAGCTTGGCCGCGCGCTTACGCCAACGTTCAGAAACGTTTGAGCGCCAATTCGCCTGGACGCATGGTGTACGCCTTCAGCGTCGCGCCAGTAGCCGAAGGAACTGCCGACGGGCATGGGTGGCAGCACGCGTTTTCCCTTGTCAGCGTCGAAAAATCTTACTTCATTCGTTACGACGGCGGGGAACAGGAAGCTGCGGATGAAGACAGCAATTGGTTGCGCGAAATTGTGTCCGAAGGAGTCACTGTCGCTATCCGTAAGCCGCTGGCACGACAACGGCTAGCGCGCAGTTTTTGGGATTCTTTCGACACCAGCCCGCCGCCTGCGCTTCGCTCCGGCGGAGCAAAGGTGGTCTTGCCCCTTTTTGTGTATCCCTCAGGCTGTCAGGTTAATGAAGATTGGTTATAGATACGCCTGCCTCGGAAAGAGCCTCGCCGCCTCTTTGCGCCTGCGGCAAAATATGTTATCATACTGCCTTCATTACCGGCAGGGGCCCAAAAATGCGCTCCAGCTTCCCGGAACGGCAGCGTCACAGCGGAGGCACTATGGCTGACGGTCCCATTATCAGTATTGAAGGGCTGGAAAAACGCTTTTCCGGCAAGAATACCGATGTATTCGCCCTGCGCGGCATTGACCTTGCCATCGGCCGGGGAGACATTTTCGGTATCATCGGCAAGAGCGGCGCGGGCAAATCCACCTTGGTGCGCTGCATTAACATGCTGGAACGCCCCACAGGCGGCAGTGTCTTTTTTGAAGGCAGGGACCTCTGCCGTCTGCCCGAAACCGCGTTGCGCGAGGCACGGCGCGCCATGGGCATGATTTTTCAGCAGTTCAACCTGCTCATGCAGCGCACAGCCTTGCAAAATGTCTGTTTTCCGCTGGAACTGGCGGGCGCGCCCAGGGACGAAACCCGCAAGAGGGCCGAAGAACTACTGGACATGGTGGGCCTTGTCAACCGTATGGACGCCTACCCCTCGCAGCTTTCCGGCGGCCAGAAGCAGCGTGTGGCCATTGCCCGCGCCCTGGCTACCAAGCCGCGCATACTGCTCTGCGACGAGGCCACCTCCGCCCTGGACCCGGCCACCACGGATTCCATTCTCGCACTGATCAAGGACATCAACGTCCGGCTCGGCATCACGGCCGTGATCATCACCCATGAGATGAGCGTGATTGAAAAAATCTGCAGCCATGTGGCCATCATCAGTAAGGGCAAAATCGTCGAACAGGGCTTGGTGGAAGAGGTCTTTTTCCATCCGCAAACCGAGGCGGCCCGCCATCTGGTCCTGCCCGACGCCCTCCGCAAGCTGCCGCAGCCCAATCTATACCGTCTGATCTTCAACGGCCGCTCCTCCCTAGAGCCGGTCATCGCCAACATGGTGCTGGAATGCGGCTGCCCGGTGAACATCATGTATGCCGGCACCCGCGACATCAACGGCGTGGCGTTCGGCCAGATGGTGCTGCAACTGCCCGAACGGGAGGAATCCCGCACGCGGATTATGGCCTACGCTAGGGCGCATTCCATCCTGCTGGAGGAAATGGAGCATGTTTGACCAGCAGACCGTTGAAATGCTGCTCGTGGGCGTGTGGGACACTCTCTATATGACTGTGGCGGCCACCTTTTTTTCCTATGTTTTCGGAATGATCATGGGCGTGGTGCTGGTCGTCTGCCGCAGGGATGGCATCCGACCCAACGCGCTTGTCTACAACGTGCTGGACGTGGTGGTGAATCTCACCCGCTCCTTCCCCTTTCTGATTCTGATGATCGCTGTCATCCCCTTCACGCGCTTTCTGGTGGGCACCACCATAGGCAACAACGCCACAGTGGTGCCGTTGGTGCTGGCCGCCGCGCCCTTCGTGGCCCGCCTAGTGGAATCCTCCCTGCTGGAGGTGGACAACGGCGTGGTGGAGGCCGCCCAGAGCATGGGGGCCAGCACTTGGCAGATCATCGCCAAGGTGCTGCTGCCCGAAGCGCGGCCCTCGCTGATCAACGGCAGCGCCGTGTCCGCCATCACCATCCTCGGCTATTCGGCCATGTCCGGGGCCGTGGGCGGCGGCGGACTGGGCAAGCTGGCCATCATGTATGGTTACAACCGCTATCAGACCGATATCATGGTCATCACGGTGACGTTGCTGATCATCATCGTGCAGGCCTTCCAGAGTTTCGGCAACTGGGCCACGCGCCGCAGCGACAAGCGCAGTTCGTAAAGCCCCCGCCCCGGCACGGCTTCACAGCCTCGCACCAACCTTTTACACGAGGACAGGATCCATGAAAAAACTGCTTCTGGTTTTTGCCGCCCTGTTGGACACGGTTTCGCTGGTCTGCGCCGCTCAGGCTGCGGGCACCATTACGGTGGGAGCCTCCCCCACGCCCCACGCCGAAATTCTCGCCGAGGCCGCCAAACTGCTCAAACCGCAGGGCTATGAGCTCAAAATCGTGGAATATTCCGACTACGTGCAGCCCAATGTGGCTCTGGACAGCAAGGAACTGGACGCCAACTATTTCCAGCACAAGCCCTATCTGGACGACTTTAACGCCCAGAAAGGCACTGGGCTCGAATCCATGGGACCGGTGCACTATGAGCCCTTCGGTGTTTACGCGGGCAAGAGCAAGAGCCTCAAGAACCTCAAAAACGGCGCGCTGGTGGCCGTGCCCAACGACGCCACCAACGAGGGCCGCGCTCTGCTGCTCATGCAGGACGAAGGTCTTGTCAAACTGAAGAAGGATGCCGGCCTGACCGCCTCCCGCCGCGACATCGTGGAGAATCCAAAAAAACTCAAGATCGAGGAAATTGAGGCCGCCCAGCTGGTGCGTTCTCTGCCCGATGTGGACATAGCCATCGTCAACGGCAATTACGCCATTCTCGGCAACCTGAGAATGGCCGACGCCTTGGCCGTGGAAGCCGCCGATTCCATGGCCGCCGCCACCTACGCCAATATCCTGGCCATCCGCGCGGACGACGAGAAGCGTCCCGAGCTTCAGGCTCTGTACAAGGCTCTCACCAGCCCCGAGGTGGCCGCCTTTATGAAAAAAAAATACGCAGGAGCGGTGTTGCCCTCCGTGAAGTAGACTTTTTGCTGTTTTTACGGAAGCGCTGATCAACCGTCTTTGCTTTTCCGGCCGGATATGATTGCGGTCCGTGACAACGTCACGGGCCGCTTTTACAGTTCTTTGGCGGCCGGTTGCTCCCGGCGTTCGGAGGCAGGGCGGGAAGCGATTTCCGTCAGTTTGTCATCCCGGCGGTAATAGGAGGCCCATAGAGGTGGACAGATCAGAAATGCTCTGTCCCCTACATTAAACGAAAGGGCGCTGCCCGGACAGGAGATATTCTCATGGCTGAAAAAAATGAAGAACGCATTGACTCGTTGCGAAATGAACTGCATACACTGCGCAATCAGATGGAAACGCTGGTGAAAGCCCTCGGAGAAAAAAGCGAGGAGGTTTCTTCTGGATAGTGTAGTCACGAGACTGAAGCCCATGAAAAGATGCATCCGATCCGGACAGTGGCCAGGAATGACCGCTTCCATACCCTGTTTTTCAGCCCGGGCGAGGATCTCGTCCCTGTTGTGGCCCTTGTCCGCCAAAAGTCTTTCCGCTGCAAATCTGTCAATCGGAGCGATTGTCCGAGCGCAATCCGCTGTCGCGCCCCGTGTGACAAAAGCCCTGACCGGCATGCCATGCGCATCCGCAGTCAGATGCGATTTTGTGTTGAGCCCGCTTTGCGCGGATCATGTCCCGATTGCCTCCTCTCGCGCCCGCGTATGAGGGTGAACCCCGCAATGACCGGCATCGATCATCAGCCATGCGGGGTCCGGCTCGTCAGTCGGAATTTCAGGCGGCCGCTCCCACACGCCATTATCGCGCCAACGGGTGAAGCGTCGGCGGGTGTCGTTCCATCCGCCAGGGGCGGGGGGCGGATCCCGCCACGGAGCGCCCGCGCGCATAATCCGGAAGACCGCATTGGCAAAGTGCCGGTTGTCGTGAGCCCCGCCGCCCCGGCTTCCTTCACAACCGGGCAAACGGGGCTCGGGTTTTTCCCGAATTGAATCAGAAATATCGCGCCGTCTGTGGACCGTGATGGTCATGTGTTTCTCGCTTGCGGTTGAAGATAAGCGAATTATGCCACAAAATAAAATTCCAGACAATCTTGTGACTACACTACCCAGGACAGCCCCAAAATCTTTTCAGGGAATGCCGGAGCACTGGGGAAAGGACATCAAAGCTGGCCAAGACGGCGGGACGGATTCAGTCAGCCGGGAAGATCAGGCCGTACTCCAGCAGGATGCAAACCAGAGGCGTCACGGGCAGACCGACCACCGTGCTCCAAGAGCCTTCTACCCGTTCCACCAGAAAGGCTCCTTGGCCTTGAATGGCGTAAGCCCCGGCCTTGTCGTCGGGCTCATGGGTGCGTGCGTAGGCCTCCAGCACGGAACGCGGCCAAGCGTGGAAGAACACTCGGCTTACATCGCTGAACAATTCGCCGGGACCGCCGGGCCACCCCGGAGGCGGCAATAGGCAGACCGCGCTGATGACTTCATGACTCCGGCCCGCGAGGCGGGCCAGCATCTTCAGAGTGTGGGCCGTATCACGCGGCTTGCCCAGAATGTCGCCCTCCAGCGCCACCACCGTATCCGCCGCCAGAATCAGGGAGCGGGCGCGGGTCGCCGGGGCGAGACGGCGCTCCACAGCCAGGGCCTTGGCTTGCGCCGCGCGGCAAGTGTAGGCGTCGGGTTTTTCACCCGCTTCGGGACGCGGTTCCACGCCTGTGGGACGGACTGTGGCAAAGGGCAGACCCCATTCCGAGAGAAATTGCTGCCGCCGGGACGAGGCCGAGGCCAAGATCAGCTCCAGACCCGGCGCAAGCTGGAACATGGGAGAAAATTTTTGGGAAAAAACCGCTTCCGACGCGGGAGCGGGAGTGAGTGGCACGGCCACGGAGCTTACGGCCCGCCCGGTTGATGGCGCAGGACTTCGCGGTCTTGCGTGTCCAGCACGCGGAAGACGCCGTCCTCGTACATGCCGTAGCTGTGGGGCGAGCCGCCCTTGGGCAGGGACAGGGAGCCGGGATTCCAGAAATGCATGCCGCCTAGGGTTTCGCCGCGCGGCACGTGGGTATGCCCGCGCAGAATCACCGTGCCCCGCGGCATGCGCGGCAGAGGAGGGCGCTCGGGCAGATGGTGACCGTGGCTGGCTAAAATGCGCAGGCCGTCAGCGTCGATCCAAGCGTTTTCCGTCATCGGAAAGGGCAGTAGGGCCAGATCCACCTCGGCGTCGCAATTGCCGCGCACCGCCGTGACTGGGCAGGACAGGGCGTTGAGGTCGGCCATTTCCTTGAGAACCGTGGGCGTATTGTAGCCTTCGGGCAGGGGGTTGCGCGGACCGTGGTAGACCAGATCGCCCAGCAACACCAGCAGGTCGGGACGTTGCGCGCGAGCCTTGGCCAGCAGAAAGCGTAGGCTTTCCAGCGATCCGTGCAGGTCAGAGGCGATGAGCAGACGCATCAGGCTCGCTCTCCTTTATCCCATTCAGCGCGGGGCACAGCTTCCTCCACCAGCATAACCGGGATCTCGTCGCGCACGGGGTAGACTACCCGGCAGGCTTGACAGGCGAAACCTGCGGTTTGCCCGTCGCGGGTCAGGGCTTCCAGAGATCCTAGGCAACGCGGGCAGGCCAGGATTTGCAATAATTCGTCGGCATTCATGAGTATGGCAGCTTCCTTGCTGAGATAATCGCGGCGCAGTATACCCCGATGCGCCCCGGCCTTCAAGGGGGGCCGGCGACTCTGCCGGAGGCGCGCTTGCTTTTTTCGAACACTAGCTTACCCTGCCCGAAAGAAACAGAATTCCCCTTATGAAACTGATTGACCTGCATACCCATACGCTGGCCTCGGACGGTACGGACAGCCCCTCGGATCTGGTGGAAAAAGCTCATGCGGCGGGTCTGGTCGCTGTGGCCGTAACCGACCACGACACTGTGGCCGGTCTGGACGAGGCCGATGACGCCGGGGGGGATCTGGGCATCAGGGTGATACGCGGCTGTGAGCTTTCCACCCATACCGAATACGGCGAAGTGCATATTCTGGGACTCTGGCTGCCGCGCGACGCCTCTCCCCTTGAGGGCCAGCTCGACTATCTGCGCCGGAAACGCTGTGAGCGGAACAGAGGCATTGTGGAGAAACTGCGCGCCCTGGGTCTGGACATCAGTCTGGAGGAAGTGCGCGCCACAGCCCCGGGGAGCGTGGGTCGGCCGCATATCGCGGCGCTGCTGGTGGCTAAGGGCTATGTACGCGACGTGGGTCAGGCCTTCCGCGACTATCTGGGTTTTTACGGCAAGGCCTATCTGCCCAAGGAAGTGCTGAAACCGGACGTGGCCGTGCAATTGCTGGCCAGTCTGGGTGCCACGGTGAGCTTGGCCCATCCCCTTTTGCAGAAATATCCCGTGCCCTGGCTGGAAGGCCTGGTGGAAAAGCTGTCCGGTTACGGGCTCACAGCCATTGAGGCTTGGCACAGCGAACATTCGGACGCGGACACGCGCCTTTGCGTGGAGTGGGCCCGGCGCTTCGGCTTGGGACTCAGCGGCGGTTCGGATTACCACGGCGCCAACAAACCTGGCATCCGTCTGGGCGTGGGGCGGGGTAGTCTGAGGGTGCCGCTGGACGTGTTGGAAAAACTGGAGGCGCGCCGCCGCGCGCACGGTCTGCCGTGCTAGCATCCAGCCGCCCGAGGCGGAGGCTCTTCTCTTGTCTGCTGTGGGCGTTCTGCTGCCTGTGGGCGATAATCTGTCCAGCGTATCCCGGCCATGCGGCATCGTCTTCCTCCGTCTCTTTCCCTTCCCTTGATGTCATGCTCGGATCCATGCTGATGCTGGGTTTTCGCGGCACGGAGCTTGCGCCGAACGATCCTTTTCTGGCTGCGGTGCGTGCGGGCAAGGTCGGGCATGTCCTGCTGTTCGAACGCGACCTGCCCAGCGGCGGCGGGGAACGCAATATCCGTTCCCCTGAGCAGCTCCGCCGTCTGACGGTCGCGCTGCGCGCCGCCGCCCCCGGTCCCATATTCATTGCCGTGGATCAGGAGGGAGGCCACGTCAGGCGGCTCAAGCCGCAACAGGGTTTTATGGACCTGCCTTCGGCCCGGAGCATGGGGCGGGGGAGCCCGGCGGCGACCAGGGTTTTGGCCGCGCGGATGGGCGCGGAGCTGGCCAGACTGGGCGTTTCCGTGGACCTTGCGCCTGTGGCGGACGTGGACAGCAATCCGGACAATCCGGCCATCGGCAAGCTGGGGCGCAGTTTCAGCCCGGACCCCAAGCTGGTGTCGCAGCATGCCCTGGCTTTTGGGCAGGGG
This sequence comes from Desulfovibrio sp. Dsv1, assembly GCA_000403945.1. Taxonomy (GTDB): domain Bacteria; phylum Desulfobacterota; class Desulfovibrionia; order Desulfovibrionales; family Desulfovibrionaceae; genus Desulfovibrio. The sequence continues at coordinate 12,131 of APFI01000262.1, forward strand.
CTGGCCCAGGCCGGGGTCATTCCCGTGCTCAAGCATTTCCCCGGCCAAGGCGGCGCGCAACGCGATTCGCATCTGGGCATCGCCGACATCAGCCGTTGCTGGGACGGCGGCCGCGATCTGCTACCCTATGCGGAGGCCTTCCGCCAAGGTTGGCCGGGCATGGTCATGGTGGGGCATCTGTTCCATGTCGGGCTTGACCCCGAGCATCCGGCCACGCTGTCGAAGATGGTGGTCACCGGCATGCTGCGTCAGGGGCTAGGTTGGCGGGGGGTGGTCATCAGCGACGACATGCAGATGAAGTCCATCACTGAGCACTACAGCCTGGAACAGGCCATCCTGCTGGCCGTACAGGCTGGGGTGGACATCCTAGTTTTTGGAAACAATCTGCAATGGGACCCCAACCTGTTTGAAAAAGCGCACGCAATGCTACGCCGCCTAGTGGATAGCGGCAGAATTTCGCTGGAACGCATCCAAGCCTCGTGGGAGCGGATACACGCGCTGCATGCGGCCTACACGCGTTAAAAAATCTGGATAAAAACCGAAGAGGGAAGCTGAGTGGCTTCCCTCTTCGGTTTTGGCAAGTCTTATTGGAGGATGTCGCTGGCGGCCAAGGGGGCGCGGCCCCTTTGGCCCTCTGTTTCTGAAGGCTTCGGGTAAACCAGGCCGCCCTTGCGCCCCCGCCTGTCGTGCGGGCCGTTGTCCCGCAATACGAAGAAGGCAATGTACATCTTGTCTATGCCCGCGTCCGCGCCCGCACTGGCGTTGCCGCCAGCGCCGGTGGAGTCGTCGCGTCTCGAAATGATCCGTTCATTGCCGCCGGAGGAGCGGGAGCGGGCGCGCAGGCTGACGAATCAGGAGCTTGCCGAGCACGTTCGCGGCTTGCATGGGGAGGAGGCTGTGGAGGACAGCGCTCCGGTGGCGGACAGCGTCCCGGTGGAGGAAGCGGAAGACAGGCCGCCGGTCGAGGTCGAAGAGCCGATGACCATCACACTACCGCCGAAAAAGGCGCCCGGTCAGGGGGGCGGCGGACAATCACTGGGGGTTTCCGGACTGGAGCGAGGGAAGAAGCCCGATAGCGTGGACGTTGATCCGGACGCGAAGGTGCCGGTTGTGACGGCGCAGCCGCGCTTCAAGGGGAAGAACCTCTGGGAACTCATGAAGGGAGACGACAGGAAGGACCTGCGGCGGCAACTGTCTGGCGTGTATACCAACAAGAATACCGGATGGGCAATCAGGGTTGCCAGAAACGGGATTGATCACGCCATCAGCAGCGCGAAGAACAGTCTGGACGGTGTTGCCCACATGGAAGCCGTTGCCAATCTGCCCGCCCTGATTGAAAACGCCGTGCTGGTGGAAAGCCATGAAGACCGGAAGAAGCAAGGCCTGAAAGCTGTTCACCGCATGTATGTGCCCATGCGTATTGGAACTTCCCTGTTCACCGTCAAACTGACGGTGAAAGAGTCAGCGGAAGGCATGGTGGCTGAAATAGAGGACATGCGGCGGTTGTATGACGTGTCTCTGGCAAGGAAAATGCCCGGCGATTCGCGCCAGACCCCAGACTCTGAAATGTCAGACGGGTCTTCTGGCTCCACTCCGGGCACTTCCACAATAACCCTACGCCAACTGCTTGAGGGCGTCAACGACCAGAAAAGAACGCCGCTTTGGGAAGGGGCGCAGTCCAATCATTCCACAAGTGGAACCCCTGACGCTGTCTCGGGCCAAAGCGGTGTCAGGAAAAATGTAGACGCTTCCTCTTCGGAAGGCAAGGCAGATCAGCGGCAGGATTCCGAACCTCATGCGTCTGCCGGCAAGAAGGCGGGACGCGCCAAACAGGGCACTGCCCCAAGGATCGAGGACTTTGGCGAAAAAATCGGCGGAGCCAGAAAGGATATTTGGCAAGGGCTTCACGCCATTCTGGATGACGCCACGGTCGAGGACATCGCCCGGCAGCCGCTGGAAAGGGTATTCCCCGCTCAGAATTACAATAAGCTGCTGGCGGAGGGAATGGACCCGAAGCTGGTGGCCCTGACACACGCCGTGCGTGATCATGTGGCCGCGCATAAGCGGGAGATGCGCACACGTCCCCATATGGCCAGTGAGATGAAAAGGTTGCTGGATGGTTACAGGAAACTGCTTGCCGGGGAGATCACGCTTCAACAGTTCCATAAGGAAATAGCGTCCATTGACAAGATCGCAGCCAAGATAATCCGGGATGCCGCCGACCTGTATGAGGCTGTGGGGCATTCCAACCTGCTGGCCGACGTGCGCATTTTCTGGGGAAGCCGTTCCATGTATACGGTAGAAAAGGCCGCGAAGGGCACCGCCCTCTCCAATTGGCCGCAAGTGCTGGCGCGCGGCAAGACGAGAGATGAGGCCATTGCCGCGTTCAAGAAGAAGTTCGACGGCATGGAATGGGGCAAGCCCAGGGAGGAAAAGGGCCCTTCCCTTTCCATCTACTACAGGAGCGACAATCCCGAGCTCATCTTCATCGGCAAGAAAATCGGCCGTGATTTTGTTGATCTTGCCGGACCGTTCGCCAGCTCCGAGGAGGCAGAGGCGTACAGGCGCGAGCATGAGAATGAACTGGCGGAAAAGCTGGCGAAGATGAGGGAATTGCCCAGCGAGCGCCGGGCGGACAATGCGCCGCGCGTGGGTGAGGACTTGCGCAACGGGCGGGATGTGACGCCGGAAATGTTTTCGGAGGCGTTCGGCTTCCGTGGCGTGGAGTTCGGCAACTGGGTGGGAAACGAGCAGCGGCAGACCGACCTGAACAATGCCTTTGACGCGCTCACGGATCTGGCCGGAGTGCTGGGCATCTCGTCCAGAGCCATTTCTCTCAATGGGGAACTCGGGCTTGCCTTCGGCGCGCGTGGCAGGGGCGGGAAATATCCGCAAAACGCCCATTACGAGACCAGACGCGTGGTCATCAACCTGACCAGAACGCGCGGGGCGGGCAGCCTGGCCCATGAATGGCTGCACGCCCTGGACAACTATTTTTCGCGTATGCGAGGCAAGAATTTTGCCGAGGAATATCTGTCCGATAATCCGGGAGTGGAGCAGGCATCACTTGGCGAGGAGCCTGTTTATATTCACAAGACTCCCCGTCAGGAAATCATTGAGGCATGGGGGCTGGTCCGGAAAACCATCCGCGAAAGCGGCATGAAGGAACGGAGCGACGCGCTCGACAGGCTGCGGACCAAACCCTACTGGGGCACGGATGTTGAAATGACCGCGCGCGCCTTTGAGAGATATATCATCGAAAAGCTGCGCGGCCGGAAAGCGTCCAACGACTATCTGGCGAACATCCGCAGCGAGGAGGAATGGAAGGCAGCCAGCGGAGACAGGTCCTACCCCTATCCCACCAGTGACGAGATGCCCGCCATAACCGCGGCTTTCGACAATCTGTTCGAAACCATCGAGGAGCGGCAAACCGACAGGGGCGTGGCCCTTGCCTCCATAGCCCCTGGCGAGCACCTGCCCCCGGCGGGGAACGCGCGGCGCGGCATGAGGACGAACGTGCTGCGCCGACTGGTGGACAGGCTCTCGGGCATTGCCGGGAAGGCCGCCACAACGCGTGTCGTGCAGCATTTCGACGAGCTCCCGGCACATGTCAGGGAGGAGTACGGGGACGCCGGAACGACGCTGGAAGGCGTTTTCGACCCGGTCACGGGCACGGTATGGCTGGTGGCCGACAACCTGAGCGACGCCGGACGCGCGGCGGAGGTCTGGACGCACGAGCAGCTTGCGCACCACGGTCTGCGCAGCCTGCTCTCCGGCGCCGAACTCGGGGACCTGCTGAAGAAGGTGTGGTTCATGTCGGGCGGCATGAAAAACCCGCTTGTGGCGGACATCGCCGAGCGGTACGGGCTGAAGCCGCTCAACAATGTTCGGGACCGGCTGAGGGTTGCGGAGGAGGTTGTCGGCAAGCTGGCCGAGAAGAGGGGACGCGGGCTGCTGACACGCGCCGAGGGCGGCATGTGGCGGAAGGTTGTGGAAGCCGTCCGCCGGGCGTGGCATCGGATGATTGAGGCCGTCACGGGGCGCCCGTCCATCATGGACGCGAGGAACATCGATGCGCTCCTGACGGCGCTGGAACGGCACGTCATGGACGGGACGGAGGCGAGGGGGGCGGCGTCGGGACTGAACGGGATGAAAGCCGAACATGCCGCATGGCGGCAGGCGCAAGATGACATGGAGGCATGGGGAAGGCAGGTTGACGACTTTGACCCCACAGTCGTTATCAGGGGCGGCAAGACAGAAAACCTGACGGTGGGCAGGACGCCAGACGTGTTGCGAAAACTGGGCGCGCCGGACCTGCCGATGACCATGTCGGCAAGAAATCTGGCAAAAATACTTTCCGACAAGGAAGACCACAATCTGCCAGAAGAACTGGTAAAACAGCTGCCCATGTCCATGGCCGATCCGATTATGGTGTTCGAGTCGGCCACGTCGCCGGATTCTCTTGTGGTGCTGACAGAACTGCGACACGAAAACCATTCCGTCATGGTGGCCGTTCATCTGGACACGCAACGGCAGAACATTCGCGTCAATGACATTGCCAGCGCCTACAAGCGCGGCAACGAGGCGTGGTATGCCCGGCAGATTGAAGAGGGGCGGTTGCTCTATCAGAACAAAGGAAAAAGTCTCGCATGGGCGCGCACACACGGGCTACAATTGCCTAAGGTCCGCAGACTCCCATCGAGACTTTCTGAAGGCAGGATACTCACGGAAGCTGATGTTGTCAAGCCTGTCGCGCCAGAAAAAATTGCGGACGACACCACCCCCCTGGCGTCGCTTTCTCCCTCCGGGATTCTCGGCATGGGCGTGAAGGCCGCCGCCGGTGCGGCGAAGGCGCCGGAAATACGGCATTTCTTCGGGAGTGGCGACCTGACCATATTGCAGAACATTCTCCAGCTGCCGCACTGGATAGCAAAACGGCACCGGGCTTTCGCCCGGGTGTACGAGCGCCAGCTGAAGCGCATGGATGAACGCGCGGCGGCACTGAAAAAAAGCCTTGAGAGCGTGCCCAGCCTGTTTGGCGGGAAACGCCTGAAGCCCGCCGACATGGACAGCCTGCGCGAGATGCTGTGGGCTCACGAGGGCAAGGTTCAGAAAGAGCTTGAGGGCATTGAGAAATTCCTGACGGAAGACTTTCTGGAGACGGGACACGAGACCATCATGGTCAATCCGAGGTTTTACGACGCCTACCGGGACTGGCTGGACTCCAGCAAGGCCACGCCGAAGGCAAGGCAGGCCCGGCAGCGCATAACCGGCTGCGGGCAGGTAAGCCCCCGACAATGCAGTAAAGCCATACTGTTCTCTTTTGCTGTTAAGAATAATTGTCATTTATCCAGAATAAGGCTAAGCCTATTTACAAACCAGTCGATAAGAAACTCAAGTTTGGCGAGGATAGTATGGGGATTTTGCTGCAAATTGCGAGTTTACTGCTGGTGGGGGGGCTGGTCGCCATCCGGTCGGATGGCGCTGTATTCTGGACATTGCTGGTGGGTCTGGCCCTGTGCGCCATGGCGGACTTGGTTCTGTGGCTGGCGGTCCGGCGAAAGCAGGCCGAGCTGTCGACCTTTGCCGACAACCTGCGCGGCGCGGGAAGCCCCGTGCCGCAAGGCGGCGGGCTGGAGCGCGTGCGCCGGATCCTGGCGGATATGCATGCCGCCCGGCAGCAGACTGCGGAGGTTGCGGAAGCCGAGGCCCGCGACCTGCGCGACGCGGTCAAGAACCTGCGGGCCGAATTGGCCGAGGCGCGCGAGCATGAGCGGGAAATGGCCGACAAGCTGGCGCAGAGCGCGCCCGTGCTGGACAAGGCTCACAGCGTCTGCAACAAACTGTCCATGGACGTGCGCCATTTGTCGCAACTGGTCGCGGATGTGGACAAGGGAGTGGAAGTGCAGCGCGTGCGTCTGGGTGAAACTGGCGAGGCCATGGAGCGCGTGGCCGAGGCCGCGCAGGAGTCTTCCATCCGTGTGCGCGAAGTGTCGGACAATGCCGAAACCTCGCGCGGCCAAGCCGTTACCGGCGAAGAGGAAGTGCGCGGCGCGGTGGCTTCCATTGAAACGATCAAGAGTACCATTCTGCATCTCAAGGAAGCTATGGCCGGGCTGGGCGAAAAGGCCAGTAACATCGGCCAGGTCATGAGCGTCATCAATGAAGTGGCGGACCAGACCAATCTGCTGGCGCTCAATGCGGCCATTGAGGCGGCGCGCGCGGGCGAGGCCGGGCGCGGTTTCGCCGTGGTGGCCGACGAGGTGCGCAAACTGGCTGAAAAGACCATGGGCGCCACCAAGGATGTGGAGGATGCCGTTCACGCGATCCAGGAGGAAACGCAACGCAATGTGGAAAACGTGGACGAGGCCGCGCGGCTGACCGTGGAAAGCGCGGAACGAGCCTCCCGCGCCGGGGAGTTTATGGGCAAGATTGTGGGCGGCATGGAAGAAACCGCCGGGCATCTGAAGATTATAGCCCAGGGCGCGGCCGAACAGTCTGAAAGCAGCGCGCAGACCAACGGCGCCTTGGAGGAAATCCGCCACGTGGCCGAAAGCACGGCGGCCAACATGGAAACCTTTACGGCGGCCCTGCTTTCGTTCAAAAGCGGCATGGAAGAGCTGGACATAATCGTCAACGCTCTGGTGACGGGCGATTATGCCCAAGCCGCCGCCACGGATAAATTCGTGCAATGGACGCCCAAGCTGGACCTGCACGTGCCAGCCATCGACAGTCAGCACCGCCAGCTCTGCACTTACATCAACGATCTCTACCGGGCCATGAAGAATAACCGCACCGGCAAGGAGCTTCAGGCCATTGTGAAGAATTTGCGGGACTACACTGCCTCGCATTTCAGCGACGAGGAAAAGATTTTTGCGCTTTCGCAATATCCCGGCACCGAGGAGCACAAGGCCATCCACCGCAAGTTCGTGGCCAAACTGGACGAATTCGAGACGCAGCTCAAAAACGGCACGGCCACGGTGAGCATAGATCTGTTGAGCTTCCTCAAGGATTGGCTCATCAACCATATCGCGGGCACGGATCCCACCTATTTGCCCTATATCCAAGGGATGGTCGAGAACAGCGGCTAAACGCCGCGCCTTCGGGCGTTTGACGTTTTATGCGGCGGCAGGGGACGCTGTTGCGCCGTTCGAAAGGATACCTGATGCATTTTGTGACCGCACGGGGAATATTATCTGCCCTAGTTTCGACTTGATCTGACAGTAGTCCCTTGAAAAGGAAAGGGAACTCCGT
>APFI01000263.1 GCA_000403945.1 Desulfovibrio sp. Dsv1
AGTCTGGACGGGACCGAGGCGGCCAAAACGGCCATGCTGGAGATACGCAAGAGCCTGGATGCCGACCTTGTGCTGGCCCACAACCGCATGGCCGCCATGCCAGAGATGGACGGGGACGTCATCAGGAAGTTCCGGCAGACTATCGGACATGTGCCCAACTACTTCCCGCACCACAGGTACGGCAAGTATTTTGTTCAGGCAAAAGCGGGCGGCAGGGTCGTGTTCCGGCAGCATTTCGATGCTCCCGGCGAAAGGGCCGCCATGTCCAGGGCCCGGGAGATTGTCGCGAGGCAGGGCGGGAACTATCCCGATGCGGAATGGACTGATGGCAGGAATGAGCGCCTGCCGGATGAGGTGTTCGATCCCGTGGACACCAGCGCCATGGAACAGGTCATTCGGGCGGCAACGGACAGGATTGGTGACAGCGAACGTGCCGAGGAGATAAGGGAACTGCTTTTCGAGAGCGTGGCCGACACGCTCAAGTCACGCGGATGGGGAGCGCACAGCATCCGGCGCAAGGGCATTCCGGGCTTTGAAACAGGGGATATCGTCAGGGTGCTGTACGACTACAAGGCGGGTCTGAACGGGTGGCTCACAAAAATGGAGGCGGCGCGCGATTTCAGCGAGGCCCTTTCCGGAATCGACTCCAGAAGGACGCCGAACCTGTGGAAATACGCCACGCGGTATGTCAGGGACATGCTGCGGAACAGTGACCATATCGACAGGATGACGGGCAATATCAAGTCAGTCGCGTTCGCCTGGTATCTTGGCGGCAGCATCAAAACGGCGGTCATCAACGCCACGCAGAATCTTGTTGTCGGCGTGCCGCGATTGCAAATGGACGTGACCGGCGCGGTACGCACATGGCTGGCCGCAGCGCGGGACACGCTCGTGAACCGGATAACCGGCAACAGCGGCAAGGGGCTGACCGAGGACGAGGCCAGAATGATGCGCGAACTCATTGGCGAAAACGTGATCACGGACGCCTATATGGAAGAGGTGCGCGGGCAGTTGCGCGGAATAGGCGGCGCGTCCCTCTGGAACGAGTTCGTCAGGATTCTTGGTCTGCCCATGAGCGCGGTTGAACGCTTCAATCGCGCCTCGCTGGCTCTGGCCGCCTTTCGCGCGGCGCGCGCCGGGCGGATGAGGGAAAGGGCGAAGGAGAGGTATGGCGTACGGGACAGGGCCAGTTACGAGCAGGCCGTGGCATTTGCCCAAGACGTGGTGGTCTTGCCGGCCCTGGATACCGGAAACACTTTTGGGTTGAATATTCCCATAACGGATTTGCCAACAGGCATGCACAGATCAATGGGACAGAAAGCTTTTGGAGTTTCGTCAAAACCCGGCTGGCCCGTTTCCGGGGACTCAAAAAGAATGCTTGCCATTTTCACTTGAAGGAGTGCGAGTTTCGTTTTAATCACAGGCAAGAGGATGTCTATCATTTTGTGTTAAAAATGCTCAGACATTTTCCTCACTTATTTTTGTGGGATACCACGGCAGTGTGAGCGCACTGCCGTCGCAACCGACCGGGACCATAATCGGCCGGAGCTGCCAGCGGCCCACCCGCGTGAAGCAGAGGAGCATCCATGTTCGGTTTTCTTTTCAAGAAGATCTTCGGCAGCAAGAACGAGCGCTATCTGCGCCGTCTCCGCCCCCAAGTGCAGTGCATCAATGCCCTAGAACCCGAAATGCAGCAATTGGAAGACGCGGACTTCGCCGCCCGCATCTCCCAGTATAAAAAAGACGTGCAGGAGGGCGGCAAAAGCCTGGACGCCCTGCTGCCCGAGGTCTTCGCCCTGGTGCGTGAGGCCTCGCGCCGCGTGCTGGGCATGCGCCACTATGACGTGCAGCTTATCGGCGGCATGGTCCTGCACAAGGGCAAGATCGCCGAAATGAAGACCGGCGAAGGCAAAACCCTGGTGGCCACCTTGGCTGTGGTGCTCAACGCGCTGTCCGGCAAGGGGGTGCACGTGGTCACTGTCAACGACTACCTGGCCTCGCGTGACGCAGCCTGGATGGGCAAGCTGTATTCCTTTCTCGGTCTGAGCACTGGTATCATCATGCACGGCCTGAACGACAATGAGCGCAAGGCCGCCTATAATGCGGACATCACCTACGGTACCAATAACGAATTCGGCTTCGACTACCTGCGCGACAACATGAAGTTCTACGCCGACCAGCTTGTGCAGCACGGCCACAACTTCGCCATCGTGGACGAAGTGGACTCCATCCTTATCGACGAAGCCCGCACGCCGCTGATCATTTCCGGCGCGTCCGAGGAATCCGTGGGCATGTACCGCACGGTGGACGACATCGTGCGTCAGCTCACGCCCGAGCACTATACCATTGACGAAAAGGCCCGCACCGCCATGCTCACGGACGCGGGCGTGCTCCGCTGCGAAGCTCTGCTCAAGCTGGACAACCTCTTTGACCCGGCCAACATCACGGCCCAGCATCACGTTCTGCAATCCCTCAAGGCCCATCAGGTCTTCAAGCGCGACGTGGACTACATCGTACAGGACGATCAGGTGGTCATCGTGGACGAGTTCACGGGCCGCCTCATGGCCGGACGCCGCTATTCCGACGGCCTGCATCAGGCCCTGGAAGCCAAGGAGCACGTCACCGTCGCTGCGGAAAACCAGACCCTGGCCTCCATCACCTTCCAGAACTATTTCCGCCTCTACGACAAACTTTCGGGAATGACCGGCACGGCGGACACCGAAGCCGTGGAATTCCAGCAGATCTACAATCTGGAGGTCATCTCCATCCCGCCCAACATGCCCATGATCCGCAAGGATTACCCGGACCTGATCTTCCGCAGCCGCAAGGAAAAATTCGACGCCATCGCGGCGGCCATCGCCGAACTGCACCAGAAGGAACAGCCCGTGCTGGTGGGCACCATTTCCATTGAAACTTCGGAAATGCTCTCCCAGATCCTGACCAAGCTGGGCATTCCGCACAATGTGCTCAACGCCAAACAGCACGAGAAGGAAGCCGAAATCGTGGCCCAGGCGGGCCAGAAGGGCAAAGTGACCATCGCCACCAACATGGCCGGGCGCGGCACGGACATCGTGCTGGGCGAGGGCGTGGTGGAGCTGGGCGGCCTGCACATCCTGGGCACCGAGCGGCACGAGAGCCGCCGTATCGACAACCAGTTGCGCGGCCGTTCGGGCCGCCAGGGCGACCCCGGATCCTCCCGCTTCTACCTCTCCTTGGAAGACGACCTGATGCGCCTGTTCGGCTCGGACCGGATCAAGGGCCTGATGGAAAAGCTGGGCCTGCGCGACGGCGAGGCCATTGAAAACGCCATGGTCACTCGCGCGGTGGAAGGCGCCCAGAAACGGGTGGAAGCCCACCATTTCGAGATCCGTAAAACCCTGCTGGATTACGACAACGTCATGAATCAGCAGCGCGAGGTCATCTACACCCTGCGCCGCGAGTTGATGGTCGAGGACGATCTGGATCCGGTGCTCAACGAATTTATGAGCGACGTGCTGGACGATGCCTACGGCCCGCTGGACAATACCGCGCCCGACGATCTGCCCGACACGCGCCGGGCCATCATGGCCCGTTTGCGCGAGGTCTTCAATCTGGACCGCGCGCTGCCCGAAAACGCGCCCCTGCCCGAGCGGGAAGAGTGTGAAAAGCTGATACGCGGCATTCTGGACGAACTGAAGGTCGACGCCGGAGAGAGCTACAAGGACATCCAGCGCTATTTCCTGCTGGAAGAACTGGACCGCTGTTGGAAGGAACATCTGCGCAACATGGACTCCCTGCGCGACGGCATCGGCCTGCGCGGCTACGGCCAGCGCGACCCCAAATTGGAGTACAAGCGCGAAGGTTTTAACATGTTCCAAGAAATGCTCTTCCAGATCCGTGAGAGCGTGTTCCGCTCACTGACCCGCGTGCGCGTGCAGCAGGACAGCCCGGGAAAGAAACAGGCCCGCGCCGAGACTGAAAAAGAAGTCCTAGCCCTAGCGTTCCGCCATCGCGAGGAATCGGCGGGCCAACTGTCCTATTCCGGCGGCGGCGAAGACGAAGCCCGACCCGCCAAGAGCACGCCGGTCAAGGCCGCGCCGCGCGTGGGCCGCAACGATCCCTGTCCCTGCGGCAGCGGCAAGAAGTACAAGAAGTGCTGCGGTCGGGGCAAGTAGACGGCATTTTATGACCTATGGAAAAACTTCGCCCCGGCTCAAAAATAATCCGAAAGGGTAATGACTAGAAGTCATTTCATAATTCTAAAAAAGGTCATGAAAATCGTGTAATCGAATTTCATGCACAAATACCAGGGATTAACAGATGAACAATGGGCAATTTGGGAACCTCTCCCTGCAAGTGAGGCTTCCTCCGTGCGGG
>APFI01000264.1 GCA_000403945.1 Desulfovibrio sp. Dsv1
GCCTGGGCCAGGGCCATGCCGTAACCGGGCACGATGATCACGTTCCTGGCCGTGGTCAGCAGCTTGGCGATTTCCGTATCCTTCTGCGCGGCGGCCTGGGTCGGCTTCGCGGCTTGGGGCGCGGGCGCTTTGGACGCGGCTGCCGCCGGGGTGCCGGTCTTGCCGGATACGGAGGATTGGCCCAGCAGGATGGGCATCAGCGTGCGGTTCATGGCCTTGCACATGACGCGCGTGAGCATCAGACCGGCGGAACCGATAATGCCGCCCACGGCAATGAGCAGTGGGTCGGACACGGCGAAACCGGCGATGGCGCAGGAAATGCCGCCCATGGAGTTGAGCAGGGAAATGGTGATGGGCATGTCCGCGCCGCCTACCCGGATGGTGAAGACGATGCCGAACAGCGCGCCTGTGACAAACATGATGAAGGTGAACAGCGAAGGCAGGAAATTCGGTGCAATGTTGTAAATGCACAGGGCGATGAACATGATGCCCAGCAGAATGTTGATGATCTTGCTGTGGTTGGAGAGCACGATGGGCCGTTGCGGCAGCAGCTGGTGCAGTTTGCCCGCGGCCACGAAGGAACCGGCGATGGTCGTCATGCCCGAGCAGAGCGCCAGACATGCGTCAATACGGTGAAAGGTCGAGGGCGTGCCCACGTCGGTCAGCATGATGATGCCGACCAGGGCCGCCGCGCCGCCGCCGAAGCCGTGCAAAAACGCCACGAGCTGGGGCATCTGGATCATCTTGACCTTGTTGGACAGGAACAGGCCGAAGGCCGTGCCCAGCGCTATCGCTACCCAAAGAGTCGGAGAGCCGAGCGAATTGTCCCTGTACATGGTGATGAGAATGGCGCAGGCCATGGCGGCGGCGGAGAGAATATTGCCGCGCACGGCCGTTTTGACGTTGCTCATCAGATTTAGGCCATACAGGATGGCAAGGGCGAGTATCGCAGCAATGACGTTGTATAGTAATGTGCTCATTTCGCAGACAACTCTCTTGATTTTTCAGGGGCCGTTCGGGACGCGCGAAAAGAATGTGCTAGCGCTTTTTTCCCGCGATCATCTTCAACATCTTGTGGGTGATGTCGAAGCCGCCAAAAACATTGGTGATGGCCAGCGCGATGCCGCATCCGCCCAGGAACGCGCCCAGGGGAGTGCTGGCAAGGTGGGTGGCCGTCAGCGCGCCCAGAATGATGACCCCATCGAGCGCATTCATGCTGGACATCAACGGCGTATGCAAAAGACTGGGAATGTGGCTGAGCACTTTATAGCCGATGACCAGCGCGGCAACAAAGACCAGTAAGAGGATGACTGTGCTCAAGAGGGCTGCCTCCGCAGGTTAAAGGTCTCACCGGAATGCGGATATGAAGGGAGCGCGCGGCCCAAGAAGGGACCGCGCGCTCATCCGCGATGTTTACAGACCGGCTTCTTTGGCGCCGGCGTGGACGATTTCCCTGTTGATCGTGGTCAGCGAGGAAGCCACGATGGGATCGTCGCGATCCAGCACGATCTTGCCGTCCTTGGCCAGGAAAGCAAGCAGGTTGTAGATGTTGTGGGCGAACATCCAGGTGGAGCTGGTAGGCATCATGCCGGGGATGTTCTTGATGCCGCTGATGGTCACGCCGTGGGCGACGATTTCCTCGCCGGCCTTGGTCAGGGCGCAGTTACCGCCCTGGTCGATGGCCACGTCCACGATGACGGAACCGGGAGCCATGGATTTGACCATTTCCTCAGTGATCAGCACCGGAGCGAGCTTGCCGGGAATCAGCGCGGTGAGGATCACCATGTCGGCTTCTTTGATGACGGGCTTGATGGCCTCGATTTCCTTGGCCAGCCATTCGTCGGGCAGACGCTGGGCGTAGCCGCCCTCCCCAATGGCCACGTCAGCCGGCACGCCGGTGTCAAAGGCCTTGGCGCCCAGGGACTTGGCCTGTTCACTCGCGTCGGGACGAATGTCGATGGCGGTGACCACGGCACCCAGGCGTTTGGCGGTGGCGACGGCCTGCAAGCCGGCCACGCCGGTGCCGATAACCACGACGTTGGCAGGCTTGATCACGCCCACGGCGGTACCGACCATGGGCATGAACTTGCTCATGTAGTTGGCGGCCATGAGCACGCTCTTATAGCCGGCCACAGTACTCATGGAGGTCAGGGCGTCCATGCTCTGGGCGCGGGAAATACGCGGAATGCCGTCCAGGGTGAGGCTGATGCAACCGGTGTCGCGAAGTTTTTTCATGGGTTCGCGGTTCACCGGAGCGGCGGGGTGCAGGAAGGTGATCAGGTATTGCCCGTCGCGCAGCATGTCGCTTTCGTGCTTGTTCACATCCTTGTTGAACAGGGGCTCTTTCACCTTGAGGATGACGTCGGCTTTGGCGAAGACTTCTTCCGCACCGTCAACCAGGGTCGCGCCGGCGGCCGCATATTCCGCGTCGGAGAAGAACGATCCGTCGCCGGCCGTTTTCTGCACGAGCACGGTAGCACCCTCGGCGACCATTTTTTTCACGGTCTCGGGGGTGGAGGAAACGCGGCCTTCGCCGGGCATAATTTCTTTGGGGACACCGATGATCATACCCTGAAATTTCATGGATGCTACTCCTTAGTACGTTGGAAGTGCTGGTTGGTGTGGAACTTCCTTCAGGCTGCCCGGGCGGGCCGGGGCGGAACACGCTTCCGCACTGAACCCGCGGCGGAACCGCAAGACTGCCGGACAAACGCCGGCTTGTTGCCAATGTTGCATACAGAAGGGGGGGCATGGGC
>APFI01000265.1 GCA_000403945.1 Desulfovibrio sp. Dsv1
GATCAGCACGGCGTTTTCCGAGTTGTCCACAAGACTCTTGATACGCAGATCTTGTTTGATTTCCTTGAAGAAAAGCTCGATTTGCCAGCGGTCGCGGTAAATATCGGCGATAGTTTTGGGACTCAGGTGGCAGTGGATGGCCAGAAATTCGCAGCGCTTGCCACTTTCCGGATCGCGGCGGCCGGCACGTCGGTCGCGGGCGCAAGAACCGTTTTGCTGCTGGTGACCTCGGTAATGCGGCTGGTGACACCTGTTTTTGGGTTCATTGGGCGGCGCTCCAGAAGTTTGCACACGGCGTTGCGCTTGAAACGGGTCACACTAGCTGAATAGAAGTCATTTCATAATGTTAGAAAAAATTATGAAATGACTTCTAGTTAATGCTCTCCTTGCGCGCTGGCGGCGCGGTAATGACCCCGGCGCAGCGCTTGGCGTCCCCAGACAGCCTGCCCCAGCGACAGGCCGCCGTCCCCTGGCGGCAGTTCGTGGTGCATGAGCGGACTGAGCCCGTGTTCCGCCAGGGCCTGCGGCAACAGACGCGCCAGCAGGGCGTTCTGCATGACCCCGCCGGAAAGGCCCACTCGGCACGCGCCGGTTGCGCGGGCCGCTTCAGCAGCCATGGCCGCCAGCGCGCGGGCCAGCGCGCCGTGAAAATAGGCCGCGATGCGCCCCGTAGGTTCCCCGGCGGCCTGAGCCCGGAGCACATATCTAAACAGGGTAGCGCTGTCCACTTCCAGCAGTCCGTCCTTTTCCGCCGGAGGCAAAGACCATGCCGTATTATCGCGCAGCGCTGCCTCGTCCGTGGCCGCTTCCAAGCGAATGGCCGCCTGGCCTTCGTATGTAGTGGCCAGACAGAGCCCCAGTTGGGCGGCCACCGCGTCGAAAAGGCGGCCGCAACTGGAGGTCGACGGGCAGTTCAGGCCGCGCGCCAGCATTTCGCGCACGGCCACGGCGGCGGAAGCATATTCACTATCCCAAGGCGCGGGCCGCTCCTCGCCCCCGTGAAGCTGTAATGCCAGGGCAGTGCGCCAAGGTTCGCGGATAGCAGCCTCGCCGCCGGGCAGGGCGAAGGGGGAAAGCCGCCCCAGACGCTTCCAGACCGGTCGGGACAGGTCCATCCAGAGCAGTTCCCCCCCCCAGATAGTGCCGTCGTCGCCCAGACCCGTGCCGTCCAGGCAGAGAGCCAGAGCGGGCTGGTAACAGTCATTGTCCGCCAGCACCGAGGCGGCGTGGGCCGCGTGATGCTGAAGCCGCCAGAGCGGCAGACCTTCCCGAGCGGCGCGGGCCTCGGCATAGCGGGTGGAAAGAAAATCCGGATGCAGATCGCAGACAAGGGCTTTGGGCCGGACTTCCAGCAATTGTTCCAGATGGGCCGCCACTTCCTCATAAAAGCCCAGTGTGGCCGGATTTTCCAGATCTCCGATATGCTGGCCCACAAAAGCTTCGCGCCCGCGCGTGAGGCAGATGGTGCTCTTGAGATTGGCTCCGGCCCCCAGCACTGTGGGGTCAGGCGCTTCCCTGCCCGTCGCACCGCCGTCTGGAGGCGGCAGAAACACCGGGCGCGGCACGTAACCGCGCGCGCGCCGGAAAAAAAGCGGCTCCACCGCCGGGGGGACGGCGGCAGCGGGGACGGTCCTGTCCACGGCGTACCCCAGCTGCGGCGGATGCGGGGCCACCGTAAGCACGCTGTCGTCCACGCGTACCAGAATGTCCCTGTCGTGCAGCAGCCAAGCGTCGGCCAGATGCCCCAGACGGGCTAGGGCCTCGCGGTTGTCAAGGCAGAGCGGTTCGCCGTGGGGATTGGCCGAAGTCATGACCAGCGCCGGCGGCAGCGCCGCGCGCGGAACCAGCCAGTGGAACAAGGCCGCGTGCAGGGGCGTATAGGGCAGCATCAAGCCCACAGTGCGCGCGTCCGGCGCCACTTCCGGCGGCAGCGCGCCCTCCGTCCCTGCCGGGGCAGCGCGGCGCGGACAGAGTACAATGGGCTTTTCCGGGCTTTGCAGCAGGGCTTCGTGTTCTGGCGTGAGCTCGCAAAACGCGCGGGCCGTGGCCGGATCCGCCACCATCAGGGCCAAGGGTTTGTGCGGGCGGATTTTGCGCCGCCGCAGTTCCTGCAGCGCCCCGGCGTCACGGGCGTCGCAGGCCAGTTGGAAGCCGCCCAGCCCCTTGAGCGCCAGAATGCCGCCGTCCAACAGCAGTTGTCCGGCGCGGGCCAGAGCCTCGCGCTGGTTATCCCGCGTGGGGCCGGTGTCGCCGCTGCGGGCCACGCGCCTGTCCACGAACCAGAGGCGCGGACCGCAGGCCGGGCAGGCTATGGGCTGGGCGTGAAAGCGCCGGTCGCCGGGATCGGCGTATTCCGCCGCGCAGTCCGGGCAGAGCGGGAAGCAGCTCATGGTGGTGGTGCCTCTGTCATAGGGAATGGCGCGGGTGATGGTGTAGCGCGGGCCACAATTGGTGCAGTTGGTGAAGGGATAGCCGTGGCGGCGGTTGGCCGGATCGCACATGTCCGCGAGGCAGTCCGGGCAGATGCCCATGTCCGGGCTGACCAGCACGCTGTGCCCGGCATGGCCGTGGCTGGACACAATGGTGAATGCGGTTTCGCCGGACAGGGGCGCGAGTTCCTGCTCGTTCAGCCCTACCAGCCGGGCCAAGGGCGGCAGTTCCGCGCGCAGACGGCGGTCGAAGCGCTCCACTTCTTCCGGTGGGCCCTGCACCTCCATGCGCACCCCGTCCGAGGTATTGCCCACCGTGCCGGTAAGCCCTCCCTCCCGGGCCAGCCGATAGACAAAGGGACGGAAACCCACGCCCTGAACCTGCCCAACAGCCATGAAAGCCCGGCGCGCTGTCTGTTTAGCATTCATTATCCCACTGTAGCCGAAAAGGAAAAAGTCCGCCAGACTGTTTATATGATCAAAATCGAACATCTTGCCGGAACCGTGGTTTTTCTGTATTCTCTTCTGTTATAATCGGTTCATTCAACTGTTCTCCGCCGTTGCGGCGGCAAGGAGGAGCGCCATGCCTACAGACTACCATATTGGCACCCGGATCCGTTCTTTCCGTGAGGAATGCGACATTGATCTGGAAAGTCTGGCCCAGACCACCAATTTGAGCGTGGAATTTCTGGAAAAGCTGGAACGCGGCGAAATTTATCCCAGCATCGGCCCCCTGCAGAAAGTGGCCCGCGCTCTAGGGGTGCGCCTGGGTACCTTCCTGGACGACCAGTACACACGTGATCCGATCATCGGGCACATCGGCGGTGCCGAAGCCGACCAGGCCCTGCATACCGGACGCATGCCCCGGCCCAGCTATGTGTACCACGCTCTGGGCAAAGGCAAGAGCGACCGCAATATGGAACCCTTTTACATTGAAATTTTTCCGGACCCCTCGGTGGAGCGCAAAACCTCGTCCCATCAGGGCGAGGAATTCATCATGGTTCTCAAGGGCGAACTGCTGGTGATCTACGGGCGGGAAAGCCATGTGCTCAAAGCTGGGGACACCATCTATTACAATTCCATTGTGCCCCATTTCGTGGGCGCCGCCAGTGACGAACCGGTGGAGATCTTGGCTGTGGCGTACAATCCGTAGACATCCCCTGCGGCGCGCAATCCGGTTGCCATCCCCACGGACGGAGTAAGACATGGACGAAAAGGTACGCGAGCGGCATGCGCAGTTTGAACTGCGCGAATGGACCCTGGGGCAGATTCTCGACCATACCGTGGCCCGTTTTCCCGACCGGGAGGCCATTGTCTACGCCGACCGCAACTACCGCCAGACTTGGCGAGAATTCGCGGATGTGGTGGACCAGTTCGCCAAGGGGCTCATGGCCTTGGGCGTGCAAAAAGGCGAAAAAGTGGCGGTCTGGGCCACCAACGTGCCCTACTGGGTGGCCCTGCAATTCGCCACGGCCAAGATCGGGGCCGTGCTGCTCACGGTAAACACCAATTACCGCGAGCACGAGCTGCGCTATCTGCTACGCCAGTCCGAATCCGAGAACATTTTTCTCATCGACGGCCTGCGCGACCACGACTATCTTGCCACGCTCTACAAACTCGCGCCCGAGCTGCGCACCCACGGGCGCGGCGAACTGCGCTGCGCCGAGCTGCCCCATCTGAAGCGGGTCTGCTTTCTGGGCGCGGAAAAGCACCGCGGCATGTATTCCGTGCCGGAAATCCTGGCCATGTCCGTCATGGTGGACGAGGCGGCCTATCATGCCCGCCAAGATTCCTTGGATCCCTGGGACGAAATCAACATGCAGTACACCTCGGGCACCACGGGCTTTCCGCGCGGGGTCATGCTGACCCACGTGGGCGTGGGCCTCAACGGCTACTGGATCGGCCGCCACCAGGGTTTTACGGAGCAGGACAGGCTCTGTCTGCCGGTGCCGCTTTTCCACTGTTACGGCTGCGTGCTGGGCGTGTCGGCCTGCGTCAACCACGGGACCACCATGGTCATCCTGGAGAGCTTCAACCCCCTGAAAGTGCTGGACGCCGTGGACAGCGAGCGCTGCACCGCGCTCTACGGCGTGCCTACCATGTTCCTGGCCGAGCTGGAGCACAAGCTTTTCAAGCGTTTTGACGTCTCCAGCCTGCGCACCGGCATCATGGCCGGTTCGGTCTGTCCCGAGCCGCTCATGCGCCGTGTGGTGGAAGACATGTACATGAAGGAGATCACCATTTGCTACGGCCTCACCGAGGCCTCGCCGGTGATGACCCAGTCCGACATCCATGATCCGCTGTCCCTGCGCTGCGAAACCGTGGGTTGCGCCATGCCGGGCATCGAAGTGCGCGTGGGCGATCCCGATACCTGCGAGGAGCTGCCGCGCGGCCAGACGGGCGAAATACTTTGCCGGGGCTATAATATCATGAAGGGCTATTACAAAATGCCCGAAGACACGGCCAAGGCCATCAGCCCGGAGGGCTGGCTGCATTCCGGCGACCTCGGCGTCATGGATGAGCACGGCTACGTGCGCGTCACGGGCCGGATCAAGGACATGATCATCCGGGGCGGCGAAAACGTCTATCCACGCGAGGTGGAGGAATTTCTGCTCCAGATGGACGGCGTGCTGGATGTGCAGGTGGTGGCCGTGCCCAGCCGCAAGTACGGCGAGGAAGTGGGGGCCTTCGCCATCCCCCGGCCCGGCGCGGACCTGCTGCCCGAGGACGTGCGCGACTACTGCCGGGGTAAGATCGCCTGGTTCAAGATTCCCAAATACGTGGCCGTGGTGGAGTCATTTCCGCTCACGGCCAGCGGCAAAATCCAGAAGTACAAATTGCGCGAAATGGCCGCCGAGCGCTGGCCCGAGGCCATGCGATAGCGCCTGTGGAACAGAAAAGGAGCTAAAACATCATGGAAGATAAGGCTGTTGAAGTATTGGCCAAAGCGGGTAAGCCTGTGCGCTCCGGCAACATTGCCAAGGAACTTGGCGCTGATTCCAAGGACGTCAGCAAGGCCATCGCCGCCCTGAAAAAAGAAGGTAAAGTCATCTTGCCTAGGCTCTGTTTCTACGCTTCGGTAAGATAGTCCCGCAGCCTCCGGATGAACCGTGAGCCAAAAACGTGAGCGGCTTCATCCGCGCGATATTGAAAATGTGAATTGCTCTGATGGCCGCGAGCATGGAAAGACCGCGTTTTTTCCGTGGGATGAGGGTAGCGTCAGCGTTGAAAGCGTGTCCCAGACTGTCGGCCCGTCCGTTTAAGAGCTCTCTAGATAGTGTAGTCACGAAACTGAAGGCCGCAAAAAGATGCGTCCGATCCGGATAGCGGCCAGGAATGATGCCGTATTTTCCGCGTGCCGGGTCGCAATGCCGC
>APFI01000266.1 GCA_000403945.1 Desulfovibrio sp. Dsv1
GCCGGCGAAAGCCCCCGGGAGAGAGAAACCATGTCTGACGCGATGCGCGGGGAAGCCTTTCGGGAACTGCCGGTCATGCCCCTGCGGGAAGTGGTCATGTTCCCGCGTTCGATCATGCCGCTTTTCGTGGGGCGCGAAGCCTCCATCAAGGCCATAGAGGCGGCGCAGGCCTCCTCGGGCAAACAGATTTTCCTGGTGGCCCAGAGCGAGCCGGAACTGGAAAAACCCGAAGCCGGCGACCTGTGCGCCGTGGGCGTGGTCAGCAAGGTCCTCCAGGTGCTGCGCCTGCCCGACGGCACCACCAAGGTTCTGTTCGAGGGACTGTACCGCGCGGCCTGGCGGGGCCTGCGCGAGGACGGGCGGTGCCTCGTGGCCGGCGTGCGCCGCCTGGAGGAAAGCCGGAGCCGCCCGGAAGAGAAGGAAGCCCTGGTCCGCGCGACCCACGAGGCCCTGGAGGAGTACGGCAGGAACAACAAGAAAATTTCGCAGGAGGCCGTGCTCTCCATCCTGGCCCTGCGCGAGCCGGGCCCCCTGGCCGACGCCATCCTGCCGCATCTCAAGGTGGATTACCGCAAGAAGCAGGAGGCCCTGGAGCTTTCCGACGTCACCGAGCGGCTGGAGCGCGCCTATGGGCTGCTTCAGGGCGAAGTGGCCCTGTCCGCGGTGGAAAGGCGGATCAAGAATCGCGTCAAGACGCAGATGGAGCGCAACCAGCGCGAGTATTACCTCAACGAGCAGATCAAGGCCATCAACAGGGAAATGGGGCGCGAGGACGATCCCCAGGCCGAAATGGACGAACTGGAGCGGAAGCTCGGGGCCCGCGACATGCCCGAAGAGGCCCGGCAGAAGACCCTGGCCGAAGTGAAGAAATTGCGGGCCATGCCGCCCTCGGCCGCCGAGTACACGGTGTCGCGCAATTATGTGGACTGGATCCTGGACCTGCCCTGGAACGATCTGAAAAGCATCGACATCGACATTGAAAGGGCCCGCGCCATTCTGGACGGCGACCATTACGGCCTGGAAAGGCCCAAGGAGCGCATTCTGGAATATCTGGCCGTGCAGAAGCTTTCGCGCGGCCTGAAAGGCCCCATTCTCTGCCTTGTGGGCCCGCCCGGCGTGGGCAAGACCTCGCTGGCCAAATCCGTGGCCAGGGCCACGGGCCGCGACTTCATCCGCCTGTCCCTGGGCGGTGTGCGCGACGAGGCCGAGATCCGGGGCCACCGCCGCACCTATGTGGGCGCGCTGCCGGGCAAGATCATCCAGTCCCTGAAGCGGGTCAGATACAACAATCCCCTGTTCTGCCTGGACGAGGTGGACAAGATGGCCTCGGATTACCGGGGCGATCCGGCCTCGGCCCTGCTGGAAGTGCTGGACCCGGAACAGAACAGCGCCTTCATGGACCATTATCTGGACCTGGAATACGATCTGTCCAGGATTTTTTTCATCACCACGGCCAATTCGCTGCACAGCATCCCGGCGCCCCTGCTGGACCGCATGGAAATCATCGAGCTCTCCAGCTACCTGGAGACGGAAAAGCGCCACATCGCCCGGCGTTTTCTCCTGCCCCGCCAGATTGCGGAGCACGGCCTCGGGGAAGGGAACATCCGCATTTCGGAAAACGCCCTGCTGGAGATCATCCGCGGCTACACGCGCGAGGCCGGGGTGCGCAACCTGGAGCGCGAAATCGCGGCCCTCTGCCGCAAGACGGCCATCCGCCTGGTGGAGGACGGCGACACGAGCAGGCGCGTGGCCATTTCGCGCCAGAGCCTGCCGGGCTTTCTGGGGGTCAAGAAGTACCGCCACGAGGAGCGCGAGGACGAGCCCCAGGTGGGCGTCTGCGCCGGGCTGGCCTACAATCAGCGCGGCGGCGAGATACTGCTGGTGGAAACCGGCCTGATGAGCGGCGCGGGCCATGTGGTGACCACCGGCCAGCTGGGCGAGGTGATGACCGAATCGGCCAAGGCCGCCCTGTCCTATGTGCGTTCGCGCGCCGAAGCGCTGGGGCTGGACCCGCGCTTCCACCGCAGGGTGGACATCCACGTGCATGTGCCCGCCGGGGCCACGCCCAAGGACGGCCCGTCGGCGGGCATCACCCTGGCCACCTCCATCACCTCGGCCCTGCTGGGCATTCCGGTGCGCAACGATGTGGCCATGACCGGCGAGATCTCGCTGCGCGGTCGGGTGCTGCCCATCGGCGGCCTGCGTGAAAAACTGCTGGCCGCGCGACGCGGCGGCATCAAAAGGGTGATCATGCCCCGCGACAACGAGAAGGATCTCGCGGAAGTGCCGGACGAGGTGCTCAGGGATCTGGAAATCGTCTTTGTGGATCATGTGGACGACGTGCTGCCCCAGGCCCTGGCCGCCCCGCCGGAGGAGATCTTCTCGGGCCGGGCCGGAGCCCAGCCCCTCTGCGGATCCCTGCGCGCGCATGCCGCGGACAAGAGCGACGCCGGGGAGAGCCGGCCAGCGCAGTAAGGCCCGTCCCGCGCGGCAGGCTTCGCCGGTTTCCCGGCCGGACGGGGGGGGACGCCAGGCCGCGCGTCGCGGCCACTCCGGCGGAGGCGTGAAACCCGCGGGCCGGGACGTCGCGTCCCGCGCTCGCGCGCAATCCCGAAGCCGGTTCGACCCCCGGGCCCGGCCCTCAATGCTCATCAGTGCTCATCAATCCGCGCGGCGCCGTCGCAAGGCGGAAGCCTCACCGCGCCGTTTCCCCCGGCAGAAAAATTTTCCGGCCCTGGCACCCGCCGGGGCCGGAAAATCTTGTGGGGAGGGGGAGTATATGCTCCGGCCGCGCGCAAGACCGGGCGGCTACGCCCGGTCCCGACTTACGCGGCCATGGTGTCGAAAAGTTCCCTGGCGCCGCTGTTGGCCGGGTTGGCGCCCAGCACCGTCTCCAGGTGCCGGCGGGCCTCGTCGCCGCGGCCCAGATAGATCAGGCAGCCGGCCAGGGTCACGCGCACGGCCTCGCTTTCCTCGCTGTCGGCCAGCGCGGCTTCCAGGTAGGGCAGCGCCCCTTCCACGCGGCCCAGCCGATAGGCCTCGCGCACCAGACAGTTCAGCGCCACCATATTGTCGGCGGACTTGTCCAGCGCGCGGGCAAAATAGTCGAAGGCGTCCTCATGCCTGCCCTGTTCCATATGGACCAGGCCGATGCCGCAGAGGGCCTTGTCGGTTTCCTCCACGGCGGCGGCCTTCTGGTAAAGCACCAGGGCCTTGTCCAGTTCGGAACGCTGCACGGCCACAGTGGCCAGCCCCATGTAGGGCGCCGCGCATCGGGCGTTGCCGGCGGCCTTGCGGTAATATTCCTCGGCCTTGTCAAAATCGCCCATAAAAAGATAGCACTCGCCCAGTTCCTTGTTGATTTCGTAATCCAGCTGATTATCCATGTCGTCCTCCCCATGAGGCTGTTTGCCGCATCGGCGCCGTATGCGCCAGCGGCTTGTGCCCTTCTGTATGCAGCGCCCGTGCCAGTTGAAATAAAAGCAAATAAAATCAACGGGGTTTTTTCAGAAGGATGCATGAAAGCGCGTGGCGGGCGGCACGACGGTTCCGGCATGCCAAAAATTTGTCGCGCCGGCGGGAAAACGGGCGGCAATTGCTGCCGGGATGGGGAAGTTTTTGCCCATGCCCGAAAGGCCCGGGCAAAGAGGCCCCATGAGGCGAAAGAGGGACGGCGCGCCGGAAGGGAAAGGGGCGGGAGGAGAATCCGAAAGAAACGGGGGGAGGCAGGCGCCGCCTCACGGACGGGAATCCATGCGGGTCCGCAGGGCCCGCGCGCCGCCGTGCCCGTCGATATGACGCAGCATCACGTCCAGCACGCCCTCAATGTCCAGACGGGAGGTATCCACAATCAGGGCGTCCCGGGCCGGACGCAGGGGGGCCTCGGCCCGGTTGCGGTCCAGTGCGTCGCGCCGGAGGATCCGTTCGGTCAGGGCGGCCAGTTCCGTGTGCACGCCCCGGCTTTCCAGATCCCGCAGGCGGCGCATGGCGCGCGCTTCGGGCGCGGCGTCCAGGAAGAACTTGAAGCGCGCGTCGGGAAAGACCACAGTGCCCATGTCCCGGCCCTCGGCCACCAGCGGGGACTGTTCGCCCATGGCCCGCTGCGCCCGCCGGAGCACCTCGCGCACCGCCGGCACGGCGCCGATGCGCGCGGCCAGCATGCCCGCCTCCTCGGTGCGCACCTCGTCGCGCAAGGGCTGGCCGTTGCAGAGCAGCGCGGTGTCACGGCCCCTGCCCGCGATGCTGAAGGTCCATTGCCCGCAGCGCCCGCGCAGTTCCTCCCCGGGCAACAGCTCCGCGCCGGGCCCCAGCTTGAGGGCCAGGCAGCGGAACATGGCCCCGGTATCCAGACAGGCCAGCCCCAGCCTTTCGGCCACGCGCCGGGCAAGGGTGCTCTTGCCCGCGCCCGCGGGGCCGTCCAGCGTCACCACCGGCAGCCGCCCGCTCATGCGCTCCCCGCTGTTCCGGACGCGGCCAGGATTTCGCGCATGGCCGCCAGAAAAGCCGCGTTTTCCCCGGCGTCGCCCACGCTGACGCGCAGATGTTCCGGCAGATTGTAGCTGTCCAGAGGGCGGATGATGATGCCGCGCCGCAGCAGGGCTTCAAAACAGCCCCTGGCCGGGCCCGCGCCCGGCGGCAGCCGAAACATCAGAAAATTGGCCGCGCTGGGCCAGACCGCGCAGCCCAGGGCCGCGAGCCCGTCGCGCAACGTGGCGCGTCCCTGGCGCACGGCATCCAGGGTCGCCTGGCGGAAGGCCGTGTCCGCCAGGGCGGCCAGGGCCGCTTCCTCCGCCAGAATGTTGACGGAGAAGGGCAGGCGCGCCCGCCGGAAACATGCGGCCGGCGCGGGCGGCAGCACGCAGTAGCCCAGGCGCAGCCCGGCCAGCCCCCAGCTTTTGGAAAAGGTGCGCAGAAAGGCGGCGTTGTCCGGCGGCGCGCCCGAGGCCAGGAGGGACGCGCCGGTTTCGTCCTCGGCAAAATCCATGTAGGCCTCGTCCACCACCAGCAGGCAGCCCGGCGCGATGCCGGCCAGGCGCCCGGCCAGATCCGCCACGGCTTCGCGCGGCGGGCAGTAGCCCGAGGGATTGTCGGGCGTGGTGACGAAGACCAGGCGGGTGCCCTGGTCCACCAGGCGCAGCAGGGCGTCGAAATCAGGGGAGAAATTTTCCCCCAGCGGGCAGCGGCGGACTTCGATTCCGGCAATGCGGGCCCGAATGGGGTAAATGCCGAAGCAGGGCTCGAAGCAGACCATGGAATGCTCGCCCGGTTCGGCCAGCATGCGGATCAGCAGGTCGATGATTTCGTCGGATCCGTTGCCCACAACCACCCGGCGCGGGTCCGTCGCGTGCAGGCGGGCCAGGGCGCGGACCAGGCGGGGATTGTCCCCCCGGGGGTAGCGAAACAGTGAGGACGCGTGGCGGCGCACGGCTTCCCGGGCCAGGGGCGAGGCCCCCAGCGGATTTTCATTGCTGGCCATCTTGATGACCCAAGAAAGGCCGTATTTCTGCCGTATTTCCGCGATGGAAAGCCCCGGCGCATAGGCGTCGAGCTCCCGGATGCGCGGAAGCGCGCTGATTTCGGACATGGCGACTCCAGAAGGGCGGCCGCCGGCGCGGCGGGGAAGCGGGCGCCCCGCGCCGGCGGGACGGCTTATTCCCCGAGGGGCCCCGAGGGGCGGATGGTCAGCACGGGCATGTCGGCATTCTTGACCACCTTTTCGGCCACGGAACCGAAGAGGATGCGGTCAATGCCCTTGCGGCCGTGGGTGCCCATGACGATGACGTCCACATTTTCCTCGTGGGCACGGTTCAGGATTTCCTCGGCGGCATAGCCGATGAGCACCTGCCCCCTGGCCTCCACGCCGGCAAAGTTTTCGGCCACAAAGGCCTCCATGGACTTTTCCGCGCCGGTGACGATTTCGCCCACGAAGTTTTCAATGGTGTTGGGCGGCACGTGGAAGCCCACATACTGGCTCAGCGAGGGGGCCGTGTACACGACGAGAACGCTGGCGTTCAGCGCCCTGGCCAGCAGGACGGCGTATTCCGCCACGGCCCTGCTGTGTTCGGAAAGGTCCACCGCGCAAAGAATCTTCCTGATTTCCCTCATGGCAAGCTCCATTGCCCCCGCGGGCCGCTGATGTGATGGGGAGCCCCGGCAGGGGGCGGAAAATCCCCGCCCGGCCGGGGGGCGTCCGGCCCGAAGCCTCGCGCCCCAACCCCTTGACGCGCACAAATTCTAGAGTCTTTTTGAAGAATAGACAAGGGCTCTTGCCGGAGTTTTCGTCCCTGGCCCGGCGTTCCCCGGGATCCGGCGCGCCTCCGCGACCGCCCGCGAAACAGCCCGGCGCCCAGGGCGCCCCCCCGACGGATGCGCCTTTCAGGCCGGGAGCGGGGACGGGACGACCGCCCCGGGCGGGTGAACGGGAAGAGGAAACGCGCGGCGCCCTGAATGCCGGATGCCGTTGACTTTTCGCATGGGCCAAATATAGTCGCGGCATGGAGGGATTGCGGGCCCGCGGGTTCCGGCCCCGCCCCGGAGGGGGCGGGGAAACCCCGTGCGGCGCCTTGCCGGGCGCCGCCGTTTTCTCCCGGAACAGGGCTCCCGCGCCGGAAGGGGAAACCCGCGGGAACAGCGGAGAGCGCATGCTTCCTCGCCATTGCGCAATCCTCTCCGTGACCTGAAAGGGGAAGAGGGGACGGCCTTTCCCGCCGGGGAGGATGCCAAAAGGCGCGCGCCTTGCGCAAGAGGGAAGATTTTTCCTCCCCTGATTCCGCGAGTGCCAAAAAAAACGGCAGGTTAGCCGCATTTCATGAATGGCATGAGCCTTGCATGAAAAGGGCGGAACGCCAACCCTGGAGGCGAGTATGAAAATCAATACCGAACAGCTGGAAGCCCTGCTGCGCCAGCGGGAGCGGCAGGCGACGACGACTCAAGGACAGGCGGGCCGGAGCGGCGGCTTCGACGCCATCCTCGCCCGGCAGCTGGGCGACGGCGCGGAACAGGCCCATGCCGCGGGCGGGCTGTTGCCGACCGGTTCCGCGCAGGCCGGGCTGATCAGTCAGTTGCTGCTGGACGGCGCGGAACAGAGCCGGGCCGCCGATCCCGATGCGGAGATCCTTCAGGGGGCCCTTGCGCGGGCCTCCGACGCGCTGGATCTCTGGGATTCCTACGCCAAAACCCTGGGCTCGCCCGCCGGCGGCGGCTCCCTGCGCGACGCCTATGCCCTGCTGGAGGGCATTGACAGCCAGGTGGCCGGGATCAGGCGGGACGCGGCCGGCGTGCGGGGCAAAAACCCCGGTTTCGATTCTCTCCTGAACGAACTGGAAGTGATGACCGCCGCGGAAAAATTCAAGTTCAACCGGGGTGATTACAGCGTGTAGGGGCGTCCGCCGGCCTTTTGCCGTCCGAACGGGGTGTTTTCGAAATCCCGCCTTGCCATCGCGGCGGCCTTGGGGCAGGGTAGGCGGCATGAAAATACGCCTTTCACCCTCTCCCGGTGACGGCCCGGCCCCGGAGGCGCCTTCCGCGCCGTCCCCGCCCGAACCTCTGGAGCTGGACGTTCCGGCCGGGGAAAATCTTTCGCGTGCCCTCTGGTTGTCCGGGCGGCTGCGGCCGCTGCCGCTTTGCGGCGGCTTGGGCCGTTGCGGCCGCTGCCGCCTGCGTTTCCCGCGGGGCGCGCTGCCGCCCCTGCC
>APFI01000267.1 GCA_000403945.1 Desulfovibrio sp. Dsv1
TGATTCAGGAAGAGACATGGGAGAATGCCGCCGAACGACTTTGCAGGAGAATGAATATTACAAATATTGTTGAGCTGCCCAAGAGCAAATTCAATGAATCTGTTGGCAATATTCTCGAAGACCTTTTTCTGGTTAAGAAAGACAAACAGCAGGGCGAAGTGACCTCCACAGAAAACTTGCGACTTACCTTACATGGCCTAATTAGCTTCTGGCGTAATTTGTCAGACTATAAAGAAACAGAAATTCGCACCTATGTTTTCAATCGTTGCGGCGTGGACAGTTTGGACGAACTTGTGACAGACCGTGATCTTTTCAAAGCGATTCTGGCTGTCTGGAGCGGTTTATCTAACCATAGTCTGAAATGGAAATGCTGGTAATATGCCATCTCCCGAGAAAAGACCCAGGCGCACAGAGCAGATCAAAGCCTATGTGACCCCGGAAGAGTTCACTCTTATCATGGAGTCCAGTGATCGGGCCGGGCTAAGTATGTCGGAATTCGCCCGGCGCGTGTGCCTGGGGTTCCGAGTGGAGAGCCGGGAGGATCAGCAGGCCCGACGCGAGCTGCTGAAGGTCAATGCCGACCTGGGGCGGCTGGGTGGTCTGCTCAAGCAGGCCCTGGTCAGTGGCCACAAGGAGCAGATTTACGGACTGCTCCATAAGATTGATCAGCTTCAGGCCAGCCTGAAGGTCAGGATCAGGGCATTATGATCAGCAAACGCATTCCGTGTGCCCCTCAAAACGACAACTACGCCCGGTTGGCGGATTATATCGCCGCCGGGCATCAGCATGATATGGAGCTGAGCGATGGACAAAGATTCCATGATCCGCAGCGCCACTTTGAAGCAGGCAAAGGCATTGCCGGAAACCGCATGCGTCAACTGTCCGAATGCCGTCTGGCATCTTACTCGCAAGGACAGGAAAGAGGAGCTGCGGATTTTCTGCCTGCTGATGCACGCCTTGATCGACGCGCCGATGGCGGCATGCGACGGGACGCTGATCTTCCCGAAGATGTAAAGCCTGAAAAATGCCTCATGAGCTGGTGCGCCGGGTGCTGGGCCGGGGATGATTACGAACTGGCCATAAAGGAGGTAGCAGACACTCAAGCCCTCAACACGCGCACCACTCAAGAAAAGACCTACCACCTGGTTGTCAGCTTTCACCCGGAAGATGAAACCAGGCTGACGCCGGAAGTTTTCAAGGCTATTGAGCAGCGTTTTGCCGATGCTCTGGGCCTTTCTGAGCATCAGCGGCATTGCGGCGTCCACGTCAACACCGAAAACATGCATATGCACGTTGCCTACAATCTGATCCATCCGGAAAGGCTCACGCGCGTGGAACCCTGGAGGGACTATATCAAACGCGACAGGTTGTGCCGGGAGTTGGAGAAGGAATACGGCCTTGTCATCGACAACGGCCGTGATCAGGTCCAGGAGCAAGGCCTGGGCGATAGGGCCGCAGCTATGGAAGCCCACACAGGCCGACAGTCTTTTGAAGGCTATACCCGCGACCAGGGCGAGGCCATTCTGGCCCTGCTGGAAAACGCGCGTTCCTGGGAGGATGCGCATCAGAGCTTCGCACGATACGGCTTGGAGCTGAAGCCGCGCGGGGCCGGGCTTGTGGTCAAAAATCGGCATGGACGGCATGTGGTCAAGGCCAGCGCCATGCATCGGGACTTGTCCATGAAGAAGCTGGAAGCCCGGTTCGGCACGTTCCAGCAACCCAGAGGTGAAATGCCGGAGAGCGAGCGGCGCTATAACGCGGATCCGCTTCAGAAAGCGCCGAACCGAAATCAGCTTTGGCAGGAGTTCCAGGAACAGCGCCAGATCCAAAAGGCAATCCTGGAAGAAATCCATCAGAAATGGGATCTGCAGCGCATGGAACTACAGCGCAGGCCCATAGCGCGTAGAACCCGCGCGAATCTTCTGAAAATGCTCCGCCAGTACGAGGCCGAAGAAATCCACGCGGTACGCATGAACCAGGGGACGGGTAACTGGCTTGATTTCTTGCGGCAGAAGGCTGGCCAGGGCGACGAAACCGCCCTGGCCGTCTTGCGGTCCAGAAAAGAAGAAATCATGCCTGAGATGGCGCAAAGCCGAATGCAGGCCCGATCAGCTTACCTAACCCGAAAGACCGCCCTCCTCGAAAATGCGGAGCTTTCCGCCAAGACGAGAAACCGTCTTGCCAGCATAGCGCTGATGGAGAGTCTGGTCAGTGGGGTCACATCCAAAATCACCAAACACGGCAGCATCGTATATACACTGCCTAATGGCGGAAAAATTTGCGATACCGGAAAGCATGTCAGCTTTAGCCCTAATGACTGGAGAAAGGCCGTGGCTTATGCATCGGCAAAATGGGGAGTTAAACGGAGCGAGCTGGCTAACTTCGACAAGAACATGATTGAACGGCCAAAATTCCGCCAGCAACGCCAGCAGGGACGGCCACAAAATCATGAGAGGGAATAGTAGCACAAACTAATTTGCCACGGCAGATCCGGAACCAGGTTGTCCAGAAACATAACTCTCTGAAATTTCACAAGGTGGCATTCTAGGCCAGTAACACGAAAAGTCAGCGAGACAGAGATTTATCCTTGGTGCTTTCCTGAGCCCTGCCTTGTCCCAAGGCGTGGGAGAGATGCAGCATATGTTTTTTGTACACAGCCTTCAGACACTCCTGACGCCGTGAGAAACAGAGTTTTTCCGCATTAAGAGGCAAGCCAGTTTTGACCATATTTTTCCACCGCTTTGGAAAGATTAACACCTTCTTCTATCAATGCATCAAGCCCCATACATTCTTTCAGGGTTTGAAGGTATTCTGCGGGCATCGGTAGCAAATCAAGTAAAGAATCACCCTCTTCATCGCGTCCCTGATCATGCAAAGCCATATTAAAAAATATTTACTTATTTATTTTTTAATATATATCTACCGGCTACCACCCTTATTTTCCCCATAGCCACAAGTTGTTGCACCGTCCTTGGTCGCCATTCTGGCGGCACGTCACATTGCAGCAGAATCAGGCGCTCAAACCTTGAAGCGATGTCTTGCGCTTTTTTGGCATCATCGGCCCGACAATAACGCGCATAGGTCAGTTGAATCTTTTTTGAGCCGTTGGCATCAACCACTATGCGAACATACGCGCCAAGGCTGGCAAGTTTTACGAGTGGATCAAACAGCGCTGCCATAATAATTACCATAGTTATTTTTCAACATAAAAACTTTTTTATGTTGAAAAATATTTATTTGTCTTTCTTCTCGTTCTCATTCGGATAGGCTTCCAAGGCCACCCTCACCACATCAACCTCTTTTCATTCATGCTCAAAGGCAAAACACCGCCCTGGAAGTGGCCGCGCCGCATGTGCAGCGCGTCGTTATTCCGCGTCTATGCGCCGGGCCGCGCATTGGCCCCAGCGAACTTTTCCGCTTGGAATGGCGAGACGTGGACCTGGCCACAGCAATGTTGCGCATGCCCGGCGCCCAGAAAAACCATCTGGAAAAGGGTGCCGGGCATATAAGCAAAAACGCTCCGGGTGCGCGCGGGCTGACCGGCAATGCGTTGCCGGGCGCGGAGAATACAGGTACAAGAAGCGGGCACGGCTACCCTCTGGCCTGAGCGTCGGCACGGCGCAAAGAAAGGAGGGCCTGCCATGCGGAAACCTGTTTTCGCCGCGTTCATCGCAATGGCCCTGGTCCTGTTGCTGGCGTCAGACGCCAGATAGCAGTTGACCCGGCCCACTCGTGATGGGCCGGGTCGTCAAACTGGTTCCGGTACTGGGAGCCGTGCACGGGGCGCTAACCGCGCCGTGCCAGCCCCGGTTCCTGTTCCCGCAGGGACCGGGGTTCCCTTTTTGGATAACGCCTCCATGCCTGTTTGGCAAGCATCATGGCCGGGCGCGTATCAGATACCGTGTATACATATGCTTGGGCGCGGTTTCAGCGCCTCCCGTCGCATATGTATTGTCTCCACCGCCAGAGGACACTGTGCCGACAACAGCTCCATTATTTAATTTTGCCGAAACTGATGATTCTGACGCGGTTCCGGAGACGGAAGATGGCGATGCCATATTGTAAGTACCTCTATCTATTACAAATTCCCACTTATTCGTTGTGAGCGCCGCATATTCATGATAATATACCGGTGATGGCACCGGCACATAAATCGACGAATACGCGCCTGGAACTCGCACGCCTGTATGTTCGTCCAAATATCTTTGGCCCGCTCAGCTCCATATCATGCTGATGCC
>APFI01000268.1 GCA_000403945.1 Desulfovibrio sp. Dsv1
GCCCACGCAGGCCGCCGCGACGCCCGCCGGGGACAGATGCAGGGCCAGGGCCGCGCCCGCGGCCGCCGCCTGATGGGTGATCCATTTCATGCGCCGCCCCGCGGCGTGCCGCAAAAGTTCCACGAGGTCATCAGGTCGTGGAAGTCGCGGGGCAGGGACTCCGGCTGGCGCGAGGCCCCCCCGTACTTGCCCTCTTCGGCGGCGATGGCGGAAGCCACGCGCCGGCAAGGGTCGCGCGGGGTTTCAGTGGGCTTGCCGTCCGGGCGCTTGCGCGGCGCCACGTCCGCATTGGGTTTCAACCGCGGCCGCGGCAGATTTTCGGGCATTGCGATCATCAGGCCATAACCCCCGGGATAAAAGCTGGAGAGCGGCGCGCCCGGCCCGCGCGACGCCGGACCGGGTCTGTATGCGCCCGAAGTGGTTGAAAAGAAAGCCCCGGACGTCCGCATCGTTCGGGCAAGAATGCGCAAAAGGCCCGCATGAAAAACAGCGGGACCGCGTGGTTCAGGGCTTTGCGGGCGCCCGCGCCCGCGGCCCGGGGATAATGCGCGCCCGGCTTTTGGCGTCGCGCGGCGCGTCCGGCATGAGGCGGACGGACAGCTGGTCGCCCGGGGCCAGAGCCTCGGCGTCTTCCAGCAGCACCAGGCCCTCGGCGGTGCAGGCGTAACGCGCCCGGCCCGCCAGGCCCGGCACCGCGAAAGGCGCGGAAAGCACGCGGGCGGGCAGTGTTTTTCCCCGGCGGGGCGCGGCTGCCGGGGCGGCTTCCGGTTCGGTCGCGCCGAGCAACAGGGGCGCCAGGGAAAGCCCGCTCTTGGCCAGGCCCGCCTCGGCGGAAAGGCGCAGCAGCCAGTCCGGCGCGTCCCGGCTGTCAAGGGTAAAGTGGCACCAGGTCCGCCCGCCCTGCCCGGCCAGCAGCGGGCAGGGCGCGTTGTGCGGGCAGGGGGCCAGAGCCGCGAGGCCGCGTTTCAGAGCCAGGTCGCGCAGGCGCATGATGGCGCCGCCGCCCTGACGCGTGCCCGGCTCCACAAAAAGCAGGGCGGGCGACGCCCCTCCGCCTTGCGGCGCATTTTCCGGCCCCGCGCCGTCATGGCGGAAAAGCAGGGGCGCGAAGGCATCCAGCAGGCTGTCCAGGCGTTCCGCCAGCGGACCACGCGGCGCGGCTTCCGCGCCCTCCCCGTCTTCCGGCTCCCCATTCCGGGCCCGCCGCCCGCCCTTGCGGCCCGGACGCAGTTCATTGAGCACATTGGCCGCCGTGACCAGCCAGGGGCGGCCGCGCCCCGCCCC
>APFI01000269.1 GCA_000403945.1 Desulfovibrio sp. Dsv1
ATGAATGTGCTGTCTGCCCGGCGGTGCACTACGCTCGCCCGTTTCCTTGCGGACTGCCGCCTCTGAAATCCTAATCGGCGTTCCGGAACCATGTATTAGGGCTGATGGGAAAATTTTTCCTACAGACATCCCACTGTATTTATATTTTTGAAGAAGGACAGGGGAATCCCTGTTTTTCCGGCGCACAAGCGGCAAATTTTTCCTCTTCGTGCCTGTGCGCCGTCATGCGGCACAAGTCAAAAACGGAGGGCGGATCAGCAGTCCTTGCTTACCATGCGCAGGAGGCGCAGCAGCTGGTTGGTGAAACCGGCCTCGTTGTCGTACCAGATCAGCAGTTTGACCATGCTCTGGTCCAGCACCTGGGTGGACAGGGCGTCCACCACGCCGCCGTAGGGGCTGCCCCTGTGGTCGATGGAAACCAGGGGTTCCTCGGAAAAGCCCATGTTGTCGCGGAGCGCGCCCCGGCTGGCCGCCTTGAGCGCCGCATTGACGGCTTCGGCGTCGCAGGCCTTTTCCACTTCACAGGTCAGGTCAACCAGCGAGCAGTCAAAGGTGGGCACACGCACGGACATTCCGTTGATCCTGCCTTCCAGCTCCGGCATGACCACGCCCACAGCCTTGGCCGCGCCTGTGCTGGACGGCACCATGGAGACGGCCGCAGATCGGCCGCGCCGCCAGTCCTTGTGCGAGCCGTCCAGAATACGCTGGCTCATGGTGTAGGAGTGGATGGTGGTCATCAGCCCGTGGCGGAAGCCGAAATTTTCGTGCATGACCTTGACCGCCGGGGCCAGGCAGTTGGTGGTACAGGAGGCGGCGGAGATGACGGCGTGTTTGGCCGGATCGTAGATGTCCTGGTTCACGCCCATGACGATCATGGCGTCCACGTTTTTGCCCGGCGCGGAGATGACCACCTTCTTGGCGCCGCAGTCCAAGTGCCGGGAGAGGCCTTCGCGGTCCTTGATGGTGCCCGAGGTCTCCACGGCCAGGGTCACGCCCAAGCGTTCCCATTCCCATTCGCCCACCTTGCGGCGGGTCACCGCGATATGACGGCCGTTGACAATAATGCCGTCGTCATCGTGCCCCACCGCACCGGCAAAAACGCCGTAAGTGGAGTCGTACTTGAACAGATAAGCCAAGGCGGCGTTATCCGCACGGGCGTTGACGGCCGCGATCTGGAGTTCCTGATCGTCGGCCAGCAGGCGCAGCAGGTAGCGTCCGATGCGGCCAAAGCCGTTCATTCCCAGTTTGACAGGCATGGTTGCACTCCTTCTGTGCGAAGAGGTTTATGCTTTGCCGGAAGATCCCATGACGTTGCGGATCTTGTGAGCCACCATGTTTCTGACGGCCTCGCGGGCCGGAGTCAGGTAGGAGCGCGGGTCGAACTGTTCCGGGTGCTCGGCCAGAAACTGACGGATGGAGGCCGTGAGCGCCAAGCGGATATCCGTATCCACATTGATCTTGCGCACACCCATGCCCGCGGCCTTGCGCAGCATGTCCTCGGGCACGCCTCTGGCGCCGCCCACCTGGCCGCCATATTTGTTGCACAGCTCCACAAATTCCTGCGGCACGCTGGATGCCCCGTGCAACACCAGAGGATAGCCGGGCAGCTTGGCGCTGATGGCCTCCAGGCGCGCAAAGTCCAGTTTTGCCTCGCCCTTGAACTTGTAGGCCCCGTGGCTGGTGCCGATGGCCACGGCCAAGGAGTCGCAGTCCGTGCGCCGGACAAAATCCGCAGCCTCGTCCGGGTCAGTGTAGACGTGCCCGGCGGAGCTGACGTGCTCTTCCACACCGGCCAGCTTGCCCAGTTCGGCCTCCACCCAGACGCCCCTGGGGTGGGCGTAGTCCACCACCTGCTTGGTCAGGGCGATGTTTTCCTCATAGGGCAGATGCGAACCGTCGATCATCACCGAGGTGAAGCCGCCGTCAATGCAGTCTTTGCACATTTCAAAACTGGGGCCGTGATCTAGGTGCACCACTACGGGCACGGACGGATCGTCGATCAGGGCGGCTTCCACCAGCTTCATGATGTAGGCCTGCCCCGCATATTTGCGGGCCCCGGCGGAAACCTGAAGGATTACAGGGGAGTTCTCCTCCGAGGCGGCCCGCATGATGCCTTGGACAATTTCCATATTGTTGACGTTGAACGCGCCCACGGCATAACGCCCGGCGTGGGCGGCGGCGAACATTTCCTTGGGTCCCATGAGAGGCATCGTTTCCTCCTTTTTTGCTTGCGGCAGGGCCGGAGAGCTTCCCATCCGGCAGAAAAATAGTCTAGGACTTCCACATATCCCATATAGGGGAAAAGCGCAAAGGGGAATGCTTTCCGGGAGGAGGGGCGGCCCGCCGTCCCTGAAGGAGCGCATGTCATGGGAACTCAATCTGAAAGAAGACTTTTCTTGCTACTAGATGCGTATTTACATATTTTTTGGCGTAATTATCGCCAACAATATGCTCTATAACGCCGCGAACATGGTCCAGACCATGCGTTGGCTCAACAGCCCGCTGGATCATAATGGATGCGTTCTTATCCTTGAGCAGACCGGAGCCAATTCTCCCCTGCTGGTAACAATGGAATTCCTGATTGACTTCAGCAAACTGGAAGATGAGCGGGTGGAGCAGGATTCGCCGTTCTTTTCCGAGGAACATTGGAAGAATACACTGGATAGCATAGTCACGAGACTGAAGCCCATGAAAAGATACATCCGATCTGTATAGCGGCCAGGAATGACGCTGTATTTTCGCGTATCGGCTCGCAATGTCGCGCCATCGCTTCAATGAAGTGAACGCGTTCCCTATATGTCGCTCCATCCGATCCGTTTGAAAAAAGATGACCACCATATGCTCCGAAGTGCTGGGCGTGGAGCGGATAAGCGCTGACTCCAATTTCTTTGAAATCGGCGGCGACTCCTGTTGCTGACCAAGCTGCTGGCCCGTATGCGCGAAAGCGTCGACGGTCACGCCGCATTGGAAATGCTTACCTTGCGCAGCCTGTTTGAACGACTGACCATGTCCGATATGGCCGCGACCCTGCGCGACTTGCTAGGCTCAGGACTCATTAGTTAAGATGGAAAATAACAATAACTGCGATGCAAATGGCC
>APFI01000270.1 GCA_000403945.1 Desulfovibrio sp. Dsv1
GACTGCGATGGGCATGTGTTCCTCGCTTGCGGTTGAAGACAAGCGAATCATGCCACAAAAAATGTTACGAGTTCGGTCTGTTGCCGATTATTTAGTCTGCTGCGCCTTTCATACATGCCGTTATCCTGGCTCTTTTTTCTTAGCCGGGACAGCCCCTATTCTTTTCACCCGGCATGAGCCCTCCTTGTTTGTATGCCGACAGCATTGCCGAAGCAGCCCCAAAGCGCAAGTCCGTCGCCGCACCGGACAATACGAGAGCGAGCCCCGTGCGCAACGCGCACGGGGCTCTTGGACATCCGCCGTTCAGACGGGGACAGCACACGCGGGTTTATTTGTACGACGGCACAGGCTGTTTGACCATCTTCAGGAACTTGTCGGTCACGTAGTCGGCGCTCTTGACCTTTTCATATTCAGCGGGGGTCAGTCGACCCAGCTGGGTAAAGAAGGCGGCCAGATACTGCTGCCATTGCTGCGCTTCGCTCATGCCCTTGGAGTTGTCCAGCAGCTTGAGCTGTTCTTCATAATTGAACACCGGGTGGGTCTTGATGTCCTTGAGGGCCACTTCCGGGGTGTATTGCTGGCCAGCCCACTCCATGAAAAAACGACGGTACAGAGGCACCAGACTTTCCGGGGGTTCATTTTTGAGCATGTGGATGCCGCGCATATAGGCGCGCAGGAAGGCCGCAATGACCTCGGGGTTGGCGTCGGCGAACTTCTTGTCGGCTTGGATCACGATGGGCAGGGTCTGGCCGCAGTTCTTGATGTCGCCCGCCATCTTCCAGCCCTTGGCCACGCCCACGTAAAGATGGGGTGCCCAGAGGGCCACGCCGTCGCCAGTGCCGTTTTCAAACGCGCCCAGCGCCTGGGGCTGGTCCATGTTCTTGATAATCACGTCCTTGTCCGTGAGGCCCAGCACCTTGAGCCAAGAGGACAGGGCCATATGCGGCGACGACATGGTGGTGCAGAGGAAGGTCTTGCCCCGCACGGTTTCCGGGCTGCCCAGCACTTCGGGGAAGTCCTTGTTCCAGCCCTTGACCTTGGCGATAGGACTGTCCGGACGGACCAGAATGCCGTTGGTGTAGGATTCGTCGTTGCCGATGGCGATCACATAGGTGTTGTAGCGCAAAGCACCCCAGACAGCGGGCACCGCGCCGTTGCCCGCCACCACCCAGGAACCCGAGGGCGTGGCGTTGACAATGTCCATGCCGGAGTTGAAGTAATTGATTTCAAGCTCAATGCCCTCTTCCTTGTCCCAGCCTTTTTCATGGGCCAGCCAGGCGGCGAAGGTTTCATTTTCATTCATCCAGGCCGAGGGAACCTTGACGATTTCCTTGGCCCGCACCACGGGCGCGGCGGCCAGCAGCAAAACAACGGCCAGAGCCAGTCCTAAAAAGTTGCGCAGTTTCATCCTCATGCCTCCGGGATTAGAAGGTGTTGCGACGGGGCGCGGGGGCCACGCCCCAGTGTCGCTTCATGTGCTACGAGGCCACGCAGGAACGCACGCGCGGCGCGGCGGGCGCGGCCTGTCCGGCCTTGCCCTTGGGATCGTAGGTGCGCGTGGTGGTGACCTTGTACTGAGTGAAAAAGTCGATGCCGCCCTTGCCCTGCACCTTGTCCGTGCCCAACAGGGAGCCCTTGATGCCGCCGAAGGGTACATAGGGATGCGGCGCGCAGATGCCCACATTCACGCCCACCATACCCACGTCCGTGTCGCGGCTGAACACTTCGGCATAGTGCATGTTCTGGGTGAAGATGCAGGCCCCGTTGCCGTATTCCGAGCTGTTGACCAGTGCTATGGCCTCATGGATGTCCGCCACCTTGATGGTGGCCACCAGAGGCCCAAAAACTTCGGTGGTGAACAGGGGATTGCAGGGCGTGACGTCGCGGACTATGCAGGGGCCCACGAAATAGCCGTTTTTGTTTTTTTCCGGCAGATCCACCCGGCGGCGATCCAGCACCAGTTTGCAGCCCTGGCCGTGCTTGAGGGCGATGTCCACATATTCAAGTACATTGTCCGCAGCCTTGCGGGAGATCAGCGGGCCCATGTAGACGTCGGGATCAAAGGCGTCGCCCACCTGGACGGTTTTGGAGGCATCGATCATGCGCTCCAACACTTCTTCGTAGACTTCGGGCACGGCGGCCACGATGGAACCGGCCAAGCAGCGTTGTCCGGCCGAACCGTAGCAGGAATTGAGGAAGTTGCTGATAAAGACGTCCATATTGCTGTCTTCCATGACCAGCAGCATGTTCTTGGCTCCGCCCAGCAGCATGGAGCGCTTGGCCCCCTTGGCGCAGCCCGTGGCCATGGCCTTGGCCGTGGGCGTGGAACCCACCAGGCAGACCCCGGCCATGCGCGGGTCTTCGTACCAGGAACCGGGGATGTCGCGGTTGCCGTGCACCACATTGACCACGCCGGCGGGCAGCCCGATTTCCATGAAGATTTCACAGATAAGCTGCATGAAGTACGGCGACTGGGTGGAAGGCTTGAAGATGAAGGTATTACCCACGGCGATGGCGTAGGGAATAAACCAGCCGAAGACCAAGGCCGGGAAATTGAAGGGAGCCACGCCGCCAAACACGCCCAGCGGCTCACGCACCACCTTGGCCGAAATATTAGTGGAGATGTAATCCAGGGTGTCACCCTGAATCATGGACGGCGTGGCTGCGGCGGATTCTAGAATTTCGATCACCCGCTGCACTTCGCCGCGCGCCTCGGAAACATGCTTGGCCTGATCCAGAGCGATGGCCTG
Organism: Desulfovibrio sp. Dsv1; assembly: GCA_000403945.1. Taxonomy (GTDB): domain Bacteria; phylum Desulfobacterota; class Desulfovibrionia; order Desulfovibrionales; family Desulfovibrionaceae; genus Desulfovibrio. Next base: position 2,751 of record APFI01000270.1, read on the forward strand.
AGCCAGCTTTTCCTGATCCCGCGCCATGCAGTCGTGGATTTGATAGATATAGGCCATACGCTTGGCCAGCGAGAGATTGCGCCAAGGCCTGTAGGCCGCGTGGGCCGTGGCGATGGCCGCTTCCGCCGTGGCCGGGCCGGAAATGGGCACGCTGCCTATTTCCTCGCCGGTGGAGGGATTGTAGAGCGGAACGTGTTTGCCGCCAGCTTCTTCCTGCCATTCGCCGTTGATGAAGTTTTTGATCCTGATGTCGGACATTGCTACCCTCCGCAAAGTGCGAGTTATGAAAATTCCGATTTTAGAAGCTCACACGGGCTCGGACAGGCCGGTGTTTTTCTCCCTCAATTTTTAGATAGCGCCTTTTACAGGCGTGGTACTTGCGGAAATCTGACAAAATCTGTCGCCAATCGGACAAAAAAACCGGACAACCGCAGGCTGTCCGGATCCCGTGAAACGGCAGTGAAATTATTTGCCGTTGCGCAGCCGAAACACGCGGCCCGGCGTACGGCCGAAGGCTTGCTTGAAGGTGGCGATAAAGGCGGAAACCGAGGAATAGCCGCAGTCCAGAGCCACGTCGGTGACGCTTTCGCCCCGTTTCAGGCGGTCGTATGCGGTCTGCATGCGCTGGCGCTGGCGCCAAGTGCGGAAAGAGGTGCCGGTTTCCCGGCGGAACAAACGGGCCAGATTACGTTCGGACATGCCCAGGTGCTCGGCCCATTGCGCTAGGGAAGTGGCCGCGCCGGGCGTTGTGAGCAGCGTCATGCACAGCTCCACCAGACGGTGGTCGCTTGGCATGGCCAAAGGCTGCGCCACTTCCGGCAATTCCAGCAGCAGATCCAGCAGCACGCTCACTTGGCGGCCACGGGCATCCTCGCCATAGGGATAGGGTTGCGGGGTGAGATGCAGTAACAGCTCGCGCATCAGTGGCGTGACCTTCATCACGTGGCAGCGCGCGAAGCGCTCCACCCCCAGCAGTACACGTTGGTCAATCCAGAGGGAGCAATCCCTGGACTCGCAGGGCACATACCACTCATGCCGACATCCGGCGGGCACCCAAACAGCCCGATGGGGCGGGGCCAGCCAGTTGCCCTGCTCCGTGCACATGACCATGCATCCGTGCCCGGTGTAGGCCAGTTCGCCCCAGGGATGCGCATGGGGCTTGCTCCAGGTGTCGGGAGGAAAATCGTCATTGAACCAGAATACCGGCTTGGTGACCGGATCAAAAGTCGCAAGATAGCTTTTGGCTTCCAGAGGTTCCATACGAAAATCCATGACTGGACAGACACGCCGGAGGAGCCCGCCAACGCGGACAGCGGCATGGCGAGGATCATCCTTGAACCGCCCTATATTTTTTGAGAACATTATTACTCGAAGCATTAATATTTTCAATCATGCCGCGCAGGCCGCAGCCTGCGGCGTGAAGTGCCGTCTGACTAGAAGTCATTTCATAATTCCAGAAAAGGTCATGAAAATCGTGTAATCGAATTTCATGAGC
>APFI01000271.1 GCA_000403945.1 Desulfovibrio sp. Dsv1
CAGTTAGGGTGCGCCTTATATCCCCGCCCTGAAGGGCGAGGCTTTACGGCGCGGCGGGTAATGCCTTGTTTGCAGACATGTCAGAATGGCGCGTTACATCTGCCCTGTGTTGACAGTAAGGCCGATATGGTCCAAAATTGGTCCTTTAGGCAGACTTTTTTGACGCTTTTACCGCAGTGATGCTTATGCCTATATTCGGTGTTAAATTTCGCGCGCTCGGCCAGACGAACTATTTTTCCGGCCCGCCAGAACTCAGGCGAGGCGACCACGTCCTGATTGAGGTCGAGCAGGGCCTGACCTTGGCCGAAGTGGTTTCCGGTCCTCTTGAAAGCCTGCCCGGCTCTGTAGAGGAGGACCTGCCTTCCATTCTGCGGCAGGCGGAGCCTGTGGCAGAAGATACCGGTCGGGAAAATGCTACCCTTGCCCGCGAGGCCACGGCTTTTTGCCGTCAGTGTATCCGCGATCGTCGCCTGGATATGAAGCTGGTGGACGTGGAAGTGTTTTTTGACCGCAGCAAGCTGATTTTTTACTTTACCGCGCCCGCGCGCATCGACTTCCGCGATCTGGTTAAGGATCTGGTGCGCGAATACCGCGCCCGTATCGAGCTACGCCAGATCGGCGTGCGGCATGAGACCCAGATGGTGGGCGCTGTGGGCAATTGCGGCATGGTCTGCTGCTGTCGACGCTATCTGCGCAAATTCGCGCCGGTGACCATCCGCATGGCCAAGGAACAGAACCTCTTTCTCAATCCCGCCAAAATTTCCGGCATCTGCGGCCGTCTGCTTTGCTGCCTTTCCTACGAGCAGGAAAATTACGATCATTTCCACCATAACTGTCCGCGTCTGGGCAAAAAATACCAGACCGACCGGGGCGGCATGAAGGTGCTGCGGGCGAACATGTTTTGCAACTCCCTGTCTGTACTCACGGAAAACAACGAGGAACTGGAGCTGAGCCTGGACGAATGGCAGGCTCTGGCACCCCATCGTCCCGAGCCACAACATCCGGGCGACCAGCCCAAGCATGCCGCTAAGCTCCGCCACGGCGACGGCCTGCTTGTGGTTTCCGTGACGCCCGACACTGTGGAGGCCCCCGACCTGTTTGACGATCTCCTGCCTCCGGCCGAAAGCGGGCGGGCCGGGGATGTGGACCATCCGCTCGCAGCTGGATCGGCGGAAAACCGGGAGGAAAGAAGTGGCGTGCCAGGCCCGTTTGGCGACCCCGGTAAAAACCGCCGCAAGCGTCGACGCAGGCCGTTGCAACGCCCGGGAAATGGGTAGAAGTCATTTTATAACGGACTGCTACCGGCATCCGAGAGTCTGCCACGGCGGCAACACCGCCGTGAACGATCCGAAAACATGGTTTTGCGAAGCGATCTTCATAAAACGGCTGTGGACGTTTAGGAAACGATCCGTAGAGACCTGATGCAAGCCAACAGCGGAGCTTTGTGTGAAAAAATTTTTCATCACCACGCCCATTTACTACGTCAATGCCAATCCCCATCTGGGGCACGCCTACACCACGGTGGTGGCGGATTCCCTGGCCCGTTTTCACAAACTCCAGGGGGAGGACACGCTGTTTCTGACCGGCACGGACGAGCACGGCGACAAGATCGTGCAGACCGCCGAAAAGCAGGGCCAGACCCCCAAGGAATTTGTGGACGCCATCAGTGCTCGTTTTCAGGCGCTCTGGCCACAACTGGGCGTTGCCAACGACCGTTTCGTGCGCACCACCGACGAAGCGCACAAGCGCGCAGTGCAGGACTTTCTGCAAAAAGTGTATGATGCCGGTGACATCTATTTCGGCGAGTTCGGCGGCCATTACTGCTACGGATGCGAGCGCTTCTACACCGAAAAAGAGCTGGAGAACGGCCTTTGCCCCCAACATTTGACCAAGCCGGAATTCATCAGCGAAAAGAACTATTTCTTCCGCATGTCCAGGTATCTGCCCTGGCTGCGGGAGCATATCGCACAGCATCCGGACTTCATCCGGCCCGAGCGCTACCGGGCGGAAGTACTGGCCATGCTGGAATCCGGCGCGCTGGAGGATCTCTGCATCTCCCGCCCCAAAACGCGCCTGACCTGGGGCATTGAGCTGCCATTTGACAAGGATTACGTCTGCTACGTCTGGTTCGACGCACTGATCAGCTATATCAGCGCGCTGGGCTGGCCCGCCGGGCCGGAGTACGACCGTTACTGGCCCGGCGAACATCTGGTGGCCAAGGATATCCTTAAACCGCACGCCGTGTTCTGGCCCACCATGCTCAAGGCCGCCGGTCTGCCGCTGTACAAGCACCTCAACGTGCACGGCTACTGGCTCTCGCGGGACACCAAGATGTCAAAATCCCTGGGTAATGTGGTGGACCCACTGGAAACGGGACAACGCTTCGGGCTGGACGCCTTTCGTTATTTTCTGCTGCGCGAGATGCACTTCGGTTCCGACGCAAGCTTCAGCGAAGATGCCTTCATCGGCAGGATCAACGCCGACTTGGCCAACGATCTGGGCAATCTTTTCAGCCGGGTGTTCTCCATGACTGCCAAGTATTTCGGCAGCCGTGTGCCGCAGCCCACGCAGCAGGATCCGGATGACAAGGCCATCGTGGAACTCTGCGCCACGGCCATGCGCAATTTTTCCCAGTTGTTCGGCAACGTGCAGCTCGCCCAAGCTCTGGAAACCCTGTGGGAGCTGGTGCGCGCCCTGAACAGGTACGTGGACAGCCAGGCTCCCTGGGCTTTGCACAAGCAAGGGAATATGGAACGGCTTGCCACAGTCATGTATATTCTGCTGGCGGCCATGCGTAAAATCGCCATCTGCCTCTGGCCGGTCATGCCCGACGCATCTCGCCAGATGCTGGGACAGCTGGGCCAGCCCACAGAAAAAAATCTACCTCCGGTGACCAGCCTGGAAGATGAGAGCACCTGTTTCGGCGGGCTGGGCGCGGGCACGCCTGTGGCGGCCGCGTCCAATCTTTTTCCGCGCATCGACGTGAAAAAAAAGGCCGAGGCGGAGGACAAAAACGCCGCCGTGCCGCAGGTTCAGGAAAAGCATAGAGAAAAAAAGGCGGACAAGTCCGCCGCTGCTGTGGAGGTTCCCGCGCCTTCCACTGAAGCGGGGCGGCCTGAAGTGGACTTTGGCCACTTCAAGGCTCTGGATCTGCGGGTTGGCACGGTGCGTGTTGCGGAGAGGCACCCCAACGCGGACCGCATCCTCCGTCTAGAGATTGATTTCGGCGAAGGGCAGCCGCGCCAGATTCTTTCCGGGCTGGCGGAATACTACGAACCCGAGGATCTGGTGGGCAGGCAGGTCTGCGCCGTGCTGAATCTCGCGCCGCGCAAAATCCGGGGGCTGATGTCCTGCGGCATGGTGCTTACCGCCCAAGGAGGGGACGAATTCAGCCTGCTGGCTGTTGCCAAGCCCGTGCCTGATGGCAGTGAAATCGCATAAGGTCCGCTGGCACCAAACATTGACGAAAAAAAAAGCGGAACCTCAGTTGAGCCCCCGCTCACTGCATAAAAGACGCTCCAGGGCTTCCGCGTCCACAGGCGTGAGATTGAAGCGCATGCCCGCTTCATCCAGCAGACTGGACAGGCTTTTGCCGGTGTCGTGCTTTCGTTTCTCCTGCAGATAGGCGAAAGCTCGACGCACAAGTTCACTCTTGGGCATAATGGTCGGCATCGGGGTAGTCCTCGCTTTTTTTGTTACATAGCCACAGTACGTTTTTTTGGCAATGCCACGCATTGCAATAAGGAAGCGGCGCGATTGGCACGGATTCGCGCGCAAAATGACACTAAGAAAACCGGCAA
>APFI01000272.1 GCA_000403945.1 Desulfovibrio sp. Dsv1
TGCGCTGCCCCAGCTTATCGCCGGGCTCAAACGCCTGACTGATGGGCTAGAGCCTTGAAAAAAGCCGCTCTCACCTTCTCTCTGTCCAACCATGCAGGATGTCTTCAAACAGGATGACAGATTCTTCGGCTACACAAATGGCAGTCTCTGGCCGGGGCGCATGGCTATGCAGTCGCAGTCGGGGCAGAGCCTAGCCACATGTTCTTGGAAGTATTTAGCGCTCTGGGCCAGCGCCGGGAAGGTGCCCCAGTGCATGGGAATGACCGATTTGCAGCCCAGCAGTTTGCAGGCCAAGGCCGCTTGGCGGGCGTCCATGGTGAACACACCGCCGATGGGCAGCAAGGCCACGTCGATATGGTAGAGTTGCCCCCAGAGATCCATGCCGCTGAAGATACAGGTGTCACCCGCGTGGTAAACCACAAGGCCGTCGGGCATTTCAATGATATAGCCCGCCGGGGCGCCGGAATCGCTGGAATGGAAAGCCTGGGTCATGGTGGCCTTGATGCCCTTGTGCTCCATGGTGCCGCCCATGTTGAAGCCGATGCCGTTAAGAATCTGCGCTTCAGGCACGCCGTCCTCCGCCAGTTTCCCTGCCGTGCCCACAATGGCCCCCAACATGGCGCCGGTCTTGCGGCAGATATTCACGGCTTCACCCACATGGTCGCCATGATCGTGGGTGACCAGCAGCATGTCCACCGGCCCCAGGCTTTCCACGGTCACCCCGGAAGCGGGCGTAAAGAAGGGATCAATAAGCACATGCGCCTGCGGGGCGCTGATCTTGAAGGCCGAATGGCCGTACCAAGTAATCTCGCTCATGGCTTTGCCTCGTTTTCAGTGTATTTTTCAGCCCAGCGCCCCAGATTGTGCGCCAGGCCCAGTTGGTCGAAAATCCGTCCGCTGGTCTGGAGGAGCATTTCCTCAAGACTCTGCGGGCGCAGATAAAAACCGGGGGAAAAGGGCATGATCACGGCCCCGGCTTCGCGCAGGGTCAGCATGTTGCGCAGATGCACGGCGGAAAGCGGGCTTTCACGCGTCACCAGCACTAGGCGCAGGCCTTCCTTGAGGGCCACGTCACCCGCGCGCTGAAGCAGATTGCCGGTAGCTCCGGAAGCCAGCGCGCCCAGCGTGCCCATGGAGCAGGGCACGATCAGCATGGCTGCGGGCTCAGCGCCGTACCACCAAGAACCGCTGGCCAGTCCGGCGGCCAGATTGTCAGGCTCATACAGATGATCGGCGTGCGCGGCCAGCAGCTCCGGCCCGGCTCCGCATTCAGCGCGCAGCACAGCGCGCGCGCCATGCGAAATGACGCAATGGGTCCGTACATCCGGCATGGCGGCCAGTCCGCGCAACACGCACAAAGCCAAGGGCATGCCGCTGGCCCCGCTGACGCCCACCAGAATGTCGCGCATGCTTGTCTTCTCCTTGCCGTTCTTCATCCGTTTTTCTATTTTTCCCATAAAAGCGCCGGGCTGGCAAATGCGCCGCGTCCGGCGGCCGGACCATAAGGAGCGAGGGCACGCCTTGACAGGGACCAGGACAAAGCATATCAAAACACATCTTGCGCGCCCGTAGCTCAGTTGGATAGAGCGTTGGCCTCCGGAGCCAAAGGCCGTGCGTTCGAATCGCGCCGGGCGCGCCAATTATTTCAACGAGTTACAGTAAATAACCTGTAACACCTCTCATTTTTCCCCGTCCTATTCCCCGCACTGAATAAGGAAGCGGCGCGATTGGCACGGATTCGCGCGCAAAATGACACTAAGAAAACCGGCAACAACGCTGTAACGCGCCAATCCGTGCCAATCGCGCCGCTTCCTTATTCTCCTTGCCTGTTGAGGTTGCAGGGTTTGCGGACGGGCCGGGCTTCCGGCGGCAGCTGCCGCCCCAGGCGTTCAGACTCGAAAGACCTCCGGCAATGATCGCGGTCGCCAAGGAGCAGCGCCAGCCCGTCCACCACGCGCCGGGGCCAGTCCCGCCCGGCAAGACTGAGCCGCCAGCAGCGACTGGACAGGGTCTCGTCCGGCCAGCCCCCGGCCAGCGCGTTGAACAACTGGTCAAGGGCTATGAGCACAGCCTTGCCGTAGCGCACCTAGACTTCCTCCGGCAGGCCGTAGCTGACCCTGATGGCCAGCACGGCATCCACGGTTTCGCAGGCCTCCAGCGCATCCTCCAGACGCTGGCGCTGGCCGATGAGATGCCCGGACGCCGCCGTGAAGGTGTCGGCCTTGGCGATGACCCTGGCCGCCAGATCGGCCACGCTTATGCCGCGCGAGGCGGCCAGCGCGGTCAGCAGCGGGACGGACGCCCCGCTGTCCGCCTGATACGTCCTGGCCTCGGCCTCCTGCTTGTCAAAGGTCAGCAGCTCCCGCTCCGGGTAGGTGGGCGTCAGCGCCGCCAGGGCGGCCTGACAGGCGGCGTTGATCTCCGCCAGTTTGGCGGCGCGCGCCCCGGCCAGCATTTCTTCCGGCGTCGGTTGCGGAAAGGCGGGCGGTCGCGGAAGCTCGTCGCGCGGCACCAGCGCCCACGCTCCGGCGGCGGGGTCGAATCGCCGGAAAAATCCCGGTTTGCCGTCCGGCGGGGGAACGTCGGTGGCGTTGTACGGCGGCACCGCCCCCGCGTGGTCCAGGCTCAGGCCCGTATACAGGCGTTCCGGAGAAAAAAGGTATACACGCATGTCATCCTCCCTATGCGGCCCTGAGAATCCGGAAAAACATGGCATTGCCCCGGACGAGACACAGGCCGCCGCTTCCGCATGCCCACACGTCGTGGGTCGCCGGATTGACGGCGCACCACGACAGATGCGAACCATACGGGAAATATTC
>APFI01000273.1 GCA_000403945.1 Desulfovibrio sp. Dsv1
TCAGCGCGTTGAACAACTGGTCAAGGGCTATGAGCACGGACCTGATGCAGGAGAGATTGCCGGGCATCAGGCAGCCCCCTGCGGCAGTGTCGGCGCGGGCAGCGTGTCAAAGTCGATTTCCGCGGCCCGGACAGCCTCGGCGCTGTCGGCGGCGTTAATGGCCGTCCGCAGCTCCCATTTGCGGGCATAGAGCATTTGCCCATAGACCAGCAACTCCAGTTGTAGCGTTTTGAGTTGCTCCAGTGTCACCTGCCGCATGACGTTGCCGTAGTCGCAAAAGGTTGTCTCGGCCTGGCCAGTGGCCTGCAATACGGTGATCAGCCCGGTCACGTCCCGGTTGGCGCGCTCGTTGGCGTCAACCTCGAAGCCGAGTGACGGCGAGCAAAAATGTCCCTGCCGCTGCGCGGCCTCGAAGGCGGCATCAAGCCCTGCCAGTTGCTCGGCCCTTGCCCCGGCCAGCAGCGCGGCGGCGTCCGGTTCCGGGTCAGGGATGACGGTCACGCCCAGGGGCGCGAGTGTTTCCGGCGCGGGTCGCGCGGGCAGGGATACTTGCGGCAGCGCGGCCCTGAGCTCAGGCAGTGTCATAATCCTGTCATTGTACTGATACATGGGCATGGCGAATCTCCTCTAGGCCCAGCCGGCGGCTTTCGCCGCGTCCACGCTGGCCTGATTGACAAGGGCATGGGGGCAGCTTGTGCCCTGGCAGCCCACGCCGGACTTGACGCACTTGTAGTAGGCGGACTGGGCGGACTGATAGATACGCCTGCACAAGTCGTTGCAGGCGCCCGTGTTGCTGACGTCTGGCCGCATGCACTTGTTCCAGGCGGATATGGCCGGGGAATAGATCTTTTTGCACTGATTCCAGCTCACGTAATCGGCGACATTGACATGGGGGGGCGATCCCACACCGCGCCCGCAATTGTCGCATATGTAGTTGTGGACGTTGGCGTCATAAATAACGCCTGACTTCCAGCTGCCCGCAATGGCCCTGACCATCCCGGCCCCGCCCGCGCACTGGTCGTAGGAGGCTCCGTACATATGCTGCCGCCCGCATGCGCAGTTGGTGCTCATGCCGTTGTACCCGCTTGTCGCGTGCGGGCATCCGCCCTTCAGGCAACTCTGATACCTTTGAAAAAACGTCGTTGCCGGCACGGCGCCTATGTGACGGCAGGCCGGGCAGGACGTGCCATAGTGCTGGTAATACGTCTGCTGCGGGACGGCGGGCACATGCTGCCGGTGGGGGCAGGACATGCCGTACTTGCCGAACAGGCTTGAAAAGCAGCGCGTGAAGCAGGCCGGATGCTGTGCCGCCGCGTGGGTCAGCCAGAGCGCGGGCAGGTCGCTGGTGATGCTCTGACAATCGAAAAACGTCCTGGTGAAGTTGCTCACATGGGGGGCGGCAATGGCCGGCGGGATTGTAACCAGGCCCACGCACTGCCGGAACGTGTCGGCCAGCGAGGTCAGAGACTCGGATGATATCTCGTCCAGCGACGTGACCAGGGCCGCGCCGGAAGCCGGGGAGGCTCCATGCCAGAATCCGCCCAGCCTGCCCCGGATGATGATCTGTCGCGGCGTCGCGTCGGCATAGGTATGCGAGACCGGGGCATTGGCGGTGACACGATCCGTTGCGCCGTCGCCCCACATCACCGTGGCATCAAGGGGCGCGGAAAAGTCTTGCAGGGTGACGGTTTTTGATGCCACTGGCGTTACGGTGAACCTGATAACGTCCAGGGGAGCCGCAGCCAGCATCCATTGCAGCATGACGGCCTCCTATGCCCGCGCGTCGGCGGCCACATGCACGCCGTACCAGACATTGCCCGGCCCGCGCGTCAGGGCTATCACGTCAATACCACCAGCCGTGAGCGTGGGGGCCATGCCGCCCGCCCAGCACGGGGCCATGCTCCAGGTCACGGTGTGACTGCCGCCGTCTTGCAGCGCCAGCAGCAGGCAGACGCCTTCTCCGGCGTCCGGCGCGGCAATGGCCACAGCGCCAGTGACAGTTCCGGCAAAACAGCGCCCGGCGGCCATGTCCAGCGTGATATCCCCTGACAGGTCGCCCAGATTGGCGGCCCGCTCCAGAAAGTTCGGGTGCGCGTGATCGGCGCGCGACACCGCGCCGGACATGCCAGCCGCCCCAGTGCCTGATGCGGCCACGGGCACGGCGTCGGAAAGAGTGATGCCCGCAATGGCCTGGGCCTCGTCCCGCGCGGTTTCGGCGGCAACCCTGGCTGTTTCCGCCGCCGTCTTCGCCGTCTGAGCCGCCGTGGCGCTGTCGGCGGCGTCGGCGGCCTTTTGCGTGGCCGTGGCCGCTCCGGCGGCGGCGTTGGTCTCGCTGGTTTTGGCCGCTGTCTTGCTGGCTTCCGCCGCATCTCGCGCCGCCTGGGCCGCTGCCGCGCTCCGGGCCGCATCTTCGGCTTTGTCCGTGGCAATGACCGCCTGTTCCGTGGCCGTGGCCGCGCTGCCCGCCGCCGCCGCCTCACTGGCTGATGCCGCCTGCGCGCTGCCATGCGCTTCCCCGGCCTTGTCCGTGGCAATACCTGCCTGTTCCGTAGCCGTGGCCGCGCTGGCTGCCGCTGCCGTGGCACTGTCGGCGGCCTGTGCCGCATGGCCGGGCGCGGCCTGGATGGCGGACAGGTTGTTGACCACGGTATCCACGCACGGACCGATGCTGTTGATCGCCGGGATGAAATCATCGTTGAGCTGGCCGATCATGCCGCTCATCTGGTCCATGCTCCGCTTGACCGCCGTGTCAAAGCGCTCCTGCGGCAGCTTGCGCGCGGGCCACTTGTCCACAGGCGTCAGCGCCTGTATCTGTATTGTCTGGCTCATATGGTCCTCCTAAATCAGGCCCTGTATCTCAAGGCTGAGTTGTATCTCGTTGGGTCCGGCGCAGACCATGCGCCACTCGTCGAGCCAGCCGTACACGGTCAGCGACTGGTGACCGTCGTCCCGGTTGTCGCCGATGAAGACGCAGGGCGTGGCCCGGATGGACTGGAGCACGCGCGCCACAAAGTCCATGCGGTCCGGGTGCAGATACAGGGGCAGGCTGGTGGTGCTGGCAAAGGAGCGCCGCACCAAAGTGGCCACGCCGAAATCGTCAACATCCTTGCGACTGTAGTCGGTCATGCTCACTTCCGCATCATAAAGTGTTGCGCCCAGATAGCGCGCCGCGCCCACCACCACATGCCCCAGACGCGCCGTTGAACCCTGGCCCGGATCAATGCTCACGCTCAGCGTGCCGGCAATGGGCATGGGTATGTCCGTCACGGCCACGTTGATGCGCGAGTCAATCAGCTCGTGATTGTAGGCGTGGAGAGACAGGGAGCCTATATCCCGCGTCAGGCTGATATCATCCGCAAACAGTTCCTCGCCGTCCTCGTCGTCAGTGACGGTCACGCCAGCCGTGCCGCCCTCAACATTGAGCAGGGCAAGGGCCGTGGCGCGGTTGAACGGCACGCCGAACGTCAGCGGCCCGCTCTCCGGCGATACTGTCTGCGTCTCCACAAGGTCATCCAGCATGCGATACGGCGCGGTGGCCCCGAGCCTTTTCCACCTTGCCGAAATGCCGCTCCAGGTCTCGGCGGGATTGTTGCCCTTGTTGGCATCCGCCAGACTCTCGTATCTGACATGCTCATGCCGCACCATGGTGCCCCTGGCATAAGTGACGGACGCATCCCAGAGCACGCCGTCCACCTCGTCGCCTTCGGACATGGAGCAGGACAGCAGTTCCAGCCGGTTGGGGATAATGACCTTCATCCGCGCCTCCTATGCCGCGCTGGTCGCGGGCAGGCCCTCGGCGTCCCACATGCGCAGCATGCCGTTGATCCTGTCCGCGCACCAGGCCGCCTTGTCCGTTTTTGTCACCACCTGGCGCAAATAGCTCCTGATCTCGCGCAGCTCGGCCACAATCTCCCTGTTGTCCCCGCCCATGACGGCACAGACCGGGGGCGCGCCCCGGCTGGCCAGCAGGCGCGTGCTGTCGGCATTGCTCAGCACACCCCACTGGCGCGGGCTCATCATCAGTTCCGGGCCGCTTTCGCCAACCCAGAAGGGCTTGTTGGCCGGCGTGATGCCGCCCGTGGCAAAGCCCTCGGCCCTGCCGTACCTGTCGTACCAGTCTCTTGCGCCGGACAGCCCGGCGTCCCTGATGGCCCGGGCAATGGCGGCGGCGGACCAGCCCGTGTAGCCTTCCGGCAGGTTGGTATTGTCGCCATCGTTCGCCATCCGCCGGGCCTTGGCCGTGAGCAGGGCGTACTCGCTCTGGTAGTATGAGCCGAAGACGCCGGTGGCCGACGACAGACGGGCAAGGGGATCCGCCGGAGCGGCCCCGGCGGATCCGGAAGCCCCGGTGACGCTGGTCGAGGACGATCCGCCGTTGACGTTGACAGTCACGCTGAG
>APFI01000274.1 GCA_000403945.1 Desulfovibrio sp. Dsv1
TTCGCTGCGCATGTCGTAGCCCTGGCGGGCTTTGAAAAAGACCAGATCCCGTTCATCGCTGTCATGGCCGAACAGGGAGAAAAAGTTGTTGACGCCGTAGTAAATGGTGTTGGCCTCCTCAATCTCGTCCACGGTGTCGAACTGGGGCAGGATATCCGTATCCGGAATCTTCAGATACGTATATTCGACAAAGGGCCGGATGGTGTGGCCGAGACTGTCGCCGTCATTGTCGGTCGCCCCGTATTCGCGGTACAGGGTGGTGCTGATTTCGCCGCCCAGTCTGTACAGCCAGCGGTTGACTGTATCGTCATTTTTCCAGTCCGTTGC
>APFI01000275.1 GCA_000403945.1 Desulfovibrio sp. Dsv1
CATCGATGGTGTAGAAGGTTTCGCGGATGCCGCCATGCACGGAACTTTCCAGGTATCTGCTGATCGGCAGATTCGTTGAAATTTCGGGGAAGAGGTCAAAGCGCTGGGCGCCGACTCCCTTGTCGCGCCAGAAATGGGTATAGCTGCTGTCCCAGGAAATATCGGCGGAGGATGAGGCGATGGGCCGCAGGCCGGAATAGCTCAGTGATGGCAGCTTCCAGAACTGGGAAGGCTCGTCGGCACTGTAAACCCGGTCGCTGACATCGTTGATGGCCATGAATTCGGCCTGAAAGATGGAGCCGTCTTCAAAGGAACGCAGCACTTTGGCGGTGTTTTCCCGGTACTGGTCCAGTTTCTGTTCAAAGCTGCGGCCAAAGGCATTGTAGTAGAGGCGGTTATTGGCGTTGAATGCGGTTGAACCGGAGTTGAATTCGCGCAGATAATCCTTGTCCGAAACCACATCGATATCCAGACGTGTAATCCAGTCGCCAAAGTTCTGATCGGCCTTGCCCCTGATCCAGTACCGTTCCACGTTGCTGTGGGAAAAGCTGCCCTCCCGATAATAGGCTTCTTCCGACGGATCGCTCAGATCATCGTCCAGATAGTGCCCTCTGAACATGCCCTTGCTGCTTTCATCGGTGGCATAACGAAATTCACCGCCCATCATAACGCCGCGTTTGGAAAAGTAGCGGGGGTACAGGGTGATGTCGGCAGTGGGCGAGAGATTGACGAAAAATGGCGTTTCCAGTCCAAAGCCATCACGGTCGGACATGTACCAGGCGGGAAAGAGAAAACCGGTCTGGCGCTCATGCTTGGCGGGCAGGATCATGTAGGGCGAATAGAAGACGGGAATGCCCTTGACCCGGAATACGGCATGCTTCATCACCGCATAGCCGCCGTCGGTGATCCTGGTGTCGGCCGCGCCGAAACTCCAGGGCGGCTCCTGCCCATCCTGCAGCCTGCAGGTGATAACCCAGCCGTCCTCGATATGATAGGTGAGGTCGCCCGTTTTTTCGATCGTGCGCCCTTCCAGGTGCAGATCCAGCTCCTGCCGCACAATTCTGGCGTTTTCAAAGGAACCGGTCGAGTTTTTCAGATTGATGCTGCCACTGTCGGCGGCCAGCTCATCTCCCTTGACATTGATCAGGACGTTGCCCCGGATTTTGGCCTGACCCATGGCCACGTCGTAGGCAACCCAGTCCGCCTTGATGGAGGTGGTTGTGGTGACTGCCGATACTGGCTGGGCTGCTCTGTTTTCGTCGTCCAGGTCCCCGGAGTCAGCGCCAAGCAGATCGTCCCATTTGGAAGAGCTATCCTTTGGCGCGACAGCTTGTTTTTCCTTTTTTTCCAGAATGACATGACCCTCGGCAATCACACTGGCAGGGTTTTCATAGCGGACCATCCTGTCCGCCGTGATTTCCCACTCCTCTGCATCCATTTCGGCGGCGCAAAGTGGCGTATGCCATATCAGCGCGAGTATGAGCAGGAAGGCTGGGCAGTACCAAAATTGAAAAAACAGGCGGCGCGCGTTCAAGGCAATCATTCCTGGCAGTATGTCAAACGGTATTGTAAATGAGATGAAACTAAATGACAAAAATGTCGGACGATTGTATAAAACAACCTGAAAAAGCAAGCAATTATACCATTGCGGCAGTGTACGTGGGCCCCCATTAAGTGTCAAGCGAAAAGTCGCCTTCCCCGGCCTCTGCCGGCAGGCCCACGAAAGTGCTTGCGTGGCCGTTTAAAGTGCTTTATTGAACGCAATTCTTGATTTGTATGCGTTTTTCCCGTTGTCTTTATCGATCGACCGGAAAATTTCATCTTAAGAGAGACATATTCCACAGGCGCAGTCTTTGGGCGCCATTCACAGACATTGCCGTCACAGGAGAAGCCCTGTTGTCAGCCGGGAGCCGCTTTGGATGCAGGCCGACAGCATGGACTGCCTCTGGCGGTTGCAAGGAGCAGCATGGCAGAGAGGAAAACAAGGGCCCGCAGGAGTGGAGCGAAAACAGGCTCCCAGGCGAGTACGGGCGCGTGGTGGAAGAGCACGGAGCCCGAGGAAGAAATGCCGGCCTCAGAGGCTGGTCAAAAATCCTCGGATCAGACCGGGCCTGGACAGGGTGGCCAGGAGGAGGCCGGGAAAACGCCTCGCCGCCCCGCCGGACGCCGGAAAAAAAAGGCAGCCGCTGCCGACTCCGACTCAGGAGCATCAGTCGCGGCTGGGGGGGAGCCGGCGCAGGCCGTTCCGCCCGCCCCCCTGTCCGCAGAAGCGCCGGAAACTGTGGGCGGCAGTGGCGCCGTGCTCGAGGCGGAGAGCGCCGAAGTGGCGGATGTCGCTGCAGAGCCTCCTCCGCCCGAGTCCAAGGAGGCAGCGGTGCGGGCCTCCAGGAAGCCCCGCCATGGGCACAGGCGGGGCAAAAAGACCGAAACCCCTGCTCCCGAATCCGGGGCTGGCGGAGCAGTTCCGGACACTGTCCTGGTGGCCGAAGCCCCGGCGCCGGAAGTCCCCGCTTCAGAAGAGGCGTCTTCCGAGCCATCGGCCGTCAGCCATGACCCCGAGGCCGTGTACAAGCTTCTGGTCAACGCCGAGGAACCCGAGGAGTGCCGGGTGGCGCTGCTGGAAAACGGCCGCTTGGAATCCTTCCACGTTTCCAACGTCGAACGTGAAGCCACCAGAAACAACATTTACAAGGGCCGCATCGTTTCCATCGAGGCCAATCTGCAGGTCGCCTTTGTGGACATCGGCACTGGCCGCAACGCCTTTTTGCCTTTCAGCGAAATCCATCCGGAATACTACCGCGAGAATTTGAGCGACCGCGTGCGCGAGCTGGTGAACCAGCAGCAGTGGAAAAAGCTCAAGATCGAAGAGGTCATGCAAAAGGGCCAGGAAGTGCTGGTGCAGGTCGTGAAGGAGGTGATCGGCAACAAGGGGGCGAGCGTCACCACCTATCTGTCCCTGCCGGGTCGCTGCCTTGTGTTGTTGCCTGGCAGTGACAGTGCGGGCATTTCCCGCAAGATCACAGGCGAAGAGCGCCGCGGTGCATTGCGGGAAATGATGGGCGAGCTGGAGCTGCCCGAAGGCATCGGCTACATCGTGCGCACTGCCAGTGTGGACATCAACCAGAGCAATTTGAAAGAGGATCTGGACCGCCTGCTCAGCCTGTGGGAGCAGATTCGTGGCCGGGGCCAGACCGTCGAGTCGCCGGCCCTCATCTATCAGGAGCAGGACACGGTAGTGCGTTTTTTGCGGGACCATTTTTTCCCGGAGATTCAGGAAATCGTGGTGGACACCGAAGCAACGCTCCAGCAGGTTCGGGACTTCATCCAGCAACTGCCGGCAGAGCAGCGCAAAGTGCGGGTACGACAGCACAGGGGCGTAAAGCCCATCTTCAACCAGCACAACATCGAAGAGCAGATCGAGTCCATTTACCGGCCCCAGGTGCCGCTGCCCTCCGGCGGCTCCATTGTCATCGATCCGACCGAGGCGCTGGTGGCCATTGACGTCAACTCGGGCCGCACCTCCAAGAACAGCGACTTTGAAGACAGCATCTTTCAGGCCAATATGGAGGCGGCGGAAGAACTGGCCCGCCAGCTCCGGCTGCGCGACCTGGGCGGGCTCATTGTGGTGGATTTCATCGACATGCGCAACAAGAAGCACATCCAGGAAGTGGAGCGCCAGGTCAAGGCGAGCATGAAGCGCGACAAGGCCAAGGTGGATGTCAGCCGCATTTCCCGCTTTGGTCTGATGCAGATTTCCCGCCAGAAGATGGGCGCCCCCACGGCCAAGGGCAGCTATATCGTCTGCCCGCACTGTCAGGGCCGGGGCGTGGTGCGCTCGGTGGAAACGCTGGCGCTCTTCTATCTGCGTCGCATCCAGACCGGCATCATCAGGAAGAAGGTCGCCCGGGTGGAATGCCGCTTTCCGCTGGAGGTGGCGCAGTACCTGTTGAACCGGAAAAAGGAGGAGCTGGTGGCCCTGGAACGGCAGCACAATGCGGCCATTGACATTATCGTGCGACCCGACATGCGACCCATGGAAAACGAAATGGAATTTCTGGGCGCGAAAAACGTGGTCTGATTGCACTGCCGGACAGCATCAAGGCCGATTCCGTTTTTGGGAGTCGGCCTTTTTTTGTTCGGTTGCGCGGCAGATCGAGGTGTTTTGTTGCGCAGCTTCGGTGGTGCAATGGCTGCAGCACTGTGTTCATATGCCACATCCAGGGGGATGGGCTCTTTGCTCATCGCTCAGGTGAAGATGCAGGTGCGGTTCTGGTAGACCAGCACCTGATGCCGCAGGTGGTGCCAGACGGCACGGGACAGCACCAGCTTTTCCAGGTCCCGGCCCTTGCGCACCAGATCGGCTACCGAATCCCGGTGGCTTACGCGGATGATGTCCTGGGCGATGATGGGCCCGCAGTCCAGTTCGGCGGTGACGTAGTGGCTGGTGGCGCCGATCACCTTGACCCCGCGTTCGTAGGCCTGGTGATAGGGCTTGGCGCCGGGAAAGGCGGGCAGGAAGGAGTGATGGATGTTGATGATGCGGTTCGGGTAGTGGCGCACGAAATCTTCTGAGAGGATCTGCATGTAACGGGCCAGCACGATGAAACCCACCTGGTGTTTCCGGAGCAGTTCGAGCTGGGCCGCTTCCTGCTCGGCCTTGTTTTCCCGTGTCATGTCGAAGTGGGCAAAGTCCACGCCAAACTGCCGGGCCACCGGCTCCAGGTCCTGGTGATTGCTGACGATGAGCGGGATCTCCGCCCGGATTTCCTGGGACTTCCAGCGGGCCAGGATGTCAAAGAGGCAATGGGGCAGCCTGGACACAAAGAGCGCCATGCGCGGTATTTCCGAGGAAAAGTGCAGTTCCCATTCCATTTGATAACGCTGGCCGATGAGCACATCAAAATATTCGCCGATTTTTTCCCGGGGAATGACGAATTCCGCCAGGTCCCACTCGATCCGCATGAAGAAAGCGCCTGTGACCTCGTCCACGTGCTGATCGAGGAAGATGATATTGCCGTTGTTTTTGCAAATGAATTCGCTCACCACGGCGATAATGCCCCTTTTGTCCGGGCAGTGCATGAGCAGGATGGCGGATGCTTTCGAATCGGTACACATGGCAATGAAAGATTGGGGTTGCGGCCGTCAGAACGGCACTTCTGTGAGCAGGGCCAGCACCAGTCGGGTGAGGGCCTGCAGATCGGCAAGTGACAGTTGCTCGTCCGTGGCATGGACATTGGTCATGCCCGTGGCCACCACGGCTGTGGCCAGCCCTTTGCCATTAAAGATATTGGCGTCGCTGCCGCCGCCGGAGGCGGTATGGGCGAGCGGCATCTGAACCAGCCCGGCCGCCTGGTCGATGCGGCAGAGGAGCGGAGCATCGTCCGCAAGCCTCATGGCCGGGAATTCCTGTTCTATCTGCACCGTAATTCCGGGCCTGCCCCGGGCCTCGCCGCTGGGGTCGCACCACAGACCGCCGGTATCGACAAAGCGGTCCTTGATGGCGCGGCTCAGTTGCTCCAGCGTTTTCGGGTTGTGGCTGCGCACCTCGCCTTCGATCACCACCCTGTCGGGTACAATGTTGGTGGCCAGCCCGCCCCGAATGGTGCCGAAGTTGACAGTGCTCTCGTTGTCAATGCGGCCGCAGGGCATGTCGGCGAGCGCCTTTGCGGCGAGCATGATGGCGTTCACCCCCCATTCCGGATGCAGACCGGCGTGGGCCGCGAGGCCAGAAACCGTGGCGGTCAGCCGGTTCATGGCCGGCGCCCTGGTGATGACTTCGCCAAAGCCGCTGCCATCCAGCGCATAGCCTTCCCGGGCCATAAGCGTTTTCGGGTCAAAGGCCTTGGCGCCCAGCAGGCCGATTTCCTCGCAGGTGGTGAAGACAAATTCCACCGGCCGGTGCGGTGCGCCCGTGTCCGCCAGGACGCGCATGGCCTCGATGCAGGCCGCAATGCCGGATTTGTCGTCGCCGCCCAGAATGGTGTCGCCGCTGCTGGTGAACAGATCGCCCCTGCGC
>APFI01000276.1 GCA_000403945.1 Desulfovibrio sp. Dsv1
GACGAAGGCGTGCGCGCCCTGGTGGAAAACATCACGGGCAAAAAGCCCCTGCACCGCGTGGGCGCCAGCGAGGTGCGCGCCGCTTTTGCCGCGGTGTCCGCGCTGCACGCCACGACCAACAATTCCCGCGTGTCCGATTCGCTCCTTTCTTCCAGAGCCGGCAACGGCAAAAAGAAGGCGTTTACGGCCGCGGACATCAACAGGCTCAATGCCGAATTTTACGGCGCGCAAGCCGTTCGAACGAAGTGAGTTACGAATTGCGACAGCGATTGTCAGGGACAATATATTGAGTAACCAGTTACTGTCTTCAGCCGTAACATCCTCTGTCGTAACGGCTGAAGCAGAGGAGGAAAATAATGGGCAACGCCTATCTGAAGCGCATGCCGTCCGGGTTCCCCGGCGATGTGAGCCGCAAGGTTGAGGCCACCATCGAGGCCGGACTGATGGCCGACACCGTGGCGTTCGGAGCTCCGGTCAAACTGGGAGCCCAGGGCAAGCTCGCCCCGCTCTCGGCCGCATCGGACACGGTCCACGGTTTTCTGGTGCGTCCCTACCCCACGCAGAACAGCGCCGCCGTATCCGGGAGCATCCAGGACGTCATGCGCCGCGGATTCATGACCGTGAAATTGGCGCGCGGCACAGCCGCCAAGGGCGGTCAGGTGCATGTGCGCGTGATTGCCGCGAGCGGCAAGGCCGTGGGCGACATTGAGGCCTCGGCCGATGCCTCCAACACCCTCGCTGTGTCGGGCTGCATCTTTCTGGGTGAGGCCGACGAGGGCGGTAACGTCGAAATATCCTTCAACCTGTAGGAGCGTAGGAGCAGCCATGTTTACTCTTGACGGAAAAACCATCCGCGACGCTGGCGCCTTTCTCATCGGAGAACTTGAGCGCCTGGATCCGGAAATTCATGCGCCTTTGGCTGTCGTCTCCTGGGGGCGGGATATTGACCTGCGGGAAGACGTGAGCCTGGGCGACGAGGCGAGCAGCTTCACCAATTCCAGTTTTGCGGCCGCCGGCGGCATTTACGCCAACGGCATCAACTGGGTGGGCAAGGACACCACGGCCATTGCGGGTGCGGCTGTCAGCATCGACAAGACCACGCAGCCCCTGCGCCTGTGGGGCGAGGAAGTGGGGTATACGGTGCAGGAACTGGCATCGGCGCAGCGCACCGGCCGCTCCATTGACACGCAGAAGCTGGAGGCCCTGACGCTCAAACACCAGATGGACGTGGATCAGATGGTCTATGTGGGCGACAAGGTTGTGGGCGCCACCGGCCTGGTCAACAATACCAAAATCACCCCCATGAGCGTGAGCAAGCTCTGGTCCGCCTCCACGCCCAGGGAAATTCTGGACAGTATCAACGGCATGCTGGACGCGGCCTGGGCGCAGAGCGGCCATGCCGTGCTGCCCGACCGGCTGCTTGTGCCGCCCGCGGCCATGTCCCGCCTGACACAGCCCATGACCGAAGCTGGCAGCAAGAGCGTTTTGCAGTATGTGCGCGAGGAATGCCTGTGCAACGTCATCAACGGCCGCCAGCTGGAGATCATCCCCGTGAAATGGTTGTCCGGGGCTGGCGCGGGCAACAAGGACCGCATGGTGGCCTACACCAAAAACCGCCTGTATGTCCGCTACCCCTATGTGCCCTTGCAGCACACGCCCGTGGAATACCGAGGCCTGTACCAGATCACCACCTACTACGCCGCCCTGGGCGAGGTGGAATTTGTGTACCCGGAAACCGTGGCTTACGCGGACGGGATATAGGCAGTGTAGTCACGATATTGTCTGGAGTTTTATTACCGGGGTTACTTATTTAAAAGCTGTGATACAAAATCAGTAATTATTCAATGATGTTGCAGCGTATACAAGTTTATATGCTACCGCCGTTCCGGCGTGATCTTGAAAAAACGCAGCCGCAGGGCGTTGGTCACCACGGACACCGAGGACAGGGCCATGGCCGTGCCCGCCAGCATGGGCGAGAGCATGGGGCCGCCGAAAACATGCAGCAGACCGGCGGCCACGGGCAGTCCCAGGATGTTGTAACCGAAGGCCCAGCCCAGATTTTCGCGGATGTTGCGCATGGTGGCGCGCGACAGCGCAAGGGCGGTGAGCACGGCTTCCATGCCGCCGCGCATCAGCACAATGTCCCCGGCTTCGGCGCTGACGTCAACGCCCGTGCCCACAGCCATACCCACATCAGCCAGGGACAGGGCCGGAGCGTCGTTGATGCCGTCGCCCACCATGCCCACCACTTGGCCTTCGTCCTGAAGGCGGCGCACATAATCGGCTTTTTCGGCGGGCAGCAGACCGGCGGCCACATCGTCCACCCCGGCCTGACGGGCCACGGCGCGGGCCGTGCGCTCGTTGTCGCCGGTGAGCATGACCACCCGCACGCCTAGGGTGCGCAGACGGGCCACCACCGCCGGAGATTCCGGCCGCAGGGCGTCGGCCAGAGCCAGAATACCGGCCAGGCGCGCCGCGCCCACGGAGAGCAGCAGCGGGGTCTGCCCGGCCTCGGCCAGGGCCGCCAGTTGCGCGTCAACGGCCCCGGAGGCATCCATGCCGCGTTCCTTCATAAAAGCCCGGTTGCCCACAGCCACCACATAGTTCTGATTGTTCAGGGACACTGTACCGGAAATGCCCAGCCCTGGCGAAACCTCCACATCCTCCACCGGGCAGGGCGGGCAGTTGCGCTCGCGCCCGGCGTTGATCAGGGCCAACGCCAAGGGATGCTCGGAACGGGCCTCCAGAGCCGCCGCCAGTGTCAGCAGGGCCGTTTCGTCCAGCCCGTCCACGGTCATATCCGTGGCTGAACCTCCGGCGTCCAGCACCGAAATGCCAGTGAGCACGGGTTTGCCCGTGGTCAGGGTACCGGTTTTGTCCACGGCTAGGGTAGTGATCCGCCCGGCCTGCTCCAGGGCCGCGCCGTTTTTGATCAGCACGCCCAGTTGCGCGCCCCGGCCCGTGCCCACCATGATGGACATGGGCGTGGCTAGGCCCATGGCGCAAGGGCAGGCCATGACCAGTACGGCCACGAACACGGACAGCGGCGTGCTGACGGGCTCGGCGCTGAAGACCAGCCAGGCCAGGGCCGCCAGCAGGGCGAAGAGCATGACTGTCGGTACGAAATAAAAACTCACCCGGTCGGCCACGCGCGCGATGGGAGCCTTGCTGCCCTGGGCCTCGCGTACTAGGCGGATGATCCGCGCCAGCCGCGTGTCCTGGCCCACGGCTTCCGCGCGCATGGTCAGGGAACCCCCGCCGTTGACGCTGCCCGCCACCAGCTTGTCCTCCGGTCCCACAGGCACGGGAATGGATTCGCCGGTCAGCAGGGAGAGATCCACGGCGCTCTTGCCGGTCAGCACCACGCCGTCCACGGGCACGCGGCTGCCGGGCCGGACCAGCAGGCGGTCGCCCGCGCGCAGGTCCGCGATTGGCACCTCCTCTGGCGGCGCGGTCTGGTCCTCACGGTCCAGGCGCAGGGCCGTTTCCGGCGTGAGGCTTATCAGCGCGCCCATGGCGTCTCCGGCCTTGCGCTTGGCAGTGGCTTCCAGAAACTGGCCCAGTTCTATCATGGTCAGCAGCACGGCGCAGGATTCATAATAGAGGTTCATGGCCCGCATGACCGGGTCGAAAGCCAGCACGCCCAGCACGGTGTTGCCCAGGCTGTACAGAAAGGCCGCGCCCGTGCCTACAGCCACCAGGCTGTCCATGGTCGGGGATTTGTGCAGCAGGGCCGCCACGCCCTCAAGGTAAAAATGCCGTCCCAGCCAGACCACCGGCAGGGTCAGCAGCAGTTGCAGCAGCATGAAGGTCCGGGGCGCGCTGTGCGGTTCCAGCCAGGAGGGCAGGCTTAGGCCCAGCATATGCCCCATGGAGATGACCAGCAGGGGCACGGAAAAGCCGATCATGGGCCAGAGGCGGCCCATGCGTTGCCGCCGGTCCTCCAGGGCTTTGGCTCTTGAGGCTTCGTACTGGGTCGCGGCGTCCACAGCCGCCGCCGGTGTGGCCGAAAAGCCCAGAGCGGCCACCCGCTCCATGACAGCCTTGCGCACCGCGTCCTCGTCGCCGGGCCTGACCCAAATCTTGGCTGTGGCTGTGGGCAGGTTCACGCTGATCTTGTTCACGCCGTCCATCCCGCCCACCACGCGCTCGATGCGCGAGGAGCAGGCGGCGCAGTGCATACCGCCGATATCAAAACGCAGGGAGCAGGCATCCCCGGCGGTGTCTGTCTTTTTTTCCGCAGTCATTGCCGTGCCTCCGCTTGTTTTTTCAGCGTGCCCGGCGTAATCTGGGCACGCTGAAAATGAAAACCAGATTATTTTGGAGGATAATATGAAAACATTAAAAGTCAACGGCATGCATTGCGGCCATTGCAAGGCCGCCGTGGAAGAAGCCGCCGCCAAGGTGTCCGGCGTGAGCAAGCCTGAAGTGGACTTGGCCGCCAAGGAACTGCGCTATGAGGAATGCGGTCCTGTCGAACTGAACGCGCTGAAGTCCGCCATCCGCGATATCGGTTTCGACCCGGAATAGAAACGTGTCCGCGTCGGGAGCGGGGCTTGTCGCTCGCTGTATATGTTTCGCCTCCGGGCGACAAGCCCCGTTCCGTCCCGCTCATCCTTGCCGTTTAGGGCCAAATGGCGTACTGTTCCCCCTGTCATCTACAGTAGGAACAGTCAATGAATACAAACCGATGCATGATGCCCGTCCTCGACACTGGGCCGGGTTTTCACGGCCGCCCGGGCTTGTTGTCGCGTCTGACGGCGTGTCTTCCGCTGTTCTGCGCCCTCCTCTGCTTCTGCACGCCCGCATCGGCGGGCGGCGAAGAGGCATTTCCTCTGGATTTCACCACCATCCGCTTGGGCGGCGCGACGCGCGCCGTGCTGGTGGTGGGCGGCATCCAGGGCGACGAGCCGGGCGGTTTTTCCGCCGCCACCCTGCTGGCCACCCGCTATAAAATCCAAGAAGGGACCGTCTGGGTGGTGCCCAATCTCAACTTTCCCAGTATCATCAAGCGCTCGCGCGGCCTGCACGGGGACATGAACCGCAAATTCGCCAGCCTGGACGAGCACGATCCGGAATTTCCCACAGTGCGCCGCATCCAGGAGCTGATCGGCCATCCGGACGTGGCCTTGGTGCTCAACCTGCACGACGGCAGCGGCTATTACCGCGAAAATTATCAGAATTATCTCTGCAATCCGGCCCGCTGGGGTCAGTCGGTGATCATCGACCAGGACGGCTTGCCCCCCGGCGTGTTCATGGGCGCGCTGGCCGAGGAGGCGGCCAAGGTGACGGAAGAGGTCAACCGCCGCCTGATCAACCCCCTGCACGCCCTGCACGTTCATAATACGAACACCGCCGCCGGGGACAAGGAAATGGAAAAAAGCCTGTCCTACTACGCCGTGCGCCAGGGAAAGGCGGCTTTCGGCCTGGAGGCCAGCAAGGAATTTCCGGTGGAGCTGCGGGCCTACTACCACCTGAGTATAGTGGAGGCCTTTCTGCGCCAGGCGGGGGTGCGCTTCAAACGTGATTTCGCCCTGACGCCCCAGTGCGTGGGCGAGGCCCTGCGGGCCGATCTGGGGGTCTCCTTTGCCGAAAACCGCATTTTTCTGCCCCTGGAAGACGTGCGCCCCTCCATCAATTATCTGCCGCTGCCCAAGGGCAGCCCGGCCAGAGCCGTGACCACCAAACCCATCATGGCGGTTCTGCCCTGCCAGGACCGTGACGGTCGGATCTGCATCCACTACGGCAACCGCACCATCACCCTGATCCGGCCCGACTGGCGTGAAATGGACCACAGCCTGGACGCCGTGCGGGTCACTGTGGACGGCCGCGACGAGACCGTGCCCTTCGGCCGGGTGCTGGATGTAGAAGAAACCGTACGCGTGCATCCGCAGAAAGACTTCAGGGTCAACGCCATCGGCTTTGACAGCGGCGGCCGCGACGAAAGTGGCCTGTCCTTGCGCCGCAAGGATTTTGCGCCGCGCTTTTCCGTGGACCGCCGGGGCACGCTCTTCCGGGTGGAAGTGTACAAGAACCAGAATTTCGCCGGAATGTTCCTGCTGCGCTTCGGTACCAAAAACGCCCGCATGTCCGCAACCCGCCCCATTCTGCCTGACCGGCCCGGCCCGGAATCAAAACTGGGATTCTGAAACCATGCCCGGCGCGCTTTCCACCACAACGCCCGTCACCGTGGCGGGCGGCGGCAGCTGGGGCACAGCCCTGGCCCATCTGCTGGCCGCGCGCGGCCTGCCCGCGACCCTCTGGCTGCGGGATGCGGACGTGGCCCGCTCCGTCAACCAACACCACGAAAATCCGCACTATCTGCCGGGCTTCACGCTGGACGCCCGCTTGACGGCCAGTACGGACCCGGCCGTTCTCGACCGCGACTGGCTGGTGTTGGCCGTGCCCAGCCAGCAGTTGCGTAGCTGGCTGACTGCGCACAAAAAATATTTCCGGCCCGGTCTGGTGCTGGTCAACGCGGCCAAAGGTCTGGAAACCGGCAGCCTGTCCACCTGCGGGACGGTGGCCGCCGAGGCTCTGGCCGGTCTTGAACCGCGCTATGCGATGCTCTCCGGGCCGTCCTTCGCGGCGGAAGTCTTGCAAGGCCTGCCCACAGCCGTGGTGCTGGCCGCGCGCGACGAAGCCCTGGGCCGCGCCTTGCGGGAGCTGTTCTCCGGCCCGACCTTCCGCTGCTATTCCAGCACGGACATCATCGGCGTGGAGATGGGCGGCGCGCTCAAGAACGTCATGGCCATCGCCGCCGGAGTCTGTAACGGTCTGGGCCTGGGACACAACAGCCGGGCCGCCTTAATCACGCGGGGCTTGGCCGAGATGAGCCGCCTGGGAGTGGCCTGCGGGGCCCGCCAGAGCACCTTCATGGGTCTGTCCGGCCTGGGCGACCTCACCCTGACCTGCACCGGCGACCTTTCGCGCAACCGGCAGGTGGGCCTGCGGCTGGGACGCGGCGAAAATCTGGAAGCCATCACCCGCAGTCTGGGCATGGTGGCCGAAGGAGTCAAAACCACGGCCGCCGTGCATGCTCTGGCCCTGCGGCTTGGCATTGACGCGCCCATCACCGCCGCCATGTATTGCGTTCTTTACGAGGGCCAGCCCCCGCATGACGCGCTCAGAACCCTGATGAGCCGCGATCTGCGCGAGGAATAAGGAGCTTGTGCGCTGTGAAAAAAAATTTTTTCAGACTTGCGCCTGAACCTGAAGTAGGGTATTGCCCGACTATTCAACTAAGGATTTTTTTCACGAATACCACAGACTTCCGCCTCCGGCGAAGGTCGGTGCCGTGCAAAAAATTTCATCCGCTGTGGCGGCGCATATCGGCCCGGAGCGCATTCCGGATACGGTGGATGCGATCCGGATGATCCATAAATCACGGGGCGTCTATGACATCACCACTGTTCATGACCGGCGGCTCCTGGCTGCCGCTGCTGCTCGGCGCAATCTTGCTGTTGTTCGCCACGGTCAAGGCCGTGTGGGAGCGCAAGGATCCGCGTCGCCTGATCCTCTGGGGCGCGCTGCACGACGCGGGCATCGCCTGCATGGTCTTGACCGCACAGACATCCGTGGGCCTGACCGGCCTGTGGCTTTTCGTCATCTTCCAGATTTCAGCCAGGCTGCTGGCGCTGGTCGCGCTGGCGCGCCTCGTGTCCGCGCGCGGCGCCACGATCTTTGACGCGCCCGCCGTCACCTTGGACGACCTGAGCGGCGCGGGACGGCGGCAGCCGTGGGCCGGAGCGCTCTTCGGCCTGGGACTGCTGGCCGCCGTGGGCGGTTCGCCCTTTCTTCTGCCCGAAGCCCGCGCTCTTATCGTTCAGGCCCTGCTGGAATCCGCCCCTTCCGGCGGCATGCCCTGTCTGCTGCTGATGGCCGCGGCCACCACGGTCTTCATCTGGCTGTATGTGGACGCCGTGCGCCGCATATCGCTGGAAGCCCCGCATGACGCGGAAGACGAAGACCCGGCGACGCGCTCCGCGTTCGGCGGCCTGTCACTTCCGCTGCTGGGCATGCTGACGGCGGCGCTGGGCCTGCTGCGCGGCCCCCTGACCGACGCCGTGGGCGGGCACTTCGGCCTGACGGTCATGCACGCGCCCGTGCATCCGGCCTACTGGTGTTTCTACGTCGGCGCGTTCATCGCCGGTCTGGCCTTTTTGCTGCGCCTGCGCGCGGCCCCGCTGATCGCCGCCCTGTTCCCGGCTCTGGCCCTCGCGGCGGTCTGCGTCGTCCCCGCCCCGCCCCTGGCCCGGCTCTTCCTGGTGATGATCGCCCTGGTGGCCCTGGTGGTCAGCGTCTACTCCTTGGGCTACATCCACGACGGCCGCAAGGGCTGGTACTGGTTTTTCCTGCTGCTGACCTTCGCCTCCCTGACGGGCATCGTCTCCACGCCGGACATGGCGGCCATGTATGGCTACTGGGAGTTGATGACCTTCGCCTCCTACTTCCTGGTGGTTCACGAAGGACGGCGCACGGTCTATGAGGCCGGTCTCAAATATTACGTGATGTGCGCGGGTGGCGCGCTGTTCATGCTGCCCGGTCTATTCATTCTCAACGTCTTTTCCGCCTCGCCGCTGGCCGCCTTCCACTTCCCGTTCCGGTTCCAGACGGCCCTGGTGCTCTGTCTGGCGGGCTTCGGCGTCAAAGCAGGTCTGGCGCCCCTGCACTCCTGGCTGCCCGACGCCCACCCCGCCGCGCCGTCCTCGGTGTCAGCGCCCTTGTCCGGCATCATCACCAAAATGGGCGTGTTCGGCATCGTCAGCGTGATCATCATGAGCGTGGGCCAGGCCGCCGGTGAAATGCGCGGCCTGTTCGGCCTGTCCTGGTTCGGGGCGGGCCTCACCGCCATGGGCGTGGCCACCCTGATCTACGGCGAACTCATGGCTCTGCGCCAGGAAGACATCAAACGCATGCTGGCCTACTCCACCCTGGGGCAGATCGGCGAAATCGCGCTGGTGCTGGGTCTGGGCACCTGGCTGGCCACGGCCGGTGCGCTCTGGCACACGTTCAATCACGCCGTGATGAAAGACCTGCTCTTTCTGGGCGCAGGCGCGCTGATCATGCGCGCGGGCAGCCGCAACCTCGCCGACCTGCGCGGCCTGGGCCGCCATATGCCCTGGACTGTGGCCTGTATGGCCGTGGGCCTGGTGAGCATCATGGGCCTGCCGCCTTTCGGCGCGTTCTACAGCAAATTCCTGATGATCCAGGCCGCCGTGGACGCCGGTCAGATCTGGCTGGCGGCCCTGATCCTGGCGGCTTCCCTGGTGGGGGCCGTGTACTACACCCGCATTCTGAAAACCCTGATCTTCGAGAAGCGGCCGGACCATCTGCCCCAAGTGGAAGATGCCCCCTTCAGCATGCGCCTGGGCCTGCTGGTTTTGGCGGCCGTCAGCCTGCTGCTGGGCCTGTTCCCGCAGGCGGTCATGCCGCTGGTGCTGCCCGTGGCATCGCTCTGCTACCAGCCCGCCATGGACGTTCCGCAGATCATCGCGGCCATGAACGTCTCATGGCCAGTCTACGTGGCGCTGCCGGTCTTCG
>APFI01000277.1 GCA_000403945.1 Desulfovibrio sp. Dsv1
TGACTTCTTCATGCCTCCCTCCTGGGGATGGTTTACCAGAAGTCTCCAGTTTTGGTCTGCACTATGTTAAGGGAGGGGTGCACGCAGGCTTGCGGAAGAGGAAGGTCCTCAGGGCCACTGGCTGCTGACCAATCATCTGGACTATGAATCCCGTCTTTTCCTGTTTGTGACCGTGGCCTACTTCATGCGCTGCATGAAGCGCGATCCGTACAAGTGCACCGTATTTGTGCGTAGTGCCGCAGAATCGCTGGCCGCCGGGCGGCCCGCAGCATAACGGCCGGAGAATCCCGCCTCAGCCCGGGATTCCCCTCGCAGCTCCGGCGGCATCGTCTCCGCGTCGAGGCATACCGGAATTTCACCAGGAATTGAGGACGTGACATGCGCAACATAATATTTGGATTCGGGGTGCCCCTGCTCTGCCTTTCGCTTTTCACCGGCACCGTCCTTTTTTTCCGGCACGGCCTCGGGGAAGAACGTATTCCCTTCACCTTTCCAACGCTGCCGACACAAAAAATGCCGCCGGTCTTTTTTACGCATGACAAGCATGTGGAGTACATGGAATGTGTCAATGCGGAATGCACGCTCTGCCACCGGGAAACGGAGGAAGGTCCGTCCGAAACCTTCCTGGATGTCAAAGCTCAGCCAGAAAAAAACAAATCCTTATCTGGACGCTGCCTGTACGCAATGCCACCGGAAAAGCGATGCGGGTCCGCAAGTTATGGATTGCAGGGTCTGTCACGACAAGGCCGTCGCCGCGCGAACTGGAAAAAGCAAGTAACGGACCTGCGATACGGTTGTCGCCGCACCTATTCAGGAGACAGATTCAGATGCTGAACTTCATTACCGGTCCCCTATTCATTAAGGGCTTTTCCGTCAAACCGCTGGATTCCCTTCTCTCCTCCGGGTAGAAAAAATTTTTCGAGACTTGCACAAAAAATTTTTTCTGTTATTTTTTCGCATAATCTAGTTGATTTATTTAAATAAAATTATTTTACTCAAGATTACTATGATTCCTCGGAATCACACCGAGATCTTTGCATTTTTGTGAATTTCCGTTATCAGAAGTAACTCGGCGCGCACCTTGACTTTCCCGTTTTTGTGACCAATCCCAATAAGACAGGTCACAACAATGCGGCTGGGCGCGTGCGCAATTTGGGGTGAGGTTGAAAGGCAAGCAGGCGTATGCCGGGCTTGTTGCGGCGACACCGGTCCGGGGCCGATGTCCCGACAAACCCATGATGCGGCGGCATCTTGACTTACGGGAGAAAACGCATGACCATTCTGTTCTACATTTTGGGCTACTTGGCGGTAGTCGGCTTCATTTGCCTGGCCTACTTGAAAATCAAGTCGTACATGGCGGCCAGCCCTCTGCACGCGCGCTGGGAGCTCTATCCTGTGCCCCACGAAGGCGCCAAAAAAGCCGCGTACGGCGGCAGCTTCATGGAAGAAAAGGAATGGTGGACCAAGCCCCGCCACATTTCACACTGGGGCGACATCAAGGGCATTCTGGTGGAAGTGCTTTGCCTGCACGCCACCCTTGAGCATAATCCGAAGCTCTGGCTGCGCACCTATCCTTTCCATGTGGGCATGTACATGCTCATGGGCGGCACCATCATCGTGATTCTGGCCGTTCTCGCCCAGATGCTCGGCATGGATCCGCAAGGCGGCTTCATGACTTTCGTGAGCAATGTGATTAGCGCCGTGGTGCTGCTGGGCGCGTTCTGCATTGTGGGCGGCGGCATTGCCCTGATCCTGCGCCGTCGCAGCGACGAAGGCCTGAAAAGATACACCACGCCCGAACATTTCCTCAACTTGGGCGCCTTCGTGCTCTTCGGTCTGCTGTCTCTGGCGGCCTGGGCCTTCAATCCTTCCTACTTCGAGCTGGCCCGCACCTTCATCCACAACCTGTTCACCTTCACCTTCCAACCCCTGCCCAGCGTCTTCTTCACCCTGAATCTGCTGGTGGGCTTTTCCCTGCTGATCTGGATTCCCATGACCAACATGGGTCATCTGATCATGAAATATTTCATGTACCACGACATCCGCTGGGGCGATGAACCCACCCACTACAGCGACAAGAACAAGGAAAAGATCGGCGAGATGCTCAAGTACAGCGTGACTTGGTCCGCAGACCATATCGCCGGCGACGGCAGCCCCAAGACCTGGGTGGATGTGGCCACCACCAATCCCGCAGCCCCCAAGAAAGAAGACTAGGGAGTTCCGAAATGAAAGATAATCTGCGTTTGAGCGATGTTTCCACTGTCGAAGGACAGCTGGTCAGCATTGATCCCAATACTCTTCCCGAGCTCACCCTGGACGTGAAGGCCATGCCCTGGAAGCCCTTCACCGACGAGCAGAAGGAAAACACGGCATGTATTCTGGACGACGTGTGCGTGCTGAATATTCCCAAACCTAAAAATCAGCAGGAAGAAGAGGAACTGGTCAACAAGTTTCTCAACGGCATGCGCAAGCTCTTCTCCAGGGAAAACAACTGGACCTTCCTGCCCATGCTGGAAACCAGCATGGACAACTGTGTGCAGTGCAACTCCTGTTCCGCCGCCTGCCATCTCTTCGAAATGTCCGGTGAGAACGAGATGTACCGTCCCAATTTCCGCTCGGAGATCTTCCGCCGCATCTACAAGCAGTATGTGAAAAAAGAGCCCTTCGCCAAGTGGCGTTACGGCGACATGGGCCTGAACTGGAAAACCGTCGCCCGCCTCGGCG
The DNA here is from genome assembly GCA_000403945.1 of Desulfovibrio sp. Dsv1. Classification (GTDB taxonomy): domain Bacteria; phylum Desulfobacterota; class Desulfovibrionia; order Desulfovibrionales; family Desulfovibrionaceae; genus Desulfovibrio. Next base: position 2,725 of record APFI01000277.1, read on the forward strand.
AGCTGGCCTACCGCTGCAATCTCTGCCGCCGTTGCGCCCAGACCTGCCCCATCGGCGTGGATAACGGCCTTATCGCCCGTGAAATCCGCAAGCTGTTCAGCCAGGAGCTGGGCATCTATCCCCGCGAACTGCACGAAAAGGGCACCATCAACCAGATGAATGTGGGTTCTTCCACCGGCATGACGCCCGAAGTGGTCAAGGAAAACGTGGAATTCATCGACGAGGACTACACGGAAATCACTGGCGTGGGCATCCACACCCCCTTCGACGTGCGGGGCGCGGACATCATGCTGCTGCACAATGCCGGCGAAATCATGGCCTGGCCCGAAAACGTCGCCGCCTTCTCCCTGATCTTCCAGGAAGCCGGTCTATCCTGGACCCTGTCCAGCAAGGCCGTGGCCTATGACGGCGTGAACTACGGCGTGTTCTACGACGACGCCCAAACCGCGCGCATCGCCCTGCAGCACATGATGGCCGCCAAGGAACTGGGCGTCAAAAAGATCGTCGTCGGCGAATGCGGCCATGCCCACAAGGCCTTGACCGTCATCGCCGACCGCGTGATCCCCTTTGAATACCAAGTGCCGCGCGAATCCTGTTACGTGACTTTGCGCGACATTGTCATGTCCGGCCGCCTCAAGCTCGACCCCGTGCGCAACAATTTCCCGGTGACCCTGCACGACCCGTGCAACGCGGTGCGCCTGATGGGCATCGTGCAGCCACAGCGCGAGATCCTGCACAAGATCGCGCCCCAGTTCCGCGAAATGCCCTGCCACGGCGTGAATAACTACTGCTGCGGCGGCGGCTCCGGCTTCGCCATCATGACCCGCAACAACATCGACGAATGGCGCGGCAACATCTCCGGACGCAAAAAGATGTGGCAGATCGGCGAAGCCTTCAAGGACTGCCTCGGACCCGAGACCAAAAAGTACATCTGCGCCCCCTGCTCCAACTGCAAGGGCCAGATCCGCGAACTGCTGGAGCACAACGGCCTGTACTCCAAAAACAGCTTCGCTTACGGCGGCTTGGTGGAACTGATCGTCAACGCCATGACCAACACCAATCCCGGCTTTATCAAGTGGGAAGGTGACGAAGAGTAGTCCGCACCGTACGCTGACGACTGAGACTCTCATGGGGGCGCAAGCCCCCTTTTTTTGCACTTTTTTTCCCTGCCGCCTCGAACCATTTTTCTCCTGTTTCTCCTCCGTTCGCGCCACTTAACGGCACAGTTCACACTGCCGCAAGGCGGACATGCCGGACGTTCACTTGTCTTTATTCCTTAAGAACTATAGCATGCTGAAAATATTAACAATATAATGTAAGTATGTTATATCATCACTGTGGAGGAATATAATGGATATAAATATGGTTTTGCTGACAATTGTTTTTTAAAGTTTTATGTTAATGTAATGCTGGAAAATATTAAAATATTATTTATTTAATATTATATCCGTGCGAACGTCTGCACCACGACTTGCTGTTCAAGGAACTCAAACGCATTGAAGACATGGGCGTGCATTTCGTGATCACCCATCCGATGGGCGTCAAACGCTTCGCGGGACTGCGCAAAAAGCATGATGCCCTGATCATGGCCACGGGCTGGCATATGTCGCGCATCTTCCCCTGACCGGGGACATGAACGAATCGTTGGCGGCATTGACTTCCTCTGCAATACGTTTCCGCCCCGGAGTGCCGCATCGGCTGCGGCATCCGGAGCATGAAGGCGAACTGGACCATGACATAGCGGCTGAATTGTACGATCCTTTCGCCGACGGGCCCGGAATCACGGTTCCGGGCCTGTTTTATGCGCTGCGTTATCCACCTTCCCGCCTTGACGCTTGCCGGTGCGGACCGTACATTCCGACTAGGCTCAGCCCTCAGTAAACCGCTGGCCGCGAAAGCTGAGTTCTTTCAGACAGCAAGGCGCAAAGCGGAAATTGGTTGAAGCTGCATTGGCATAGCGCTGCGCTCTATCCGTAAGGCAGATCCTCTGCCCGACGGCTAGCGCAGCACTGCAGGGTCAATTTCTGCTTTGCAATGCCGCTATTGGAAAAAGGCAGCTTTGCAGCAGGAAGATTAATGAGGGCTGAACCTAGGTTATATTTCAAGGAGTTGCCATGACGCTTGATCCCACCAAAAATCCTGACTGGAAAATCTCGCAGGATGCCGAATCGCGTATGAAGACTGTGGAAACCCTGGCCGCTGAAATGGGCCTGGAATCCCGGGAACTGCTGCCCTACGGGCACTATATGGGCAAAATTGAACAGCATGCGGTGCTGGAGCGCCTGTCCGGACGACCTGACGGCAAGTATGTGGATGTTACGGCCATCACCCCCACGCCGCTGGGCGAGGGCAAGTCCACCACCACCATCGGGCTGGTCCAGGGTCTGGCCCGTCGTGGTTTGCGATCCTCAGCAGCCATTCGCCAGCCTTCGGGCGGCCCCACCATGGGCATGAAAGGCTCGGCCGCGGGCGGCGGCCTGTCGCAGTGTATCCCTCTGACGCCGTATTCGCTCAATTTCACCGGTGACATCCATGCCGTGGGCGCGGCCCACAATCTGGCCATGACCGCTCTCACCGCCCGCATGCAGCACGAGCGCAACTACGACGACGCCACCCTGGCGCGCCTTTCGGGCATGCGCCGCCTGAACGTGGACCCCACGCGAGTGGGCACGGGCTGGGTTATGGATTTTTGCGCCCAGGCCCTGCGCAATGTGATCATCGGCATTGAGGACGACGGCCGCCGCAACGACGGCTTCATGATGCGCTCGCACTTCGACATCACTGTGGCCTCGGAAGTCATGTCCATTCTCTCCGTGGCCCGCGACCTGCGCGACCTGCGCGAACGCATGGGCCGGATGGTCCTGGCTCTGGACCGCGACGGCAAGCCCGTGACCACGGCGGATATGGAAGTGGCCGGGGCCATGACCGCCTGGTTGGTGGAAGCCGTCAAACCCAATCTGCTCCAGACCATCGAGGGGCAGCCAGTGTTGGTGCATACCGGGCCTTTCGGCAATATCGCCCTGGGACAGAGCTCGGTCATCGCCGACCGGGTGGGCCTCAAGCTCAGCGATGTGCATGTGACGGAATCCGGCTTCGCCGCTGAAATGGGTTATGAAAAGTTCTGGAACCTGAAATGCCGTTACAGCGGCCTGACACCCGACGCGGCGGTCATCGTGGCCACAGTGCGGGCGCTCAAAAGCCACGGCGGCGCGCCTCAGCCCCGGCCCGGCAGCCCCCTGCCCGAAGCCTATACTCGCGAGGACGTGGGTCTGGTGGAAGCGGGCTGCGTCAATCTGTTGCACCATATCGGCATTGTACGCCGTTCCGGCGTACCTTCCGTGGTCTGCATCAACAAATTCCACACAGACAGTCCAGCGGAAATCACCGCCATCCGCCGCATCTGCGAAACAGCCGGGGCTCGTGTGGCTGTATCGGAACATTGGGAAAAGGGCGGCGAGGGCGCGCTGGAGCTGGCTGACGCGGTCATGGACGTCTGCAATTCCGGCAAACAGAATTTCAAGCCGCTTTATGACTGGAGCCTGCCGCTGACCGAGCGGATCACCTGCATTGCCCGCGAAATCTATGGGGCCGACGGCGTGGATTTTGAACCTCTGGCGGCACAACGCCTGAAAACACTGCAGGAGCGTCCCGACGCCAATGACTTGGGCGTGTGCATGGTCAAGACCCAATATTCCCTGTCTGACGATCCGACCCGTAAGGGCGTGCCCGCCTCCTGGCGGCTGCGTGTGCGCGATGTGCTGCTGTTCGGCGGGGCCGGTCTGGTCTGCCCGGTTTCCGGCGAGATCAGTTTGATGCCCGGCACAGGTTCACATCCTTCGTTTCGCGATATCGACGTGGATGTGAACACGGGCAAGGTCACAGGTTTGTTTTAAGACAAGCTACCTTTAAAATTATATATAAGAGTACACACGACAGGGACACAATGCTCCGACCAGTGTGTTTCATTATTTCGCCGAATATACCACAAATGTATTTCTGTATCTTCGGCATAAGAGATGAATCTTGTTTTACTCTACCACGTGAGATATTTCAGATTATAAATACTCTAGACTTGTGAGTTGCCAATTTTCTTATTAAACACTCCACCGGCTAAAGCCGATATAGCTCCTGCTGAAGCAGGCTTAAGTCATTCACCCTCAATCCGGAAGGTCTGCCAGCATCTTCCTGTTGCGCAATGTATTGCCTGATAACCTCATCGGTCACATTGCCACTGCTGCAACAGAAACAGCCGCGCGCCCACATATGGTGTCCCCAATACTGGCGGCCTAACAATGGAAATTCGTTTATCATGGCATGGGAGGTTCGGCCTTTCAGTTGTTGCGTCAACTTGCTCACAGCAAGGTTTGGCGGAATCGAAACGAAAAGATGGATATGGTCGGGTGCTATATGTCCTTTGAGTATTTCCACCTGATGTTTCTCACAAATGCCGCGTATCAGTGACATGGCCCCCTGGGCGATGTCGCCTGACAAAATCTTTTTCCGGTACCTGGTTATCCAGACCATGTGCAGGTGAATTGAAAAAACACTGTGGGAGCCTTTGCGATAGTTGCTCATGCCCACAGCCTGCAAAAAAAACGCTACAGCCGCCACCTAAAGGTGGGGGGGGGTACCCCTCCCTGAATGGGACAATAAACACAGTTGTAGTACATGGTCAAATTTTTTGCATAAACCCGGGCAGCACATGATGAAGAATGAATTCCAAAAGCTCTGCCGGATTCGTAACCCCAATCGCCGCTCAACCACTTTACAAATTACGCTGGAGTCGTCAGTCATACTTACTTTCCTCCGTGGTGTGGTAAACGCACTGCATCAGTCTGAGTATCACGTTCAGTATTCTTGTGAATGACCGCACAACAAAATCACAATATATCTCTTCCAGGCTGCCGGCCAGCGCGTCCCAGGTGTTTATAAGAAGAGTATCCTTGTAAAAGTAAGTAGAAGTCATTTCATAATTTCAGAAAAAGCCATGAAAATCGTGTAATCGAATTTCATGCGCA
>APFI01000278.1 GCA_000403945.1 Desulfovibrio sp. Dsv1
AAACAGCTTCTAACCAAGCTAACTTATTGGGTAAAACAAGCTAAACACTAGTCTTAGCCAAGACAGCCCCAATATATTTTCAAACAACTCTTCATTGATTGCCCCTAAAGTTCTTCTGTGCCCAGGGGTGGGACAGCGGGGCAAAAAAACCACCACAGAGCAGGGGCCTCGCTTGTGTTTGTGGTGACGGTGGCTACTTATGGGCTACCTCCAGAACAACACATCCCAGAAGTTGGAGCAGGCGGGCAAGGGCCATCTGGCCCTCTTCCAATACTTGCATATCCGTATCAATGATGCTTCCCGGCCCAGCAGAATCAGACCGCAATCCTCAAGGTCGATTGTTATGGTGCATTCCTTATTCATGGTGCTTCATTCATGGTGCTTCGGCTTTCCGCAAGGAAGCCCGCCGCCTCCAAGTCCGCAAGAGGCGCTTTGCCCAGATAGGGGAATAGCTGATGCTCCAAGCGATGCAGAATATGTTTCTGGTGCCCGGAACTCCACGCAGGGCATTTTTTGCCGTACCATTCCCGCGCCAC
>APFI01000279.1 GCA_000403945.1 Desulfovibrio sp. Dsv1
CCCTAGGGCGATCCCACGGCCACGGCTTCGGCCTTGTGCGCCTGCCGCTGTGCGCTTGGGTCAACATCCTGGGCAGGCAATTCCCTGGCATCATCACGGCGGCGGGCATCCTTCAAGCCCACGTCAGGATACATGCCAAGGGAAAGCCGCTTTTCTTTTCCGGCAAAACGATACTTGATACGCCACCACTTGCCCCCAGTGGAGGCAACCTCGACATACAGGCCTTCGCCATCCGCCAGCTTGTAGCGTTTTTCCCCGGGCTTCGCCGCGCGTATGGCGGCATCAGTCAATATCGAAGGGCATGGGGGTAACTCCCGGTAGAGGATAATTGTTGTCCCCATTTTTCGTGGTTGTCAACGTACCCAAGTGAACATAGACAAACCCTGAAAACGGAAAAAGTCCGCTTGTCACAAGGATTTTCGGGCTTCTTCGACTATCGTTGAAAAATTAGTTGGTGGGCAGTACAGGACTTGAACCTGTGGCCCCCGCCTTGTAAGGGCGGTGCTCCACCAGCTGAGCTAACTGCCCGCAGATCGCAACGACCTATAGATATGGCAGGGGACGGCCACTGTCAATGCGAAGGATCCGCGCCGTATTTCAGCGGCTTTCCGGCCAGCGCGTCCATGTCCCCGGCCAGTTTTTTTCCGAGGGCTTCAGCCTTGGCGCTCTCCCGCATAATCATGTCCACTTGGCGGCTGTGGATCAGCAGATAGCCCAGCAGGCGGGTTTTCCGCAGCGTTTCCGCGGCGTCGAAGCCCTCGGCCACGGCAAAAAGCGAATCGTCCTTGACATCTGCGCGAAAGCCGTGCCCTTCCAGCAGACCGGCCAGCATCCGGGCGCGCAGGTGGCGGCGCTCTCGGTCGGCCGCGCCGCCCTTGAACTGGAGGTTCACGAAGTTTTCATGGCTGTCCTCTCCGGCCAAGCATTCCACCGTGCAGAAATGATAGCCGTAGCGTGCCTGGAGAATCATATAGCGGTCGCCGATGATGAAGAAGTTGCGCTCTGCCATGGTGGCGGGCGCGGTGCTTTCCAGTTCCGGATTCATGGCGCTTTCGAAAACCACGCTCATAAAACCTGCGACTCCGCTGCTGGGCGGCCCGACCCAGGGGACGGCCACCATGCCCTCCCAGAGTGCCAGCATGGGCGCGCTGGCGATCTCGGACAGATCCACCACCGGGCCGCCAACAGTCCGGGTGAAGCCGCCGCCCATGTCCACAACCCAATACTGCAGTTTGACGCCCGCCTTGAGCTGTTTGCCCATGCGCCGTCCAGCATCCGCATCGCCGTCAAACATCAGTCGCACCGCTTTCTCATGGCAGAAACGGGTGATGTCGTGCAGGCTCCGGCAATGTTGTGGCGCGAATTCCGGTGCATCCGGATCCAGCAGATGCAAAGGGGTCATAAGCTGCGCCAAGGCCTCCAAACGCAGATGCACGGGGCTGCCGGCCATAAGATTGGGCGGCGTGGCCATGGGCAGGATCAACTGGGTCTGCCGTCCAGCCAGAATCACGTTGCGGTTCGCATCCAGCGTTATGTCACCAGCGTTCTCCAGCAGGCGGCAGGCGTCCGGCAGACTGAAAACGGCGGGCAGACGATATTCCCGCGCCACAGAGGCCAGATGCCCGGCCATGCCGCCGGTTTCGCTAACCAGGCCCGAGGCACGCGCCAACAGAGTAGCCCAGCGGGGGTAGGCCCGCTCCACCACCAGCACGCCGCCTTCGGGAAAGGAGAGCAAGTCCGCTTCCTTGCGGGCCACAAAGGCCGGCCCCATGCCCACGCCGGGGCTCACCGGCACGCCGCCGCCCGCCAGAACGGTCAGGCCCGGCGGCAGTTCCGGCGCCTGTGCGTCCTCCCCCTTATTGGGGCCGCCATCGGCCTCGCGCAACGGTCGGCTCTGCAAGATCATGATGCGCCCGTCCCCGGCTTCCAGTGCCCATTCCACATCCTGAGGCTCGTTGTAATATTCTTCCAGCGCCAAGGCCACGCGGGCCAGTTCGGCGGCCTGGATGGCGGTGAGGCTGGGCGCGGCCGCCGCGTCGGCCGGATGCTTTTCCAGCAAACGCGGCGGATTTTCGCGGCTAAACACAAAAACGTCGGGCGTGACAGTCCCGTCCACCACAGCCTGAGGCAGGCCATGCACGGCATTGAGCACCACCCGCTCCTGTCCCCTGGAAACGGCCACGGGATCGCGGCTGTAGGCCACGCCGCCCGCTCCAGCCCGGACCATGGCCAGTACGCCCACGGACATGGGAGCCGCGTCGTCCGGAATGCCGCGCTGATAGCGGTAGCTCATGGCCGTGACCGCGTATTTGCTGGCCACGATTTCCTTCCAGACTTCGCAGGTTTCTTCGGGCGGCACATTAAGTTCTGAGCGATATTGCCCGGCAAAGGTCACGCCCAGAGCGTCCTCGCCCACGGCGCTGCTGCGCAGGGCCAAGAGCAGATCGTCACTGGCGCGCTCCTTCATGGCCGCCACGGCTTCAATGATGGCCGTCTCCAAGTCCGGCGGCAGCGGCGCGGCCAGCACACATTGCTGCAAGGCGGCGGACAGGCTGAACACCTCATCCAGGCTGCACATGTCCGTGGCCTGGATGCGACGCTCCAGCTCGCTTCGCAGCCCGTTATATTCCATGAAGCGGTAGTAGGCGGCCACCGTCACAGCGAAACCGTCGGGCACGTCCAAACCCACATTGGCAGCCAGTTCGCCCAGATTGGCCATCTTGCCGCCCACTTGGGGCAGGTCGGCCAGGCGCACGTCGGCCAGAGGCAGGATCAGCGGCCCCCGCTCCAGATGCTCCGGCAGGGCCAGCAGACGCTCCATGTCCCCCCTGATGCGGTCAAAGGCATCCTGCAACGAGGCATAGCCGTTGTCAGACAGGGAGTTCAGCTCACGCACCATCTGAAAGACGGCGGTCACCGTGTGGGTACTTGCGGCGCGCACATAGTCCATGCCGAAGGGTTTGCCGCCTGCAAGGCGTTCCTCCACATCGCTCATGGCTTCCAGGGCGATTTTGTTGGCCGAAAGCAGTCGTCGGAAACGCGCGCAACGCTCCCGCAGGCGGACTTTGAACTCCTCCTCGCGGGCCAGTTCGGCGGGATCCGGCGCGGGCGGATCCCAGCGGCCCAGCCAGCGGCGCAAGCGCTTCAGCACAGCCATATCAGACAGCGGAACGGGCCGCTTCCTCCATCTTGATGATCAGTTCGCTGATGGACACGGGCTTGAGCATGTAGTCGTAAGCCCCCAGATCCATGCCCTGCACGGCCACGCCCATGCAGGCGTGCCCGGTGAGCAGGATCACCGGCAGAGCGGGGGCCTTGGCCTTCATGCGGCGCAGGGTTTCCAGACCGTCCATGCCGGGCATGCGCACATCCATGACCACGACCTTGAACATCTCCCCGCCGTTCGCTAGGGTCGCGTCCAGCAGATCCAGAGCGCTCTGCCCGTCCGGGGTGGTGCTGACTTCCATGCCGCGCCGGGAGAGACGTTTTTCCATCAATTGCAGGAACTCCACTTCATCGTCCACGAACAACACACGCATAGACGCTCCTAGCTCAAAAGGTTGCTGCGACTTCCAGTCATGCCGCCCGCAAGAGGCGCGGGGTTATTCCTCGATCTCCTCTTCCTGCGGGCCTTGCATGGGCTCGAGCGGCAGGGTGATGCAAAACGTGGTACCCTGGCCCACTTGGCTTTGCACCTCAATCCGGCCGCCCAGTTTTTCCAGAATGGTAAAGCAGATGGCCAGGCCCAGCCCCGTGCCCTCGCCCACCTTCTTGGTGGTGAAAAAAGGATCGAAAATGCGCTTTAGGGTTTCCTCGTCCATGCCCGGGCCGCTGTCCGCAAAGAAAATCCGCGCGCCCTGCTCGCAGGCTTCGGTGCGGATGCGCAGACTGCCGTCCCTGCCGATGGCGTCGATGGCATTGTCGATGATGTTGATAAGAACCTGCTCCAGCTGGGCCGGGTCCGACAGGATCACGGGCAGGTGCGGATCAAACTCCCTAGTGATGACAATATTGCGGTTGGCGGCCTCGGTCTTGAGCATTTCCACGGCCTGATCCGCTAGGGAATTGAGCAGGATTTCCGTCCGGCCGGGATTCATGCGACGGCCGAAGCCCAGCATGCGCTGGGTGATGCCCTTGGCACGCTTGACGTGCTGCTCGATTTTGTCCGTACTGTCTAGGATTTCCTGGTAATTCCGCATGTTCTCCGGCTTTTCGTCTTCCAGCAGGTCGCGGATCCAGCCCGCGTTTTCCTGGATCAGCATCAGCGGATTGTTGACCTCATGGGCCACGCCGGCGGCCATCTTGCCCAGGGCCGCCATCTTGCTGGATTGCAGCATGCGGGCGTCGATATGGGCCTGCCTCTGGTCCGAGGCGGCCAGGGAGGCCATCAGACGCCTGGTACAGAGCACCGCGCCCACGCTGACCAGCGCGCTGCCCAACAGCACGAAAAGCAGAATCAGCACCTGGAGCTGGCGCAGGGGCTGCAGACTCTCGCCCACGTCGTCCACCACCACCAGTACCCAAGGCATGGAGTCCAACCGCATCATGGCCGCCAGCAGGTTCCGGCCGCTCTCCTTGTCGGCGGGCACGTCCAAGGGCATGGTCAGCATGCCGTTGCGGGCGGAGCTGAGCGGGGGAATCTTGAACTTGCCCATGATCTTGCCGTGATAGAGCGAGTCGGTCTGGAGCACACCCTGTTCGTTGACCAGAAAGGCGTCGCTGTGCTGGCCGGAATAGAACCGGCGCAGGAGTGCGTCGATGGCTTCCATGTCAATGGTGGCGCGCATGATGTAGCTACGCCCGCCCTCGTGCCGCAGTGCCGCGATGATAAAGTGTGGCACATGCCGATAGCCCATGAACACGTCGCTGACATAAACGCCCTTGCGCAGCACTTCATGGAACCAAGGGGTGTAGGCGTAATTGGCGTCGTGCAGGTCATATGGCCCCACATAGGCCACATGTCGGCCATCCATGCCGATGATGCCGAGATCCACAAAGGAGCGGCTGTTGTTCTGCATCACGCTGAAAATTTCGCTCAGCCGGGCGGGATCGCTCAGTTCCGCATAGGGATGGGTAAAGGCCAAGGTTTTGATCTGGGCCACGCGCTCCACAATGAAGGTATCCAGGGCGCGGTGCTTGCTGCTGGTCACGGCTTCCAGGCCCGCGCTGATCTTTTCGTTATAGATGGTGTTGATGCGGTCCAGGCAGAACAGGCCCAGAGCCGCCAGCGGCGTGAGCGCCAGCAGCAGCAGGGTCAGCAGCAGACGGCGGTGGATGGTTTTGTAGCCCCGGTATGGGGCGGGCGACGTCAACGGCATGGGGGCGCCTCCTGAGCGTCGGTTGCGGGCAGGGCGCGACCCGTGAACAGCGCCCGGCAATGGGTGAGCATTTCCTCGCGCCGGGCCGCCACTTGGGCCGAATCCTGCATGACCATGTCCAGTTGGCGGGTATGGAGGGTCATGTACCCGGCCACGGCCAGCAAGTGTTCGCCCTCGTCCGTCTCCATGCCTTCCAAACGGGCGCTGACCGCATCGTTGTGCAGCACGGGCGCGAAGCCGAACTCCCAGAGCAGATCGGCCACAAAACGCACCCGCAGGATACGCCGCTCGATATTGGCCGCGCCGCCGCGTAACTGGAAGAGCAGATAATTTTCTTTGCTGCGCGCGCCCAAGCGCGCCTCCACGGAGACGAAATGAAAGCCGAAGCGCGAATGCAGACTGCAATAGTCGCGTGAAATCATAAAATAGTTCTTTTCGGAAAAATAGGCCGTTTGGGCCGCCGGGTCCAGATGCGGATTGGCCGTGGCCTCGAATAGCACGGACAAAAAGCCCTTGCCGTCCACAGGCGGCGGCCCCTGCCAGGGATGGGCGTTCATGCCCCGCCAGAGGGCCAGCATGGGCCGCGAGGCGATCTGACCCACGTCGATGACCGGCCCCGCCGGGGTGGTGGTGAAACCGTCGCTGAGGTTGACCACCCAGAACTGTTTGAGCACCGTGTCCCGCAACTGCTTGACCCGTTGGGGCGCATGCTTCTTTTCCGCGCCCAGCGCGAACATGGCGCTGACCGCCTTTTCATGGCAGTAACGGGCGATGTCGTGATATGTGGCACAGTTGGCGGCCCTGAAATCCACGCTGTCCACGTCGATGGTCAGGGGCAGGATATGCGCGGCCGCGTGCTGAAGAATGCGAAACACCGGACTGCCCGGCATGAAGTCGCGCGGCTTTGCGGCCCCGGCCAGCAGCTCGTCCCGTCGGCCCCGGTATACACGGCCCAGATCCGCGCAAAGGGTGATTTTTTGCCCTTTGGACAGATTTTCCAGGGCGTTTTTCAGTCCGAACAGGGCTGGTTTGCCGAATTCACGGGTCAGGGAACCCAGACGGGACCCCAGCAGGCCGCGCTCGGCGATGATACCCGCGGCCCGGTCGATAAGCGAAGCCCAGAGGTAGCTGTCGTCCGGCAATACCAGAATGCCGCCCTGCGGGAAACGGCGCGCCTCTTCCCAAGTCCGCACCGGCATCGCCGGGCCGCAGACTCTGCCGGGGTTGACCGTGACGCCCCCCGCCAGCAGAGGCGGCGGTGCGCCCTCCCCCGGCGCGGGCAAGGCGTCCGCATCCGCCGCCAGCATCATGGGGCGCACCAGCAAGAGCCGCACCCGGCCGTCGGGCACGCACACCCAGGTCAGGGAAAGCGGATGGCCTTCGGCTTCCTCCAGCGCCAAGGCCAACTCCGTCACCCGCAGGGCTGTGGCGTCATCCAAAACCGGATGCCCCGGGTCATGCGGCTTACGGCCGCGCACTTCATGCGGCGCGGTGCGGGCCAAGCGCAGCATGTCCACGGGAAAAGCGGGATATTCCATCTCCTGCGGCAGCCCGCCACAGGCATAGACATGCACGCTGGCTCCATGCGGATGCAGGGGATTGCCCGTGTGGGCCAAGCCGCCCCACGCGCCCTCCTCCACAGCCAGACATGTCACGCAGACGCCCGCGTCCGCCTCGGTAAGTCCGCGCGCCCGCCGGTAAATCAGGGCCTGCGCCCGCTGCTTGCGGGCCAAGGTGACGTGCAGGGCATCCAGAATTTCATCGTCCGGCACATCCAGCGGCACGGACGGCCCCCAGAGCAACAGGCCGGGATCCATGATGTTTTCCGCCACGTCCGCGTTCTCCGTCCCGTCTTCGCCGGAAGATGCGCGCGGCCAGAGGCGGCCCCGCAGCAAAAGGCGCATGGGCCGCCGACATCGGGCGCGCAGATCCCGCACCTCGGCCAGCACGGCCTCGGCCAGATCGTCGGGCAGGGGCGTGTTTTCCACCAGGCCGCCCAGGCTTTCGGAGAGTCTGGCCAGATGCTCCGGGCCAAAGCCGCCCGCCGCCTGAACCCGCCGGTTGATCTCGCTTTGCAGCTCGCCGCTCTGAAAAAAATGCTGGCAGCCCGCCGCCGTGATCACAAAACCGGGGGGCACGACTTCGGAAAAGCGTCCGCGCAGGCCTTCCAAACGGGCCGTGGCCGGGTCCACCAGGGCTTCCGCGTCCACGTCGTCCAGATTTCCACGGCCCAAGGGCAGCACCAGCGGCCCGAGCAGACAGGATTCCGGTTCATAGACTTCGGCGGCCACAATTTTTTGCAGTTCAGCGAAGCGGGAGTAAAGCGCCGGGCCGGGAGCCGGGTCCAGCCGCTCCAGTTGCTGGATGCACTGAAAAACCTGTGTGGCCACGCTGGTGCAGAGCGCGCGGACGCGGTACAGGCCGAAAGGATGATCGCAGCAAAGCGTGTACTCCACTTCGGTCATGGTTTCCTGAAACTTGTTCCAGGCGGTGAGAAAAAGCTTGAAGGAATGGTGCCGCAGGGCGAAAAAACGCTCGGCCTCACCGGGGTCGGCCGAAGTCGATCCGGGATTTTTCTTTGTGGAGCGCGTGAGGAAACCCAATAGTCGGGAAAGGGACATGGCGACTCCAATGGCGGTTCCGCCGCAGCGGGCGGGTGGATGCGCAGGCCGCGCGCAGAGCCTGTTTATTCTAGCACAACCCCCGTACCCCTTCAAGCGACCACGGCGTACCGCGAGGAAAAACGGACGGCGGGCGCGCCACCCGGGCCGGAACGTCGGGGCGCCCGCCGGAAACGGCTCAGGCCGCTGGCAGAGGGGACGCCTGCGGGGCGGCGACAGCGGGCTGTCCGGTCTGGGCCAGTTCCCGCATCTGTTGCATGCATTGCTCCAGAAACTGTGGATCGCCCACATCCTGGCAAAGAAAAGCGTTGATGTCCGGCATGGCGGCGATGGCTTCATCGATTTCCGCATTACTGCCCTTGGCATAGGCCCCGATATTGACCATGTCCTCCACCCGACGGTAGGTGCTCATGCGCCGGGTAATCACCCGCCCGGCCAGCACATCCTCCCGCCGGCAGATATCCGAGCGCAGACGGCTGATGGAACGCAGCACGTCGATGGCCGGGAAATGCCCCTGATCCGCCAGATCGCGGGTAAGCACGATATGCCCATCCAGAATGGAGCGCACGGAGTCGGCAATGGGCTCGTTGAAGTCGTCGCCGTCCACCAGAACGGTGTAAATGCCGGTGACGGTGCCTTTGGCCGAGCGTCCGGCGCGTTCCAGGAGCTTGGGCAGCTGGGCGAAGACCGAGGGCGTATAGCCCTTGGTGGTGGGCGGCTCGCCCACGGCCAGGCCCACTTCGCGCGCGGCCATGGCAAAGCGGGTCACGGAGTCCATCATCAGCAGAACGTCCATGCCCTTGTCGCGGAAGTATTCGGCCACAGCCGTGGCCGCGTAGGCCGCGCGCATGCGCACCAGTGGGGACTGGTCCGAGGTTGCGATGACCAGCACAGAGCGGGCCATGCCCTCGGGCCCTAGGTCGCGCTCCATGAATTCCACCACTTCGCGTCCGCGCTCGCCGATCAGGGCGATGACGTTGACGTCCGCCCTGGTATACCGGGCCATCATGCCCATGAGCGTGGACTTGCCCACGCCGGAACCAGCCATGATCCCCACACGCTGGCCCTTGCCCAGAGTCAGCAGGCTGTTGATGGAGCGCACGCCCACGTCCAGAATATCCGTAATGCGCGGGCGTTGCAGGGGACTGGGCGGATCGGCGTAGATGGGAGCCAGCTCGGGATGCCATTGGTTTCTGGCCTTGATCGCCCATTCCGGGGTGAAGGGCGCCTGGATTTCCAGCTGGCGTTGAAAGTCGGCCCGGTCCCGGTCCCCGGCGGGCAGGGGCGAGGTGCAAATTTCCGCATTCACGGGCGGTCCCGCGTCCAAGGGTGTGCCAAAAGCGTCAAAAGCCCTGCCCAGCAGGTAGGGTCCCACAGGAAAGACCGGCGGCAGGCTGGTGTTGCGGATGAGACTGCCCGGACGGATGCCGCGCATGTCCCCATAGGGCATGAAAAGCAGATTGCCGTCGCGGAAGCCCACGACCTCGGCGGCGATGCCCTCGCTCCCGCCGTCGGGCAGCATATGGCAGACAGCCCCCAGAGGGGCGCGCAGGCCGCCGCCCTCGGCCACCAGACCCACCACTTTGTTGACCTTGCCGAACAGGCGGATGGGATTGCTGGTCCTCAGGAGCTGCGAGCATGCGCGCGGGTCTAGTTTCATGCCGTTTTCACTCCCCCAGCCTATTTGTCGCCCGCGCCGGGCAGAAAGCCGCCGCCGGCAAGCACTTCGCGTTCGTCCTCATTTTCCAGGGGAAAAAGCTCTTCCTCCAGTTCCGCGAGGCTGGGATTTTTCTTGAGCGGCGCGTCAAGCATGGCTGCCGCCGTGCCCGCATAGCCGTCGGCTCCGGATTCGGACTCACGGACCACAGCGGGGGGGGG